>JANODK010000103.1:0-12241 GCA_031412655.1 Chryseolinea sp.
GAAATAGGAATACAGCGGTATAAGGAAAAACAATTAAACCACCAGATTGCCTACCTGCACAAAAAAGCAAAAGAGCTTAATCTATCTTTGATTCCAATCCCATATGAATGAGTTCATTGGTAGAGGGACCGAGGGTGAGGCTTTTACACCGAAAGCGCAGTTTGACAAGGATTACATCCAGACAGTCGCTTTCGTACAAAAGCCTGACGTGTCACTCCTATTCTCCTGACATTGTGGCATTTTAACCGAATAAAACCCCCTTGGCATAACCATTGAAGAGGGGAATCTGCTTACTAAACCAGGAAACTCAAACACTAAAAATATCATGGGAAAAATAATCGGAATAGACTTAGGAACTACAAACTCGTGCGTAGCCGTAATGGAAGGCAACGAGCCAGTGGTAATTGCCAATAGCGAAGGTAGAAGAACAACTCCTTCCATCGTTGGGTTTTTGGATAATGGAAAAGGCGAGCGCAAAGTAGGTGATCCTGCCAAGCGTCAGGCGATTACCAATCCAACTAATACCGTTTCTTCAATCAAGCGCTTCATGGGTAAGAAGTTTGATGAAGTAACAGGCGAAAAGAAAATGGTATCGTACCAAGCTGAGGCTGGTAACAACAACACTGTTCGCGTTCGCATCGGTGATCGTATGTATACACCTCAGGAAATCTCTGCAATGATTCTTCAGAAAATGAAGAGCACTGCTGAAGATTATTTAGGTACTACTGTAACCGAAGCGGTTATTACTGTGCCTGCTTATTTCAATGATGCAGAACGTCAGGCAACAAAAGAAGCCGGACAGATTGCAGGTCTTGATGTGAAACGTATCATCAATGAGCCAACAGCTGCAGCATTAGCGTATGGTTTGGATAAGAAGAACCACGATATGAAAATCGCGGTGTACGACTTAGGTGGTGGTACATTCGATATTTCTGTTCTTGAATTAGGTGATGGTGTATTCGAAGTAAAATCAACCAACGGTGATGTACATTTGGGTGGTGATGATTTCGATTTGCGCATCATGAACTGGCTTGCAGATGAATTCAAAAGTGACGAAGGAATAGATTTGCGTAAAGACCCGATGGCGCTTCAACGCTTGAAGGAAGCTTCTGAAAAAGCAAAGATCGAATTATCCAGTTCAATGGAAACAGAAGTGAATTTACCGTATGTAACATCAGTCGATGGTGTGCCAAAGCATTTGGTAAAGAAATTATCTCGCGCGAAGTTTGAACAATTAGTAGATGATTTGGTGCGCAGAACACTTGATCCTTGCCGCAAGGCAGTAGAGGATTCTGGGTTCTCTGTTTCTCAAATCGATGAAATCATTTTAGTAGGAGGTTCTACTCGTATTCCACGCATCGTTGAAGAAGTTGAAAAATTCTTCGGAAAGAAAGCATCGAAAGGTGTAAACCCGGATGAAGTCGTAGCGATTGGTGCTGCAATTCAAGGTGGTGTGTTAACCGGTGAAGTGAAAGATGTTCTATTGTTAGATGTAACGCCACTTTCATTAGGTATCGAAACACTTGGTGGTGTATTCACCAGATTGATTGAATCCAACACAACGATTCCATCAAAGAAATCAGAAGTGTTTTCAACGGCATCGGACAACCAACCTTCAGTAGAAATACATGTATTGCAAGGTGAGCGCCAGATGGCGAAAGATAACCGTACGATTGGACGTTTCCACTTGGATGGAATTCCGCCAGCACAACGTGGTGTACCACAAGTTGAAGTAACATTCGATATTGATGCGAACGGTATTCTCCACGTATCGGCAAAAGATAAAGGAACAGGTAAGGAGCAGAAGATCAGAATTGAAGCGTCATCTGGTTTAACAGATGCAGAAATTCAAAAGATGAAACAGGAAGCTCAGGCCAATGCTGATTCAGATAAGAAAGAGAAAGAACGTGTTGAAAAAATCAACCAGGCTGATACGCTGATTTTCCAAACGGAAAAGCAGATGAAAGAATATGGTGAGAAACTTTCTGACGGAAATAAAACGGCTATCAACAGTGCTCTTGAAAAATTAAGAGCAGCCCATCAGGCGCAAGATGTTGCCGGTATTGATACAGCAATGGAAACATTGAACAATGCATGGCAGGCTGCTGCTTCTGAAATGTATCAGGCAGGTGGTGCAACGGGTGCACCTGCTAATGATGCTGGACCAGCAAATGGTGCTTCCGATGGTAACAATGTATCAGATGTTGAGTATGAAGAAGTAAATGACAATAAGAAATAATTTATTGGCCACATAGTTTAAAAATAGCCCTCGAATTTCGAGGGCTATTTTTTTGTTTATACTTTGTTATTGAGAACTGTGCATTTAATAACGTGTGTTCCGTCCGATCTGCGTTCAGTGCAGATGCGCGGAGGTACACGAGTATTTCAGATATTGATCGTAGCCGCGCATTTAAATGCATGAATGAACAACTCGCCACGAGCGAGTTGTTCATTCATGCATTTGTTAAATCTTCAAGTCAATCCTGCTACAAGCAGGATTGGCTTGAAGATTTTCCTTTAGCGCGGACTGCTAAAGATTTCTGTACTCAAATTTTAGTCCCGCGCACATGTACATTATTTGATCTGGTTGCGAATCTCTTTGCAATTAAGCGCTCCAACGGATAGTGAATGTTCTTTTGCGTATTTAGTAAGCACTAGTTACAAACGGCAAAATGATAGCCAATACCTTTGATCGTTATAATCTCAATAGATGAATCTTCTTTGAAATAATCGCGAAGCTTGGTGATGTATACATCGAGATTACGCGAATTGAAAAATGAATCATCTCCCCAGATGCGCATCAAAATATCTTTCCGATTCACAATCGTGTTTTTGTTTTCTGATAATATCTGAACCAGCATCGCCTCTCTGTGCGAAAGTTTGCGCACGTTACCATTCTTTCGAAGCTCATACCGTTGTGGCACAAACTCAAAACTGCTTATAACAATAGACTCTTTCGTATTGGCATTAACCTTCTGGGATAGCTGAAGTAAATTGTTAATCCTGACGATTAACTCTTCCATACTAAAAGGCTTTCGCAGATAATCATTTCCACCTACTTCAAAGCCTCTCACTAAATCTTCTGTTTGCGTTTTAGCGGTAACAAAAATGATCGGTATAGTTGGATTGAGCTTTCGAATACTTTGTGCAATCGAATAACCATCTTTATGAGGAAGCATAACATCGAGCACACAGATATCCGGTTTCATTTCTTCAAAGACAGACATTACCTCGTTTCCATCGGCAACCATGCGCACCGTAAAGTCGCGTACTTCTAAACTGTCTTTTACAATTCTTCCGAGAAACGGCTCATCTTCTACATATAGGATACTTGGCTTTTTCATTTAGCTAATTCGTTTTGGCAATGTCACAACAAAACGACTTCCTTTCCCTTCTTCACTTTCAACAGTCACATTTCCACCATGACTCTTCACTACACTGGCTACAAAACTCAATCCCAGACCATAGCCTTTTGTGTTATGAACATCACCACCGGGCACACGGAAGAATTTTTCAAATATTTTCCTTTGATAGGTTTTCGGAATACCTATGCCATTGTCTTGAATAGAGAATGTAATCTGACTGGCAAATTCTTTCAGGATTATTTTAATGTTGGGTTTTTCAGGAGAGTATTTTATGGCATTATCGATCAGGTTGTAAAAAATATTGGATAGATGCTCCTCGCTTCCGTTGATGGTAAAATCTTCTCCTTCCTTTTCAAGGGTTATGATTGCATCTTGCTTTTTAGCAACAAGCTCCATGGAATCAATTACATCGATCACCATGTTGTGAACATCAACATTTCCAAGGTGCATATCGACACCATTCTTTTCAAAGACGGATGTCTTTAGAATCTTATCCGTCATTAAAGTAAGCCGCTTCAATTCATTTTGGGCAATCGTTAAATATTCGCTCGCACGTTTAGGGTTATCCAATACATTGAAGTTTTGCAAGGCTTCAATTGCAACACTCACCGTGGCAACAGGCGTTTTCAACTCATGTGTCATGTTGTTAATGAAATCATTTTTTATTTCCATTAACCTTTGCTGCGATCGCAGGCTTCTGTACAGAAGAATAAAGGAGCTTATGGTAATCAGCGTGAGAACGAACGTAAACAGAATCTGAGGAACAATTTTTTTCAAAATGATCCATTGTAAACCTGGAAAATCAATTTCAAAAGCACCTGGTGGAGTGAGAATTATTTTTTCCTGATCGAAATCATTTCCAGCGAGATGACGATTAGAAGAGTCTTTGCTTGTAATCACGAATGGAATCTCGATGCCTGCCTTCGATAGGTTACGTTTATACTCTTGATTAATCTTTGCAATCGGAATTGTATCAAGATTTAACCCGAGGGAAAAAACCCGATGTTCCTTACCCCTGCGAATCCGATCGGCAAGTGGCTTTAAGCCCCGACCTATTGAATCATCGTCATGTGCTCCCTGATTAATGTACACCTGAATATTGGCAGATGAATCTCTAATAATAGGGGGAAGAGTATCCGTATACCTTTCTTCATACAGTAAAGAATCAAATTTTTTTGCAACTCCGACTATGCGAGGATCTTGAATGCTTTTCTGAATCACAGAGTCAGTTAGAGCAAACATCATATTTCGAAAAATGAAGCTGGTTTCTTTTTGAAAGCCACGTTCTTCATCGCGATATACTTTACGCAACCAAAAGAACTGGAATGCCATCAACAGACCGATGCTGCAGGTAATGAGAGCGAGAGAAAGAGAATTGCGTGTAGTGCTCATGTCTACAAAAGTACTGGGTTTCATCTCAGCATAATCATGTTTTAACCTTAATTAACATTGCATTCAGGATTATTAACCCACTAGCGTTGGGGCACCCCGTACATTTACGCATAGATTATTTCTAACGTGAAACTAACGCTAACTATGAAACGCATCATTATACTCATCGGAGTACTCATTTCCATTACAGCAGCTCAAGTTGTTTTTGGGCAAACAGTTGAAGGTACCATTACCTACGAAACAAAAATAAATCTTCACCGCAGCTTGCCACCAGAGCACGCAGAGATGAAATCCATGCTACCGGAGTATCGTACTTCTAACGAGCAGCTTTTTTTTAATGCGGAAGCCTCAATGTACAAACCCATTATTGAAGATGAGGAAGATCAATTTGAAGTAGAAGGCGGAGGTCGTAGAATGACGATGCGGTTTCGTCCACCAGCTACGGAAATATATGTAAACCAAAATTCGCAGGATGTAATTTCAAGACAGGAATTTAATGGTAAAGATTATTTGATTCTGGATACCTTAAAATTATCGCCATGGAAATTCGGAACGGAAGAGAAAACGATTCAGGGATATGTTTGCAAGCAGGCGTATCGAACAGACGAAACAAGAACCGATCGGAAACAAGAGATCACGGTTTGGTACACGGATAAAATTCGTCCGTTCGTTGGTCCTGAAAGATTTAACACTTTACCGGGAGCAGTTCTGGCAGTTGACATCAATAATGGCGAGCGTGTAATCGTGGCGATGAAGATTGAGTTAAAGTCATTGAAGAAGAATGATATTGTTGTACTAACGAAAGGTCAGAAAGTTACATCAGCAGAGTTTCGTAAAATGATGGACGAGCAAATGGAGAAGATGCGCGCGAATGGTGGAATGATTATTCGAAATTAAAAAGTTTATCGATCAATTCAATTAAAAGCTTCCACTTTCATTTTCAATTCTATCTGAATGAAAAAATTAACATTTGCATTTCTATTACTTACTAACATCGCGATTGCCCAAAAATTTTCGATCAAAGGTCAGTTGAAGGATGATAAGAGTGTGTCGTTGCCATCTGCTACAGTAATGTTATTAAGTGCGACGGATTCATCTTTGGTAAATTTTGCCAGCAGTAATGCCGATGGATTTTTTGAAATGAAGAATATTTCACGAGGTAGTTATTTATTTAAAGTAACATACGTAGGTCTGGCAACATTCTCAAAAAAAATCGAACCCGGTGATAATGAATCTGTGGTAGAAATAGGAGTGATCACAATGAAATCAAAAAGTCAGGAATTGGAAGAGGTTGTTGTTCAGGCAGAGAAAACTCCAGTCGTTGTTAAGAGGGATACGATTGAATTTAATGCTTCATCATTCAAAACAACAGAGAATGCAAATGTAGAAGATCTGCTTAAGAAATTACCTGGCGTAGAGGTAGCAAGTGATGGAGCAATTAAAGCACAAGGTGAACAGGTACAACGTGTAACAGTGAATGGAAAAGAATTCTTTGGCCGTGATCCAAAGCTTGCTACACGAAATCTTCCGGCTAAGGCTATTGATAAAGTTCAGGTGTTCGATAAAAAATCAGATCAAGCAACCTTTACAGGAATAGAAGATGGCCAACGAGAGAAGACGATTAATCTAGAAATGAAAGAAGAATATCGAAAGGGAATGTTTGGTAATGTTACTGGAGGCATTGGATCTTCAGAAAGATATCAAGCCAAGTTAAGCATGAATCGTTTTCGAAAGGATAACCAACTCTCCATATTAGGAATGGTAAACAATATCAACGAGCAAGGTTTTTCCATAGATGATTATTTAAATTTTAGCGGAACATCTCAACAAATGATGGGTGGTGGTGGAGCCAGGATAGTAATCAATTCGGGTGGTGGTAATAATGGAAGTACCAATCAGGGTGGAGCGCAGGTTAATTTTGGAAATCGTATAACAGGTATTATGTCTTCCTATGGTGGAGGAATAAATTTCAACAAAGACATTAGTAAGAAAACGACCTTAACCAGTAGCTACTTTTATAATTACCTGGATCATTCCATTGATCAGAATCTTGATCGTGAAAACTTCATACCAACAGGCAATACTTTTTTTAATCAACAAAGCCGGCAGCGAAATTCAAATGATAATCATCGCGTGAATCTGATTCTGGATCATAAGATTGATTCAGCCAACTCGATTAAATTAACAACAACTTTTCTTGCAACAGAATCACAATCCAATGTAGACAGTCAAAGCAGTACAAAAACAGATGAAGATGCTGCACTTAATGAAAGTAATCGCACAACGCTTTCTGATCAAAATGCACTGAACTTAAACACAAGTGCTTTATTGCGTCACCGGTTTGAAAGGAAAGGAAGAACAATATCGGCTAATCTTTCCTTTGGTATTGTTGAGACAGATATAATGGGAAAACAGGATGCTGTTAATACCTATTACGCGGATGGCACTAAAATAGAAACACTTAATCAAAAGAGTTTACAACTCACAACGAATACAAGTTACGGTGCCACACTTTCCTATACTGAACCTTTAGGTAATCGCAGATACCTTGAAGCCAATTATAATTTCAGAGGAAACCTTAACGATGTTGATCGAAAGGTGTATGACATAATAAATGAATCCGATAGCTTGAATACAAAATTGAGCAATCAGTATTCTAGCAATTATCAATATCATCGGCCTGGTGTAAACTTCAAAGTAAATCGATCGAAGTATTCATTAATCATCGGAACAGGTTTTCAAATGACGCAGCTCGATGGTCACCTGATTGCAAATGACACCAGCCTTTCGATCTCGCGGGCCTATCAGAATATTATTCCTGCGCTTCATTTCAATTATGACTTTGCGAATACAAAGCATTTGAATCTTGATTATGAAACTTCTGTTCAGGAACCATCGATCACACAACTTCAGCCGGTAGTAAACAACAGTGATCCATTGAATTTAACTTCAGGTAATCCTTCATTGCGTCCGGCATATCAACATAGTTGGCGAGCGAATTTTGTTTCGTTTGATCCTGGAAAGTTAATAAGCTTCTTTGCCTTTATAAATGCTACCTATACTCGAAACGCCATTACCAATTCACAAACCACTGATAGTCGAGGCGTGCGCCTAACAATACCGGTAAACGTTGATCATAACACCAGTCTGAATGGTAACGTGGCTTTTGGTTTCCCAATAGCAAAACTCAATAGTCGTTTTAATCTCTCCGCCAATGCTAATCAACAGTTTGGATTAAATGTTTTGAATATGGAGCAGACCAATATATCGGTTAACGCAATTTCTTCAACGCTTCGATACGATTATCATTACAAAGAAGTTTTTGATTTAAACCTAAGTGGTACGATAAGCCGCAACTCGACTAAGTATGAGTTCAATCCGCAGAGTGATCAGCTATACTTTAACAATAATTTCAGTGCAGAGACCAACTTTTCGTTTTTGAAAAATTATCAACTAAGTGCATCATATGAATTTCTTCGGTACAAAAGTCAAACGACAAACTATGATCAGAATGTTGAGCTGCTGAACATCTCCGTTTCAAGATTTTTATTGAAGAATAAAAGTGGGGAGCTTAAATTCTCCGTTAATAATTTGTTGAATAATAATTTTGGAGTGAGTCAAACCGCAAATATTAACTACGTTGAGCGTCAAACCAGCAATTCCTTGGGCCGTTATTATATGGTCACGTTTATCTACGCACTTAACAAACACATGAATCCAATGGGTATGCGCCCACGCGGTGGCATGCGGATGATGATCCGTCAGTAGCAAAATTACATAGAGATAGAGGTGTAGACTCAGAAATAATTTATATTTGAGACGAGTCGCTTGCAGATAGACACCTCTTCTAATTTGTACTTATTATGCGTATCCTACTATTGTTTCTTATGCTAAGCATAAACGCTTCCGCACAATATATTCCTAAGTTTGATGTTCAAGGTCACCGTGGCGCACGCGGACTTCGGCCAGAGAATACAATACCTGCATTTTTAACAGCGCTTGATTCAGGAGTAACAACTCTGGAGTTGGATGTTGTCATCACAAAAGATAAACAAGTGGTGGTTTCGCATGAACCCTGGATGTCTCCCTCTATTTGTCTCGATCCAACTGGAAATGCAATTCCTGAGAAGAGCGAGAAAAAATATAACATCTATCAAATGACTTATGCTGAAGTAAAGGCATTTGATTGTGGCTCGAAGGGTAATGACAGATTTCCAGAACAACAGAAAATGAAAACCGTAAAGCCTTTGCTTAGCGATGTTATTATAGCGGTGGATGTCCATACGAAGAACTTCACACAATATGAAGTGGATTATAATATCGAGATCAAGAGTTCTCCGGAGGGAGATGGTAAATTTCATCCTCCTGTACCAGAGTATTCTGATATTGTACACAAACTGCTCGATCAGTATTTACCGTTAGAAAGAATCGTCATTCAGTCTTTTGATATTCGCGTATTGAAATACTGGCATGACCGGTATCCTGAAATTCGATTGGCATTTTTGGTGGAGAACTTAAAATCAGTTGAAGCAAATTTGAATGAGCTTGGTTTTATACCCTCTATATACAGCCCATACTATAAATTGTTGACTAAGGAAAAAGTCGATTACCTGCACCAACGAAAAATCCGTGTCATTCCATGGACAGTAAATGAAGTTTCAGAAATGTTATCTATAAAAGGAATGGGGGCAGATGGATTTATTACGGACTATCCGGATAGGGCGCGAAAAATTAAATACACACTCAACATTAAGCGTTAGTGGAAATGTTGGATCTGGTTGAACAAAAAATCAATCTCCATTAAATTCTCACATCCGAATTCATTATCCTTGCGAAAATTTTATCAAGCATGAGTAAGAAGTATGACGTTTACGGTATTGGTAATGCCCTTGTTGACATTGTTACAGAAGTAGATGATGACTTCTTTGCAAAAAATGAAGTTGAAAAGGGAGTAATGACTCTGGTTGATGAAAAACGCCAGCATCATTTGATGAAGGCCATCGACATGAAGAAAAGCAAGATGGCGTGCGGAGGATCTGCAGGAAATACAATGATCGCTGTAGGGCAGTTTGGAGGAAAAAGTTTTTATTCATGCCTTGTAGCAAAGGACGAATTAGGAAAATTCTTCATCGAAGATTTAAAGCGCAATGGTGTTGATACCAATCTGAAATACGAAAACCTGCCAGAAAATATCACGGGCAAATGTCTGGTAATGACAAGCCCGGATGCCGAACGCACAATGAATACTTTCCTTGGAGTAAGTTCATTCTTCTCTCCGGAACAAATAGATGAAGAAGCCATTAAAAATTCTACCTACGTTTATTTGGAAGGATATCTGGTAACAAGTCCTAAGGGACTAGAAGCCATGAAGGAAACCAAACGCCTGGCTGAAAAGAATAAGGTGTTGGTTGCCCTGACATTTTCAGATCCAAGCATGGTGAAATACTTCTCAACTCAGATGACAGAAATTGTAGGAGCAAGCGTAGACCTGCTTTTCTGCAATGAAGAGGAAGCGATGATTTTTACCGGAACCGACACAATTGCAGAAGCTCGTGATAAGTTGAAAGGTGTAGCCAAGCGCTTTGCCATTACTTTGGGAGCGAACGGAGCTTTAATTTTTGATGGAGATACCTTTATTAACATTGAGCCCTATAAAGTAAGAGCGATCGATACAAACGGGGCTGGCGATATGTTTTCGGGAGCCTTTTTATATGCGATCTCCAATGGTCATAGTTACGCAGAAGCTGGAAAATTGGCTTCATTGGCATCTTCCAGAGTAGTTTCTCAGTTTGGACCGAGGCTTGAACCTGCACAGGCAAAGCGGGTTATGGCTGATCTGATTTCCTAGGATTTAGGGAAAATCAGGCAAATCAGTTTGCCTAAAGTTGTAAATCCAAAAAAACCTAAGCATCTTTGCAGACCTTAAAAATTTAAGGCAAACGGAAATATTATGAAACGTACATTCCAACCTTCGCGCACAAAAAGAAAGAATAAGCACGGTTTCCGCGAAAGAATGGCAACAGCCAACGGTCGCAGAGTAATCGCGAATCGCAGAAAAAACGGTCGCAAGAAGCTTACGGTTTCTAGCGAAAAGACTTTAAAGCATAAATAATCCCTTTCGGGCCTTATAAGTCCCTTAAGGAGATTGATTAATTTCAGCCTCATGGGGGAATTTACATTCCGCAAGGAAGAAAAGATTACGAAGGAAAAAAGCATACAGGAACTCTTCACCAAGGGTTCCTCTTTTTATTTATTCCCGTTCAAAGTTTACTTCATGCCCAATCCTGATCCGGAATCTCTATTCCATCAGGTTTTGATTTCTGTCTCAAAGCGCAATTTTAAAAGAGCCGTTGACCGCAACTTGATCAAGCGAAGGATGCGTGAAGCGTACCGGCTCAATAAGAATCTTCTATCTACAGATAAGAAATTACAGATCGCGTATATTTATAGTGTCAAAGAGATTTTGCCGTCAACGCAAATTCACGAACGATTGGTGAAAACCTTTAAGCGTCTAGGACATGCAGCGTAAACTAAAATGGTCGGTTATTCTTTTTGCAATTCTCATCACGGGTTTTGCTTTTCGAAAGCCTGTTGAAAAATATTTCGACATCGCGAAAAGCCTCGACATTTTTGCTACCCTTTTCAAAGAGGTAAATGCTTACTATGTAGATGAAGTTGAGCCACAAAAATTAATTCGCAAAGGCATTGATGGTATGTTGGAATCACTTGATCCATACACAGATTACATTCCGGAAGAAGAAATGGAGTCGTTTCGCATCAGCACGACTGGTCAATATGGTGGTATCGGTGCGTTGATAGGTATTGTTCAGAAAAAAGTTTTAATAACACATCCGTATAGAGATTTTCCAGCTTTTAAAGCGGGCATTCATGTTGGCGATGAAATTATTTCGGTTGATGGAAAATCGGTTCAAGGAAAATCAACATCGGAGATCAGCACGATGTTAAAGGGCCAACCGAAAACGGAGGTTGAATTGAAAATCAAAAGGTATGGTCAAAGAGATACACAGGTATTTAAGATCACTCGAAGTAAAATAAGCCTAAGCAATCTAGCGTATGTGGGGTTGGCAGCTCCAGAGATTGGATACATCAGACTGGATGATTTTACGCCAGGAGCATCACGCGAAGTAGCTGACGCAGTGGTCGATTTGAAAGATAGAGGCGCGACAAAAATTATTCTTGACCTTCGTCAGAATCCTGGAGGCTTATTGCATGAAGCAGTAAACATCGTTAGTTTGTTCATCCCAAAAGGCAATGAAGTTGTTTCAACGAAAGGTAAAATGGAAGATTGGAACAAATCGTACACAACTCTAAACATTCCGATTGACACAACAATCCCTTTAGTTATTTTGGTGGGTGAAGGAAGTGCTTCGGCTTCAGAAATTGTGGCCGGATCATTACAAGATTATGATCGTGCAGTTTTAATAGGAAGCAGGACATTTGGAAAAGGGTTGGTTCAAACGACA
>JANODK010000104.1:0-6595 GCA_031412655.1 Chryseolinea sp.
TCTTGTATTCGAAGACAAGACAGAATCTTGGGGATTAAATTTGCCGTCCTATTCAAATGGAGCAGCCTATGCAGATTTTGATAATGA
This sequence comes from Chryseolinea sp., assembly GCA_031412655.1. GTDB lineage: Bacteria > Bacteroidota > Bacteroidia > Cytophagales > Cyclobacteriaceae > Chryseolinea. Next base: position 88 of record JANODK010000104.1, read on the forward strand.
CGGTGATCTTGATTTGGTTATCAATACTATTGATGATCCTGCATTGGTCTATAAGAACAATTTGATTGAGTCACCGGGGCCTTCAGTTGGTCAAAATTACCTCCGCATTAAATTGGTTGGAACAAAGCAAAACAGCAGTGGATTCGGTTCACGAATTGAAATTGAATCTCCAACGACAAAGCAAGTCAGTGAGCAATCACCATACCGCGGTTATGTTTCTACGGTGGAGCCCATCATACATTTTGGTTTAGGAAAAGACACTTTACTACATAGTGTTTTGGTTCGATGGTCTGACGGAAGAGAATCTTTTCTGGAAAACATTAGGGCCAATCAAACTATTACCGTAGACCATTCATCTTCTTTTGTAAAGGCTTCAGTCGACACGACAATTCATAAACCACTTTTTCAACGTATGGTATCGATTCTTTCTTCTCCGGTAATTCATGAGGAAAATCAATTTGTCGATTTCAAATATCAAGTACTGTTGCCCCATTTGTATTCTCGTAACGGGCCAGGTATGTCAGTTGGTGATATAGATGGCAATGGCTTAGATGACGTCTACATGGGTGGGGCCTCGGAGCATGCAGGTCAGTTCATGTTCCAGAAGGAAAACGGAAAATTTGATTTAAAAAAATTTTCAACCAAGCCAAAGCAGGAGGAAGATTTAGGCTCTTTGCTCTTTGATGCAGATGGTGATCGTGACTTGGATTTATATGTCGTCAGTGGGGGAAACGAATTCCCTGAAAATTCCAAACGCTATCGAGATAGACTTTATGTTAATGATGGCAAAGGAAATTTCACGCAAGATACTACTGCTCTTCCTTCTTTAACGGGTAGTGGATCATGCGTTAATGCCGCAGACTTTGATGGCGATGGTGATCTTGATTTATTTGTAGGAGGTAGGTTGCGTCCAAGAACCTATCCGTTACCCGCAGCAAGTTATTTACTTCGCAATGACCACGGTAAATTCACTGACGTTACATCCTCACTTGCACCTGAGTTAGAAACTGCTGGCTTGGTCACCTCAGCCTTGTGGACGGACTTTAACAATGATCAACTTGTTGATTTGATTATAGTAGGCGAGTTTATGCCTATAACGTTTTACAAAAATGAGGATGGAAAGTTTCATAATGTAACAGGGGCTACAACTCTTCCCAACACTTCTGGTTGGTGGAACAGTATTGCAGGAGGTGATTTTGATAACGATGGTGATATAGATTATGTGGTTGGAAATTTAGGCTTAAACTCTCGCTTTAAAGCCAATGAACAGGAACCAATTTGTGTCTATGCGAAAGACTATGATGGCAATGGCGTCATCGATCCGGTTATGTGTTGTTATAATCAGGGAAAGAATTACCCCGTTCATCCACGAGATCAATTTTCAGAACAAATACCTTCTTTTAAAAAACGTTTCACCAGCTATGAAAGCTACGGTAGTAAGACGATCGATGAAATCATTTATCCGGAGGAGCGAAAAGATGCGTACACTGCATCGGCCGTATGGATGAGTAGTGGTTACATCGAAAACTTAGGTAGCAATAAATTTAAGATTAACCCATTACCCGTACGCTCACAAACAGCACCTGTGTTTGGTATTCAAATAGATGACTACGATGGCGATGGCAATCTGGATATAATTCTTGTTGGCAATTCTTTTGCAACCGAAGTACAGGTGGGTAGGTATGATTCATTCATAGGCCAACTATTAAAGGGAAATGGTAAAGGTGAATTTGACGTTATATCTTGTAAAGAAAGCGGGATTATGATTCCGGGCGATGCTAAAAGCATGGTAATCGTTGCAACGAAGGATGGTCCTTTACTTTTTGCAGCAAGTAACAATGATTCATTGAAAGTTTTTGAGTCAAGTGTTTTGAAGATTAGCACAGTGAAAAAGTTGCAGCCAAACGATTTCTTCACAACAGTCACATTGAAAAATGGAAAGAAACGGAAGGTGGAATTTTACTATTGTTCGGGATATTTATCACAGTCTTCAAGAATAGTCATTATTCCGGAATCAGCAGCGATTGGTTCTATAAGATCTTTTAATGAAAGCCTTAAATAACTTCTGAATAGTCTTAAACATGTATTATGGCTGGCTTGAAAATTTTACAGAAATCTAATTTGTAAGAATTTTAAAGTTTGTTTGGGACCACTTTCAAAAGTTGGGGATTAAGGTAATATTGACTTGATATCAAATGAGCTGATATTAAAATGTGGATAATCCCAAAAGGTGATTTTGTGTTCTATTGAAGGTTTGAGCGTGTGGGAGTTACCCACATTAGTCTTAATGGAACAAGGTGTCGCTGTTGTATAAGTCCGAAACGTTATACAACATTCGAAACCAAAGGAAATAACTCAAAGGCTTATGGAAATCGTGCATACTAATTATTGAAAAATAAATCCCGAACCATGAAATTTAAACTTAGTATTCTGCAATTAGTCTTAATTATATTTATTGCCACTTCTTGTAATGAAAAAGATTCTTCTCCCAAGACCACTGAAATTGGTAAAGAAAAGCCAAAAAAGTTTTTAATAATTAATGCATCAAAGCAACATCAAATAATTGATGGGTTTGGAGTAAATGTAACCCCCGCTCAATGGAGAGAAGGCAATCTAAAAATGGTTATTGATAGTTTGGTTGATGACTTGGGATGTACGTTGATTCGATTCGATTGTTATGGCGATGCAGACTGGCTGTGTCCATCGAAACAAAATGCTGACGGAACTTTTCAGGAGAAATACTTAAGCGAAGTGTACACATCACCAGGCTTTAAGGACGCCTGGGATGCTTTTCGATACTTTAACTCAAAAGGTATCGAGCCTATTTTTAACATCAGTGGATCTATCCCAATTGCATGGGCTACAGAGCAAGCTGGGAAAAAAGAAAGACTAAAGGATTTTAATAGCTATGCTGAAATGGTTTTGAGTTTGGTTAAATGGGCACGGGAAAAAGAAGGACTGAAATTTTCATTACTTATGCCATTTAATGAAACTGATCTTGGATTTCCAGAAGGTCCCCGGCTGATGAATGAAGATTGTTATCCTGCATTTATTGCGATTGCTGAAAAGTTAAAAAATAACGGATTTGCTGATCTTGATATGATTGTAATGGATGATGCAACATTACAAGCGCAGCGCCTTGAAGAAATTATCAACGATCATAACTACGTATCCCAAGTAAAAGGATTTGGTTGGCATACCTACGGAAATGGATCAGATATGGATACTCAGTATGATTGGGATGATGAAAACAGCATCTTTAGAAAATTTATTAGGCGTGCTCAGGAGTCTGCCTATATAAATAAAAGTCATTGGTTAACTGAATATGGAGATCTTGATCAGAGTGAACAAATTGAGTTTGAATTTGCATGGCGGTCAACGCGTAGACTTATCAAGTCTTTAAATGACGGTGTAACGGGTGCCATTGCGTGGGATGGATTCGACAATTATCATGTACACGATTCTACTTGGGCACTCTATGGTCTCATTAAAACTGATACATTAAATTGGACGTACCGTCCTAAGCAGAGGTACTATGCAGCAAAGCAACTCTATAAATTTATTAAACCCGGATTTCTAAGAACAGAAGTTGAATATTCGATGAAAAAAGAAAAGTATGCTCGCTACAAAGCCCCGTTCAAAAATATGTATTTGTCAGCATTTACATCAAGAACTAAAGAGGATTTTACATTAGTGGGTATGTCACTAATAGAAGATGACATCGATTTAGAAATCAGTCTTAAAGATTTTGGGATTGAGATGAATGGAAAAAAGGTTTACTACTACCGCACCTCTCGAAATGAAAATTGCAAAAAGATTAATGAACTTCCAGTTCAAAGTAGTAAGGTGCTGATTACAATTCCTGAACGATCGATTTTTACCGTAACGACAGTAAAGAAATAGTTTAGGATGCACACAGAATTGAATAGTCATGAATTCGGAAGGTGAGTTGATTAAACGAATTCAAACGGACATTAAGTCTTCTCAAATTCTGATTAACGCATGGTATCTCAAACATCCACCCTGGCTGCAATATGATTATGATAAAAATGTAGCCGGAGAATTTTTGCCCACAAGCAAAGCAATTAGAAAAAACTGTGCGCGGTCTTTTCCGGCTTCGCATGAGTCTTATCCCATATTTATATAATGCGTATGCTGATTATCATTTTAACGGTGTGCCTCCTTTTAGAGCCCTAGTCGTAGATTACCCAAAAGATTCAGTAGTTCACGCCATTGACGATCAGTATTTAATTGGAGAAAATCTTTTAGCCGCGCCTTTTATTGACACCGTAACGGTTCGTAACGTTTATCTTTCCGAAGGAAACTGGATTGATTTTAATTCGCACAAGCGATATACTGGAAAACAATTTATTTCCATTCAGTACAATCCTGATCAACTTCCGCTCTTTGTTAAAGAAGGAACTATATTGCCATTGGCGGAACCTGTAAATTTTACAGACGGCAAAACACCATTTAAGATTACCTGCCATGTGTTTGGTAGCAGTTTACTCTTAGGAAATAGCTTTATGCGAGTATCAAAAAGCTAGATGCCGCCATCTGTATAGCAAGAGTCTAAATTTTCCGAAGCTGACTACTTATCGGAACATCAACTGTCCTTCAAGATTTCACTATATTTCTAAATGAGAATAAGGCTGAGTTTCTTAAAGAACTATACATCCCTCAACAGTATGAGGCATTTTTTTCACGGATTCGCTTATTCTCTTGACGTAAATCGATTCTAAGCAGCGCTTTTAATCAACGTTTATCAAAAATCATATTTCTAAAATCTTCTTAATCTTCTGAAGTAGTTTTTGTCGATTGCCTTTTGAGCATATATCATTGTTGTTCTCATATCAGCATGCCTAAGTGTCTTTTGTATTAACTCCAAAGGTATTTTCTTCTCGTACATAAGTTGCCCGGCTGTGTGCCGTAAACTATGGGGAGAAAATTTTCCTCTAACCTTCAACTTTCTGAAATACGAATTAATCAAATCATCCAATTCCAGCCGGTTCAATTCATTGAACAGTTTTCCTTTTTTGATTTTTTTTTCTTTCATGTAAGCCTTAAGTTCTTTTTTTACAGCAGAAGAAAGCTTAATCGTATCTTTTGATTTCTCGCTTTTACCTTTGCCCCATACAGAAATTTTACCCTGCGAAATTCTCACATCCCCAACAGTAAGCCTTAGTACTTCAATTGTACGTAGACCATTCCAAGCCATCAAAGTAAGTATGGCTCTATCTCTTTTACTTTTTGCAAGCTTCAAAAGTCTCGTACGTTGTGGTTCGGATAAGCTGTCCTTGTGATAGGTTGAAGTCAGACTTCGAGGCAATACAACTCGGAGTGCAGCAACTTCCCTAAGAGATTGAGTGCTGATTCGTTTCAATTCGCGCCTCACAACCCTTTGCTCTTTGGAAAGATCCCCAACCTCCAATAACTGGTAGGAAAGAGCCCACTCGCAAAAAACTTTTAATACTGACTTATATAATCGCTTTGTATAGTCTGATAGGGCAGGAGAGAGGATATACTTTCCTGCAGTTCTCTTATTGATTCTGCTGACATCGTCTTTGATGCTGGAAAAGTATCCGTTTAAAACCGTAGCATAGATACTAAGACTTCCTTTTGAACGAAGTCTGTCCTGGACAGACGAAAGGAACAGCTTAGTATATACATTTGAAAGAGGAAGCTTCGCCTCATTTAAATCGTTTATCAGATAAGTGAAGTTCCTTTCTTCCAGGAAACTTAAGAAACGATTTAGGATCGATCGGAGAGAGGTATTCCTTTCATTGATATAGTCTGTTAACTGAGACTGAACATTTCCGCCTTGTCTGTATGTCTTCAAATACGACTTAGCATTAACTAGGTAGGTTCCAGTAACTCCATACTTTCGTTTTAACCAATATTCATAATCTATAAGTACCTGAGATGCACGAGGCAGCGCAATTGCTACTTTATCAGAATTTCGGACGAGGCTATTCATAAAAAAACTACATGTTGAGAGGAGTGGTTTTTGAAATTATAATTTACTAAATATTATAAATATACATTTAATACTTAGTAAATAAATTAAACTGTTAAGAAAATGTTCTACATTTTGAACATTTTCGAAAGATGATCTTTTTGGGAGTTGATACATAATTTGTTGAAAAGAATTCAGAGGGCATTTAAATCCCGCTAGGTTAATGCTATGGATGTGTCGTTCTCTTTTACCCATTCTTTTCTTCATTTTTCGGATGATTTTGTTGCTTTTACAAATTTTCGTCTTTAGTTTCAACCTACAATGAATTCAACGACTCAATCGGTAATAACTAGAATCGCTTTAGAAATTGAGCAGGTGAAATCAGCGAGTATCCGAATTATCATACTTATGAATAGTGGTCAAATGAAAATTTTAACCTCATCTAATCTTAAAAGCTATGATAAGCTCATCGACATTATCACCGATAGAAACCATTGGTGAAGAGTCACGGAAATTCAAGCCAAGGCTGAGTCGCCATAGGTTGAAACAGAT
>JANODK010000105.1:0-2899 GCA_031412655.1 Chryseolinea sp.
AGGTGCTGATACTCACGAACGCATTCGTGAACCCTTACAAGGAAAGTATGCTAAGGTTACAGAACCAGGTGCATTCGCTTCCTTTATCGGAAAGCTGGACATCGTAATGGAGAATGGTAAAATAAAAGATGAATCGTATGAGTTGTTAGATGTCGATCCGGAGCGATATAAAGCAGATGAAGAGATGAAACAACTTGTAGCACAAGTTTATAAACCACATGCGAAAGAGTTGCATCGTGTCGTAGGCAACACCAAAACCATATTAATGCGCAATTACATATTGGAGACTCCAATGGATAATTTAATTACGGATGCATTGATGTGGAAATTTAAAACGGACGTTACATTATCAAATGGATTTCGATTTGGTACTCCCCTATTACCGGACGATAAAACGGGTCTTGCAGATATTACCAAAGATTTCTTATGGAGTATGTTGCCGGTGAACTCGAGAGTAAAAACCGGAGATGTTACGGGTCAGCAGATTTTGAATTGGCTTGAGAAGGAATTAGAGAACACATTTGCAAAAGATCCAACAAAACGTTTCGGAGGATGGTTTGTTCGCTTCAGTGGAATGCAGATCAACATCACCATCAGTAATGAAAAAGGGAAGCGAATACAGAACGTAACAATACAAGGTAAAGCGATTGAATTTGAAAAATCATATACACTCACCGCCTGCGAACGTGATGGTGATCCAGTAGATACTCTATGTCGCTTGACGGGCGTACGCAATCCTACAACGAAAGAAATACTTCTGCATGATGTTATGGAAGAATACTTATCTGCATTCTCACCTGTGTCACCCAAAATAGAGGGAAGAGTAACTGCATCCGATGCTCCTGCCACGTTGTTAACACAAGTAACGCTGGGAAGCAATTATCAATTCAGGTGACATCTTTTAAGAAGCAATCTTCTTTTTTCTCTTTGGAACTTTATACCCTTTCTCACGCGCTTCAGAAATGCCAATAGCGATTGCCTGTTTAGGGTCAGTCACTACTTCACCACTTCCTGATTTTAATGTTCCCCTTTTCATTTTTCGTACAGCCCTCGCTACTGTAGCTTGTGCATTCTTTGAATATTTTGTCATGGTCTCAATTTTTTTGAATTTTTATTTTACAGGTTGTATCCCATTGTCCATTACTAACATCAATTCATCGACCAGAGATACTACCTGTTTATTATCATGGAATCAATGGAAAATATCAAAACAGACAACTGTGGATTATTCTCACGTAGATTTTCACATTCATCTGTAGTAGAAAATCGTCATTGTGAAGTATTACTCACGTTGAAAAAATGGATCTACAAGTTAATTTAAGCACTATACTCTTTGGCCTAAATATTTCTTACCCGTTCGCATAACAAATAATAACTATTTCAAATTAAACTTTAGAATTATGAAAATGAAGGTAAGAATATTCACAAAGCTATCGGCAATGGCATTTATCATAGCAGCAGCTACTTCGATGATGAGTTGCAGTGATGATGACGATGACGCCATTTCACTAACAGGGCAAACCAAAACGTACACACTTAATTTGGTTTCAAATCCTAGTGTAAGTGGTAGTGTGAAATTTGCAGAACGAAGCGACAATTCAACCATTGTTACCATTGATCTTGATGGTACCACTGCAGGCAATTCACATCCGGCACACATTCACGCCAATACCGCTGCCGAAACAGGGGATATCATTATTGATTTAAGTGCTGTTGATGGTGCGACTGGAATGAGTGAAACAATTGTGACAAAAAAGAAGGATGGAACTTCCATAACCTATGCACAGCTTCTTGGCTTAGATGGGTACGTTAATGTGCATTTAAGTTCAACTGAACTTGCTACCCTTGTAGCGCAGGGAGATATCGGAGCAAATGAAGTAACAAGTACATTTACGACTTACACATTCAGTCCGGTAAATGCCTCAGGAGTTTCAGGTGCAGCTAAATTTTACAAACGTGCTAATGGTACTACACTTGTCGTGGTCGATTTAGATGGTGCTTCTTCAACAGGAGAATATCCGGTTTATCTTTATGACAATAATATTACTACTACAGGTCCGATTGCAATTGACCTGAACACAGTTAATGGCAGCACGGGAGTTAGTTATACGAACGTTACCCAACTGAATAATGGCACAGCCATTACATACGATCAGTTGATGGACTACAATGGACATATCAGCGTTAGCGCAAGTCCATCGGATCTTTCGACACTAGTTGCGGAAACCAATATTGGAGCGAATTAGATATTATTAGTCTTATTGAAAAGAGGTTGGTATAAAGTACCAACCTCTTTCTATATGAATAAAATAAGACAAGAGTATTACTTATCAATATAATTTCGGTGCTGCGTTGAGCATTGGAAATTGGCGCTGATGCCAGTAAGGATAGGTTGGAAGAATGTCACTAACCTTGTCTAGTTTTTTCACTTGATCCATCGTTAAGTTCCATCCCACTGCTCCCAGATTTTGCTTCAATTGGTCTTCATTTCGGGCTCCAATGATAATATTCGAAATGGTAGGTCGCTGTAGCAACCAGTTCAATGATATCTGCGAAATGGTTTTGCCTGTTTCGTTTGATAGTTCATCCAATACATCTACAATTAAATGAAGTCGTTCATCGTCCTGAGTGGTGTTCAGCACAGGATTTCCTCCCTGGGCTACGCGAGCATCTGAAGGAGCAGGTTTATCCTTGCGATATTTACCTGTGAGTTTACCACTTGACAGTGGGCTCCATACAATGGTTCCAACGTTCTGATCCAAACCCAATGGCATTAACTCCCATTCGAAATCGCGATTAAGCAAAGAGTAATATGCCTGATGCGCAACATACCTGGACCAACCATATCGCTCAGAGATTGACAATGATTTCATCAAATGCCATCCTGAAAAATTGGAGC
>JANODK010000106.1:0-1862 GCA_031412655.1 Chryseolinea sp.
GCGAGATAAGTACGGCAAGGTTTTCTTGGAGGCAATTCGCACTTTTTGCCAAGAACAAGGATTGCCAAGTGGTGCTGCATCTTCTGATGTTGCTAATCTTCCCAATCTTTCTAACGTTGCGTCTTATTCGCAGATGCAAACCTGGGAATTATACCGACAAGGTTTGACAGTTCAAGGAATCGCCAATGCGCGGGGAATGAGTCCTAATACTATTTCTGGACATCTGATAGAATTGATGGAAATGGGCAGGGAAGTTGATATAAATTTGTTGGTGGAACCGGAACGCCAGCAGGCGATAGTGTACGCTATTGAAGTTATGGGGGATGAGAAACTGAGAGCAATTTATGATTTTTTGGAAGAACGTTATACCTTTGAGGAGATTAAGTTTGTGCGGGCTTGGTGGCGGCAAAATTATGTGGGTTTTTAACCGCAGATGTAGGCAGATGAACGCTGATGGACGCAGATAATTGATAGGAGGGGGAAATGAGAATTAAAAGAGTAGCTTTTTGGGATAATTTACGAGAGTGGCGTTTTGAACCAATCTATTTTTCCAACTTGGCTTTATTAGTTGGTGTCTCCGGTGTCGGCAAAACACAAATTTTAAAAGGAATTTTGAATTTACAGCGAATAGCTAATGGTGCTTCGTTAAACGGTTTAGCATGGGACGTTACATTCTCGACAGTAAACAATGTAGAATATCGCTGGCAAGGCGAATTTGAAACAAAAAAAAATCTGCCGTTCATTCTTAATAAGGAACACGAAACCAATGAATTTAGAATCGTTAGAGAAGATTTAACCAGAGAGGGAAGTGTAATTATAGAAAGAACACCAAATGAAATTATATTCAAAGGCCAAACAACTCTCAAATTGTCTCCGTTTCAAAGCGCAGTGCAAATATTAAATCAAGAAGAAGATATTTCACCGATTCACCAGGGTTTTAATAAAATTATTTACAGTAATGATTCGAGTTGGGTTAATGATTTAGGCGATATCCCTGTCATGCTAATATCGGTGATTTTAACAAGTGAGAATTTATTAGATGAAATCAAAGAAAGTCCTCTGCCCCTTGCGATAAAAATGGATTTAATTCAGCGCCATTACTCAGATATTTTTAATAACATTAAACGCGCTTTTATAGAGGTGTTTCCTCAAGTTGAAAATATTAAAATAGAAGAAGTAGAAGATAAATATTCCTCATTGAAATCTTTTACCATTCAGATCAAAGAAAAAGGTGTTAATGATTGGATTTTTCAAAACAATATTTCTTCAGGAATGCTGAAAACTCTCATTCATATTAGCGAACTGTACTTGTCGCCCGAAGGCACGGTAATCCTGATTGATGAATTTGAAAACAGCTTGGGAATTAACTGTATCGATGTTGTGACAGATTTGATTGTAGAAAATAGAAATATCCAATTCATTCTCACCAGCCACCATCCCTACATAATCAATAATATTGGGATGGAACACTGGAAAATAGTCACTCGCAAAGGTGGGGTTGTAACTGTGATAGATGCTAAAGATTTGAACTTGGGAAAATCAAGGCATCAAGCTTTTATGCAACTGATTAATCTTGAAGAATATAGCGAAGGAATCAAAGTTGAATGAATCTGTATTTTTTGGTCGAAGGAACACAATCGGAGAAAAAAGTTTATCCGGCTTGGCTGGCTTATCTTTTACCGGAAATGCAGCGAGTTGAGAGTTGCGATGATGTGAATGAAAAAAATTATTACCTGATTAGTGGCGAAGGATATCCTTCATTATACAATTTTATCCCGCCTGCGATCGCGGAAATCAACTCAAACGGAAAATACAGCTATTTTGTAGTGTGTCTGGATGCCGAGGAAAATACTGTTGCCGAA
>JANODK010000107.1:0-28848 GCA_031412655.1 Chryseolinea sp.
AGACAGTCAGTACTTTTTCTGCCATTACTCTGTTGCCTTCCTTCATGTACGTTTCTGCCAACGCGTTGAACGACTGCCTTAGCGGTGTGATTATCCTAGCGTGAAAATCCTCATAATTAAAATTAACATTCGCATCTGCCAGGTTAGATAAGTCGGTTAACTCAACCAGATTTTTGTAGGTTAGTTCTGTGTTTACGGCAATACCTTTTTCAGTTCGATCCGATGTAAGTCTGTATACCAAACCTTCCTGGATCAGATAAGGTTTTAGATCAATGTCCAGCGAACTCATAGAGGTAACATTAAAATAAAGCGGTCTTTTCCAATCATTACTTACGATAAGATCAAGTATTGCCAGTGCATTTTTCTCAAGGTAGTTTCCAGATACCCTAATGGATAGCTCTTTTGATGCATCATTCTTGGTTCTGATTTTCAGAATTCGTGAAGGAAGAATATGATAGAATTCACCATTGTTGCCTGCCATGCGTAAGGCTGGATGTTCTTCCTTCAGTAAGGTAAGATATTGATTTACATCAATGCCCTCTTTGATCTGATTATCTATGTAAAGCACATCGTTAATGCCATATTGACGATAATTCTTTTTATCCAGAGAGAGTTGTAATGGTGGTGATTTATATGACGGCCTTCGGAGTTCGTTAATATACCAGTCTGTATTGAAATAGCTTAACACCTTGACGCGAACATCCGTACGAAAGCCTTCAACCTCCTGCAAATACCAAAGTGGAAAAGTATCATTATCACCTCCCGTAAATAATACTGAGTTCGGTGCGCAGCTATTCAGTACAGCCTTGGCGTTATCGATCTGAAGCGTTCTTCCTGATCGGTTATGATCATCATAATTCTGGTACAGCATCCATGCAGGCAGTGCCATGCTGATGCTTGCAATAAACACGAATTGAAATATAGCATTTATATAATGTTGACGAATGGAAACAATGGCCAATCCAATCCAGACTGAAAATGAGATATAGGACGCAACATAAATGTAGTCTCGTTCTCGCGGTTCTATAGGAGGTGAATTCAGGTATAGTGCAAGAACAAGTCCGGTAAAAAGAAAAAATACGCTGTTGATGATAAATCCTTTTCTGTCTTTTCGAAACTGTGAGAAGGCGCCAAAGATTCCGAAAAGAAGCGGTGCCATCCAATACTGATTCCGTGCTCGTTCTGAACTTCCGCTGCTTAATCTTTCCCAGGGCTTGAGCCATGTGCTGTCCTGAACATCACTTTCCCGGCCCGCAAAGTTCCACATGAGGTAACGTAAATACATATGACCCAGCTGATAGGTAAACATGAATTCTATATTATCTGCGAAGCTCGGCTTTTCATTTTCTTTCAATCCAAGCCATTGCCGATACGCTTCTATGTGGTTCGGATCACGACTATACAATCTTGGTAAAATTGTTTCCCTGGATTTCTCATACTGATACTCAACTCGTGTTCCTGCAACTCTGTAGTCTGAATCATCTTTATAGAATGCCTCTTTTTTTGTGATGACATTTTCGATGTTCGCATCAAAGTAGGGCCCGAATAAAAACGGACTGGATGGATACGACTCGCGGTTCATATAGGCCTTGATCATATACAAATCTTCCGGATTGGTTTCATCAATTGGTGGATTTTGATTTGATCGTATGAACAACATAACATAAGGTGTGAAACCTAACAGCAGAAAGATTACTGCCCAGGTATACATTTTATACTGGTCGAATTTTATCAGTATTAAATAAAATAAAGTCACCATCAGTAACAGGAGAATGATTACTCCTGAATAAAAAGGAAGGCCAATGCTGTTAACAGCGAAAAGATCAAAAGCGAAGGTCAGTTCAAAGAGTCCGATGGCTACAAACCGGTTAATGATAAATACAAGCGCTGATCCTGTAACTACGGTAAGCAAGGTGATTTTGAATTTCACAGTTTTGCCTTTCGCAAACCAAACGAAGAATAATATGGGCAAAACCAGTAAGCACATGGGATGGATACAATACGATAGTCCGCTCATGTAGCCAATGAGAATAAACATTCTGGTGCGTTGAGGTTCATCACAATCCGAACCTTTCAGCATCATCCAAACCAGCAGCAAAAGAAAAAAACAGGACGCTCCATACGTTTCCGCTTCTACAGCCGAAAACCAGAACGTATCGGAAAAGGCAAGACACAAGCTTCCGCAGAGCGAACCCAGTATTAACAAAGGATTCCGCCATTGATCGTTTGATGAGATCAGTTTCTCTCCGAAATAATGAATGATATGATATACTAGTACAACTGATGAGGCCGAAAAAAACGCGCTCATCATATTGACCATCCACGCTACCTGATGTACATCACCAGCAAGCATTGAAAATAATCGCCCAATTAATAACAACAGAGGATTGCCCGGAGTGTGTGGCACTTGAAGTTTGTAAGCTGAGGCGATAAATTCAGAACAGTCCCATAAGCTTGCGGTGGGCTCGAGTGTTAGTAAATAGATTGTGAACGCAATACAGAAAGCAAGAAATCCGAAAGCACGTTTCGATGTAAACGACTTAACAACAACCGTTGAAAGCTTGGGAATATTTTCAATTCCAATAATTCCAGCGATGGGTAAAATCAAGCCCAACAACAGCACAGGCGGTGCTATCCAAAGTGTAAGAATGCCAAATCCGTGTGGTTTGGGATCAACAGCCATACATATATATGAAATGATGATCAGCATTGCCGAAGAGAAAAAGAGCCAGATACTTCTTGATGAAAACATATTTCTTGAATCCTCCATGCAAGGCTAGCCGTTACATCGAAGCGTAAGCGTTAAAGAGTGTAAAGAAGTGTTAATGGAGTGTTAAATATTGATCTGCTGGATTTCCAATCAGAGAATCCGCTAACTTTAGCATAGTTCATCGAATCGAAATAGATAGTAAACCTGGATGAAGTATGAAGAGCAAGCACCTTAGAATTATTATTGTTTTAGGAACACTATTGTTGATCTGTCTTTTCGGTGTGCAGCTATATTGGTTTAATCGCGCATTTGATATTGCTGAGAAGCAGTTCGATCATAGTGTACAGATCGCGTTAAAAAAAGTAGCCGATTCTGTTGCGCGCGATACTGAGATCACAAAACTTTCATCCAATTTTTTCATTGCTACCACGGAAAGCGTACTCGACAGCCACGAAATTGATAGTCTGGTAAAAAGAGAGTTTATCCTGCGCAGTCTCAACATTGATTATGAACTTGGCATTTACAACGCAGAAGATGATACACTGGTGTACGGAAATTATGTGACCGCAACACTAAATAAAGTATCCGATGATCAAGCCAGGGTGCTTCGATCCGACAACAGCATTCAGAACTTTGCCATTTATTTCCCCCGAAAAAAAAGTTATTTGGCTGGTGAACTTGATATCTGGATTTTTTCCACCGCTGTTCTGTTACTTATGTCTGGCTTTTTTGCTTATGCCATTGCTTCGTTATTGCGCGAACGTAAATTCTCGGAACTAAAAAACGATTTTATCAACAACATGACCCATGAGTTTAAAACTCCGGTAACCAACATTGGTATTGCAGCAGAAATACTGAAGAAAAAAATGCCGACTGAAAATCAGCCTTATGTTGATATCCTGTTGAAGGAAAATGAGAAGCTGAGTAAAAAAATTGATCAGGTATTATTAGGCGCATCGGTTGACCAGCTTAGACGCCCAGCGCTGGCTTACCTTGATCTGCATCAACTGATTCTGGATTGCGCAGAAACATTTCACTTCAAATTGAAACAAAGAAATGGAGTAATTCAGATTGACTTTAACGCAAGCGATCCAACAATATTGGGCGATCGTGAGTTACTGTCACAGGCTATTTCCAACTTGATTGACAATGCTGAAAAATACTCAGCACAAGATCCAAAAATTATTGTCCGTACGAAAGACCTGGTTCATGGAATTGAGATCCAGGTAATTGACAACGGAATCGGTATTTCAGCTTCCATGGCAAAGAAAGTGTTTGAGAAATTTTTCAGGGTGCCTTCGGGAAATATTCATAGTGTAAAAGGATTTGGACTAGGATTGAATTTTGTGAAACAAGTGATACGTTCGCACAAAGGCCATATTGATTTATTAAGTGAGCTCAATCAAGGAACAGAAGTACGAATTATGCTACCCAAGTTATGAAACAACGCGAAATTATGCTGGTGGAAGACGATGAGAGTCTTGGATTTCTGATTAAGGATTCACTCGATGCCTATGGATGGAAAGTGAATTTATATCCCACCGGAGAAAAGGGGTTGACCGCATTTCATAGCCATAACTTTGATCTTTGCATTCTCGATATCATGCTTCCGGAAAAAGATGGTTTTACGTTGGCCAATGAGATTAGAAAATATAATCAGCAGGTGCCCATTGTATTTCTGACAGCAAAAAGCCAGACCGAAGACCGCATCCGCGGATTTCAAGCTGGAGCTGATGACTATGTATGCAAGCCATTTAGTATAGAAGAATTTAAATACAGGATTGAAGCCATACTGAGAAGAACAAATGAAGACTCATCTTCCACGAAGATGTCGGTGTTGAAGATCAGCAATTCAACACTGGACGTTCATAATTTACTTCTGAACGCAAACGGAATAATAACTCGCCTTACACATAAAGAATGTAAGCTACTTCAGATGTTTTTCAGACACAATGGAAAACTTATTGAGCGCGAAGTCTTTCTTAAATCCATTTGGGAAGACGATGGCTTTTTTGTGGCCCGCAGCATGGACGTATTTGTTTCCAAATTGCGTAAATATCTAAAACCAGATAACCAACTGAGAATAGAAAATATAAGGGGTGTAGGATACATTTTGAAAGCGTCATAACTGTTCCATATCCTTGCAAGATATTCAGCCTCCCCAGTGTAAATTGCGCGTTTAGCTTCAACCAACTCATCACTATTTTTTTGCTTACTTTGGTTGTTACTTTTTCTGACCCTTAAAATACGATTGAGTAATGAGTATTAATCGCATCGCATCTGGTTTACTGAAATCCATTTCTCTTCAACTGTGATTCGCGCTGACAGGTGATGTGGAGCGTAAAGGCCCATTTATGAATACTTGTCTGTGTTATAAGACATTTAACGCACGGCCAGGCTATAAAAATTACAAAAGAGAAACCGAGTGTCTAATAATCTTGAAACAGAAAATTTAACCCACATCAGAATCACTCGTAAGAGGACTCGGATGTAGATTAAAAAACTTCGACATATAAATGATGTGTTAACGATTTTCACAACACTTAATGTGGGCCGCTATGATTTTGGTTTTGTCTTCGGAACAGTAGTAGAGAACTCACCAGCATCATTTAACCACACATGCGAAATCTTTCCGTGATCATTAAGTTCCAGATAATATCCTCTTTTATCCGCATCATAAACCTCCCAGTAACTAAGTACAGGCTGATTTTTATACATGCTGATATCGTAAGCAGCTTTTGCAGATGCCGTGGCATTGTTCCAATCTGATTTTTTATACGTCTGAATATAATTTCCATCCTGATCATAAAGCGCCTGGAACTTGCTGTCGTTATTTTCATAGGTTCCAAAAAATCCTTCTCCTAACTCAAACCATTGCACGGGTTGAGTTTGAATGGTTGAATTTCTTTTCTTCCAGTCTTTTTGAAGACGTTCACTCACCGATTTGTCTTCCAATATTCTTGGATGAGGTTGATCCTTTTGAGAACCCGAGGTTTGGGCAAACGTTACGTTTGCCAACAGTGCTGCTAACATAAAGCAGCAGAAATATTTTGTTATTTTTTTCATGGTAGTGTTAATTAAAGTTTTACATAATGCAAACCACCATCTAAATATTTGTGCCGTAAATCACATACGCGACTGACGCACCAATCTAGCGTTCTTTTAATAACCATCACTCTGTGATGGTGAATTTCTACTACAGAAAAGAAAAATTTTCCACGAGGAAATTATGCCGCGTGGATAGGTGTAGCTTGCAGTATTGATCGACTACCCCTGGCACCTCTGATTACTTACAGATTCTGTGTTGAGAAGAAATTTAGGCAAGAAGAGTACTAATTCAATCCTCATGCTTCGGAAAAGTATGCTAGAGGGATGGATTTTATTTCAGGAATAATTACAATCGCAAGCTTCTCACCCGCTCAAAACATTCTACTTTGCTTTGATGAGCATCACGATTTTATCACGTGCCTCAACTGATTCAAACGTGTTCTTGCCTTCCAGTTCAAATGAATTCAGAAAATGATGCAAAAAAAGGATAGTGGCATTCCGCATCGACTTCACTTCACTTTTGTATTGCTTCACTCCATACGATTTGTTGGGTGCGCCAGTATAAAGCGCTTTATGCTGACTGAGCGATCTCCGCCAGTCCTCTTTCGGAACGCGGATGGCTTGCGGAATATTGATGTTGTCTGTATTTTTCAAAACATTGGTTACGGTAAAAACAAAGCCCTGCTTTTTAAACGGAGGTGCAGACACTTTCGTATCCATACTTTTAATTGCAATTTCTTCCACAAAGGGCTCTCTATACTCTACTTCTAAAATCAAGTTGCAATCTCTTACAAGATCTGAAAGTTCTACTTCTGTATTTTTTAGAATGCTCATGATTGAATTTCAGGAATATAAACTTTAATGCGGAAACCTTCCTTGCAAACGCGAACTATGCTATTTCAAAGGAACAATTATTTTGATGGCGTGAGGCAGGAGGGTAGCCTTCACTTCGTTTACCATTCCAATATATTCGCCATCGATTTGAAAATGTACTTTTTTGCGGCAACGCATCACTAATGCACTGGTCTGAAAGATTTCCGTTTTATCAGGATTAAACGGAGCATGAAAGAAAATCATTTTAAAAATCTCGCGGAAGGAAACTTTCTTGATCACAATCACTTCAAACAAGTCATCTTCCAATGTACCTATCGGGTTAATCAATGCGCCAGTGCCGTACTGTGTTGCGTTGGCAACAACGATCATCACCGCATTGATCTTTGTCATTCTTTTTTTGATGTTCAATTCGACCTCCATTAATGGATTCTTTTGCAAGGCTTTGATGGAAGCTTTCAGATATCCCCACATGCCGCGATCGGAAAGCATCTTAAACTTTTTCATGGCATAGGCATTGAGCCCGATATCACTTAAGTGAATGCAGTATTCATTGTTGATTCGGACGAGGTGAATTTCTTTTATGGATCCATTCACGATGACATCCAAAGCCTTTAACGGATCGTTGCTGATGCCCAATTCTTTTGAAAGTCCATTGGCAGAGCCTGCAGGTAAAATGCCTAACGGAATATCTTTCTTCATTAAACATTCCGCCACTAACTTGATGGTGCCATCACCCCCGACCGCGATTACTCTTTGAGGTGAAAATTCTACAATCCGTTGATCAATGTTATGTCCGCTGACTTTACGGGGTAAATGATACAATTCAATAACATGGTCTGACATTTGGAAATATTCCGCAATGACAGCGGGCCAATCGTTTGTGCGGCTACCAGAACCTGAATTGACAATAAAAAGTAATCTCATGCTTTATGTTTCAATTCGATATGGTGCGATAACTACAAGGAGGTTTAGTAAATTACGTGCCAAAGGCAATCCGACAAAGTAGATGAGTGATTCTGTTGCTACCATAAAGGTGTACCATGGCTATGGCCACAAAGAAAGTCTTGTGATCTATGGACATGTGCTGGCGGCTAAACCAGAAGTAAGCCCACGCTACACCAAGAATGTTGTATACAACATTCTTCATCTCATTAAATTGTTTTTTGTTACGCCCTTAGCAGGCGCGCGACTACAAATGCAATGGAAAGATCAAACATTCGAAACAATATCGGAAGCAGATGGATTTTTTAAGTTTGAGTGGCACTCGGATTCAACAGTGACAGCAGGGTGGCATGGCCTCACCATTCATTTACGCGATGAACAAAATCAAATAAAAGTGAGTAGTAACGGGAAGGTATTTGTGCCGCATTCAACTCAATATGGATTTATATCCGATATCGATGACACGGTATTGGTCTCCCACTCTGCCACCACGGGAAAAAAATTGCGCGTACTGTTCACTTCCAATCCACGCAGCAGAAAAACCTTTGCCGATGTGGTGAAGTACTATCAATTGCTTTCCGATGCACATACTGAACCGGCTGTTCCGAATCCGTTTTTCTATGTATC
This sequence comes from Chryseolinea sp., assembly GCA_031412655.1. Classification (GTDB taxonomy): domain Bacteria; phylum Bacteroidota; class Bacteroidia; order Cytophagales; family Cyclobacteriaceae; genus Chryseolinea. Next base: position 8,162 of record JANODK010000107.1, read on the forward strand.
GAGCAGCGAATGGAATTTATACGATTACCTCAACGAATTTTTTAAGCACAATGAATTGCCCAAAGGGATATTTCTGTTGAATGAAATTAAAAAATGGCATCAGCTATTAAAACTTGGCAAAACAAAACACCAAGGTAAGTTGGTAAAGGTTGTGCGCATCCTGCACGTATATCCCAAACAACGATTTGTTTTACTGGGCGATAATTCGCAAAGCGATCCGGAAATCTATGCGAGTATCGCCAATAAATATCCGGAAAGAATTGTGGCCATCTATTTACGAAACATTAGGGCGAGCAAAGAAGGATCAACACAGCAATGGATGGCATCCATTCAAAATAAAAACATTCCGACATGCCTTTTTAAACACACCGATGAAGCAATTCAACATTCAAAAAATATCGGGTTGATTGAGAAATAGAAGTGCGGCTTAGAGCTTGTCCGCTTAGCGAACTTCTGCCTGCGCCAGACCAAAATGTTTTCCCGCAGATGTCACAGATTTAAAGGCACGCAGATTTCCCGGATTAAAACGCAAACTGATCTGCGGGGAAGTAATATTTCTACTTCAAAAAAATCTCTCCAGTGTCCGGATTTAAAATGGTGGTTCGTCCCCATCGGAATTACTGGCAAGAAGACTCTGATGATTTTCTTTTCAGCACACCTTACCGTGAAGCATTGAGATTGATTGATACATTAAGATTGAATACATTTGAGACCGACAGGGCTCTCTTAAATTAGTTTACTTAATTTGTTTATCCATCCCATTCACAACCGTTTCATTGTTTCCTCCATGCCGTCAAAATCGAAAGTCTAACGCTATTACCTGATTGCAGTATCATTTTGCTTTTTAACACAATGCTCCGATGATGACTCGTCTTCCATTCACATTACATCAATGCGGTTGTAATCAGCAGTAGGCTTACGTACAATATTGGTGATGGTTAATTCGCTATCGGTCTGTAAGTCCGTATTGTAACTGCTAAATTGTATTTAATTTTCATAGAACTCAAAATAGGTATTCCGCTTAGACTTCATTTTGGAAGTGTGGCTTTCGCTTCTGTTTTCATCCATTTGTCCCACCAGGTAAAGTACAAACCAAAATTCGTTTTAAACTGTGTATGATGAAGGTGATGATGAGACGAACCAATAAAGTATTTTAGAATAAAATGATTGTGAAAGATTTCTGTACCGCTGTGATTGACAACAGCAGAAAGTGTCATCAGCATTAGCACAATAATTAACACCACGTAATGAAAAGGAATCAAAAAGATGATGATTGGGAAAAATATGGATTGAAGAATGGCTTCTAACGGGTGAAAAGAAAAGGAAGTAAACACCGTTGAATCCATGCTTTGGTGGTGCACTTTATGTACGATCTTATAAACGGAAGGAAGGTGCATCCATCGATGAAGCCAATAGTAGTAGGTTTCATACAACAGCAATAGAATAAAGGTGCTCAAGAATAAATACCACAAGGGGTAGGCGGAAACCTCATCATACACTTTAGTTAACCCGTGTTGATAAGCCCAAAATGAAAATCCACCATACATACAGAACACCACAGAGGATAGAAAGGACCATCTTAATTCCTTTTTGATCTGAGATGCTTTGTTCTTGTAGATGTTATCGGTGCTTTTTGTGATCGCCTTCAAAATGTAATTATACAGATAAGCCACCATTACATACCGTATAAAAATGATTGCTAACAATGTTGCCAGGAAGGCTGCTACCAACCACGGATTTTGCCAGAACGTTTTTGTGAGGAAATAAAGCATGCCGTTATCCATTAACAATTTCGCCTCCATTGGGATGCAGGAACTGACCCGTCATGTATGCTGAATCGGCACTAGCAAGAAACAGATAGCAGGGTGCTACTTCTGCAGGTTCACCGGCTCGCCCCATGGGCACATCACTTCCAAACATGGAGATCTTTTTTGCCGAAAAAGAAGAAGCAATCAGTGGTGTCCAGATGGGGCCAGGAGCCACACCGTTAACACGAATTCCTTTTTTGGCAAGATTGGAGGACAGACTTCTGGTAAACGTAACAATGGCACCTTTTGTAGCGGCATAGTCGATTAGAGAATCACTTCCGCGATAAGCCGTGACGGATGCGGTATTAATAATGCTACTTCCTTTTTTCATAAAGGGAAGCGCAGCCTGACTAACCCAAAAATAAGGATAGACATTGGTAGCAAATGTGGTCAATAACTGGCGAGATGAAAGCTCTTCTAATCTACGGCTTTCAAAATGCAGTGCTGCGTTGTTAATTACGATGTCCAGTCTGTGAAAACGCTTAATCGTTTTTTTTACCAGCTCTTTACAGTGCTTTTCTTTGCTTAAGTCTCCTGGCACGATCAGGCATTGACAATACTTTTCTACTTCCCGCTGAGTTTGCCGAGCATCGCTGTGTTCATTCAAGTAGCTGATTACGATGTTGGCACCTTCTTGTGCAAACAGTATGGCTATAGCTTTTCCAATACCACTATCACCACCCGTGATGAGAGCAACTTTGCCTTCCAATTTTCCTTTCCTGGATTCCGGAAGTTTCGAAAGCGGCACGGGCTTCATCTTACTTTCAAGACCGGGGCGTGCCTGCGTTTGTTTTTTTCTTACTGGCTTCGATTTGGATTGCTTTTGCATCTGTGTTTGATTTGAATAGATAGTTCTTTATGTGCAGGCAGGCAGTAAAGGAATTCTTTCTAAGATACGTTTCAGTTATCAAGCTTTGCGTGCTGTCCTGGATGGCTTTTCTTTGCGCTTGTCTGGAGATGGAGTAGGTTTATTCCTTTCTATATCGGGCAGAGCAGAAGGATCCATAACCTGTGGAGGAACGGGTGTTTCAATTGTGGGTGCAGAAGGAGAAGATTTTTTTGTTTTAGAGTCCTCGACTTGTGGTGTTTTTTTTCCGGGTAACTTGTTCGGCTCTTCCATAGGATTATACATTTAATCATGCTCAAAGAATTTTCATGCCAGCATTAGGCTTCCTCTTCACGTCAGGATGCTAAGGATGTGATGTGAATCAAGGCTGTTTATCTACATCTGACGACAATTGTCCTCAGTATAGACTCTGCCTTAACAACAATTGTTCTACCTCATCTCATTTAAAACAAAAGACTTGCACCTGATGGGGTGCAAGTCTTTGCTAATGTTATGCGTTTATGTTTTCTATTTGGGAACTTCAACTTTTTCAATGAATTCAACATTGAGTTCCACGCGTCTGTTGCGTGTCCGGCCAGCAGTGGTTTTATTATCGTCTACCGGTTTGGTAGCGCCATAACCTGTTGAAGAGATTCGAAGTGGACTTACTCCTTTTCCAATAAGATAAGCACCAACAGCCTCTGCACGATTTTGTGAAAGTGTCATATTCGCGGCATCACTTCCAACATTGTCGGTGTGTCCGCCAATGGAAAGTTTGTATGATGGATTTTCCGCCATCACTTTGGCAACGGAATTTAAAATTGGAAACGAAGTAGCAATGATAGTGGCCTTACCGGTTTGAAATTTAATTCCCTGAAGCGCTTTCTTGAATAACAACTCCACTTCCTTTTTTACTGCCGGACATCCTTCGTTTGAGATGACACCTGAAGTGGTCGGGCATTTGTCAACACCATCATGTACGCCATCCATGTCTGTATCAGGACAACCATTTGTTGACTCTGGTCCTTTTACATTTGGACACACGTCTTTTGAGTCGGGTATGTTATCATCATCCGCATCTGGACAACCGCTAAATGCTTTTACTCCTTTAACATCCGGACATGTATCTTCACTGTCTTTAACTCCATCGCCATCGGTATCCGGACATCCAGCGAAAGCTAGAATACCCTTCACATTGGCACACTCATCTTTGCTATCGATAATGCCATCACCATCGGCATCCGGGCAACCCCCTAATGATGCTACTCCGGCAACATCCGGACACTGATCACTGGTATTGGCAACTCCGTCTTTATCATTATCCGGGCAACCGTTTACAGTACCAAATTCATTAGGACATGCGTCAATGTAATCAGCCACTCCATCTTCGTCCATATCTAAAGGACAACCAGTCTTGTTTACTTTTGCACTCAATGACGTATCGGGGCATTTATCTTTTTTATCGCTTACACCATCACCATCGGCATCGGCTGCTTTACCAAGATTAAAATTCAAACTGATGGTATGCATGAGAAATGCATCGTTCACATCATTCTCAGGTTGCAAATCAAACTTATCGCTTTTAAGAAGATAGCCATAGGTAGCCTGATAGCCTAAACCGATTACACCATTGAGGCGAATGTTTAAACCTGCGCCCGCCACTAATGGATAGTCCATATCATCTACCGTTTGTGATCCTTGAAAACGTGCGACACCAATTCCAGCAAGAATGTAGGGTTGAAACAGACTTGTTTCTTTCAACATGTACCCATTATAGAATTTGTATTTTAAAGTAGCATCAAAGTTTAACATTTCTGCTTTAAAGCCCGGGCTGTCATCACCGAAATATCCCCATGTGCCATAGGTGCCTAACACACCAAAATCAAAGGATGAATTTAAATAACGAGTTAAGCTCACACCGTATGTATATGTTTTATCGAGTGTGTTTCGATCGAAGGCCAGGAACCGATTACCAAGATCGCCATTGTATTGAGTTGTGCCACCCAACAAACCCAAATTCCATTTTCTCTCCGAGCTTTGCGCGTATGCGCCAAACATCAGGGCCATTAATAATATTGACAGTAATACTTTTTTCATTTTGTCTCGATTCTATTTTATCTATTATGTATGAGACAAATTCATGCCATCGGTCCAATCATGCACTGAACCTTTAAATAACGACATAGATAAGCGAAAGATGTAGCTCTTATTCGGCAGTTCTGTAATGATGGGTAGTTAAAGAAACACTATGATTTAGATAAGTATGAATGGCGTGGTATGGCATTCTTCGACATGGCTATGGCTTATTTAGAGAGGTTGAAATAGAAAATTTGCCACTACCCAAGTCTTCTTCTATCGGTTATAAAAATACCCGTAAATCAGAAATATTCCACACTGTATTTCTCACTAATCAACTTTATGAACATTAATTCAACCCGGGAGGCTTAGATAGATCTGGCATGTTATTTATATTCTTATGGTGAAGTGATTCATTTTTTTTTGAATCAGTTAATGCCTAACACCTTACAGAAATTTGCAATCATTGTAACGAGTGTCATTGTATAATCCGTAAGGCGATGGCTTTAGGTAGTTATTTAGTAATGCAATCAAATTCTTGAAACTATGATAGAGGAACTAAAAAACGCACCAAACACAATGGTGGGGTTTAGGTTAGTAAGCGATACAACGAAAGATGATTTCGATTTAATCGTTCTGCCTTCCATAGCAGAATTAATAAAACGTATTGATAAGCTGAACTATTTACTGGTGGTAGAACATCCCATAAAGAATTTTGCCATTGGTGCATGGACAAAGGATGCGTTGATTCGCCTTAATCAGTTTAGCAAATTGAACCGCATGGCGTTAGTTTCAAACACAAAGGAAATAGGGAAGTTTTTTGAAACATTCAGTAAAGAAATACCAGGCGAATTCAGGCTTTTTGATATTGATGAATTGGATAAGGCGATTTCATGGGTCTCGGAGCACCATGCACTTTCTAAAGAAGAAGCCCTGCAGGAAAATGAGAAGGCGTACGACTAGTGATTCCTTTTCTATTCAACGCCCGGATCATTATGCTATTTTCAATAAAATACCCGGCTTACTACCATGCTAGTTTTATATGCAGAAGACGACATAGAGGATTATTCCTTGTTTCTCGAAGTGCTTGAATTCATACAACCACGAGTTGAATGTGTTAATGTGATTAATGGTGTCGAGGTTTTAAAATTTCTTGATGATTGCGTACTGCTTCCGGATTACATTTTTCTGGATATCAACATGCCAGCAATGGATGGGAAAATATGTTTGAAAGCAATCAAGAGAGATGCGCGATTTAAAAATATTCCCGTAGTAATATACACGACTAGTAGAAATCGCCTAGATCAGGAATTCTGTATCGAACTTGGTGTGTTGGCTTACGTTCCAAAACCAAACACAATTTCCGAAGCAAAGGCAGCACTTCAAAAAATATTCATACCGTAAGCAATCATCACTGTGTTGCTATGACACTGCGTTAAGTCTTAGCACGTAGTCATCCTACACGATGACCATAACTCATTTTTTAGCTGACAGAGCAAAAAAGATTCTGACTTTCATCAGAATCTCTTGATCAAATGTGTTAATAGCAATTTTGAATTCTATCTAATTATAGGTGGACGAAACTAATTCCTATTCATTCGGCTGTTGGTTGGCCTTTTGGAAAAGCAGGAAACCATTCACCCTTTTTATTTACCCATACCCTTGAAGCTTTATCGTTATCATCTCTTACTTCAAGATAATAACCTTTCTTAGCTGGTTCTGAACTTTCCCAATACCCTACAACTTCATGACCCTTATATATTATGAGCCGGATAAATTTCAAGACGCATTTGACATTGCTTTGGAAATGGATAATAGAAGTCTGGTAAAGTTACTCTATACTAACTTCGATGCCGGAAAGGTAATGGCAGAGTTTACCTTAATTGGAAAAAAGTAAATCATCGGGGTGCCTTACCGATTACCGGCTACCGATTACTAGCCACTGGAACAAGCTCACCGCCTGCCTGCTGTTGTTCACCTACAGGTGGCTGAAGTCAGCCTTTTAGTGATGGCCAGTATCAATGCCTACAGCGTTATTTATATTATAATCAGCAAGGCTATGAAAACTCTCGACATCCATACCGCAAATCAAAAAATCAACCAGACACGCGAGCGCGTTCGCCTGATCATGATTGTGGCGGGAATAGTAACGGCCATCATCTGTTCATTGGCGTTGGTTTCTGAAGCACAGTCTATTGAAACTTTAGGAAGCCTCAACGGAACGCTTTCTACTGAGAAAATGGTTGCCACTGAATTTTCAATACAAGTTGTTGGTAAGTCAGTCGATTCCGTGTTATGGCCATTTTAGCTGAAGTTTATAATTACCGTTTAATTTTCAGAGCGCGTAGAAAAACAACCACACCTATCCCAAGTTCTGAAGAATTGGGCAAATAATTCCATACTCATTTTTTGGCTCATCGGCTTTATAAATATGTAACTGCAATGAATTAGATTTTATGATGATCTGAATGAGGCTGCATACGATAGCATTCGATTGAGACTGACTTATCTATTATAAGAATTTTATTTAACTCAGAACTCTCCCTTCGTTGGCAAAATTAAAGTGTTGTGGCATGGTTTTGACACCCATGTGTATTCGAATCGACAACAATTAAATAATTAAGCCAAAATTAAAATGAAACATTTTAGAAATTACGCATCACCATTTTTAATCGCGATGGGATCGCTGTTTGTTTTCAGCTGCGATACCAACGATGAAATAATGGTAGATCCAAACGCACAATTTGATGCCGTGTTGGAAGTGAACGAAGACGGACCTGCCAATCCGGATGTGGTGGTTAATGTAAACGCAATCACTCAAAGCGAGATAGAGGCGAAGGTCAGTTTTAAAGCTACCACATCAATGAAGCGTCTTTACATCACCCAAAATATTAAAGGTCAGGGTGAAACGAAGTTCGCTCCGACAGAGAGTGTTGATTTAAAAGGAGACGGTTCTGTTGACTTAACCGGAAAGAATGACAAGGATTTTGAATTTCAGTTCACATTGCCTGTGCCATCTGGGTTGGGTACTGACGGAACGGTGGTTTATAAATTTTGGGTAACCAGTGGTAATGGCGACTTCCGTGATGAAACTCAACGCCTGATTGGAACACCGGGCACCATTACCTTAAAGTCAGGAACATCATCGAATCCAACAGCATCTGTTAAAAAGTTTGAAAACGTTAAACTTTTTACTCCCACAGCCGATGCTAATTCAATGACGTTCGTATCGTTGTTAGATGGAAGAGTGTATACGATTGAGCAAGGTGAAGAGTACATTACCTTTTGGGATTTCGGCTACATTAATCTTGCGGATGGTGGTCCGGCACTCCATGCTACCTCATCCTATCCGGCAGTAGCAATACCTTCTTTGGATGCTCTGACGGAGACAAAGAACCTAGTGTATTTTAAAAATTCAACCAAGACAGGAGTGGAGTTCGATGCTATTACCATGTCCTCGGAACTTGATTTCATCACCACGCCCAGCGAAACTTTTGTAAAAAGCTTAGTGACTGGAGATATAGTTGAATTTGTGGATCAGTATGGTAAAAAAGGTATGATCAAAGTGCTTGAAGCTATGGAAGGCAACGAGTCTAATAAATTTATCAGGATAGCCATTAAAGTCCAACCTTGATGCGTTAACTATTTTCACGTAGTGATTTAAAAAGGCCTGCAAATAAATATTGCGGGCCTTTTATATATTAGTACCTTATTGTTTTCGTAGTGATCCACTATAGGAGTGTTACAATTTTATAACGTAGTGCAACGGGCTGAAATTCTACGCGAGCTAGTTCTTATTATATTTGATTATTAAATTAACCGTTCTCCGAAAATTGGAAAAGGGAGGTTTTAATATTGTTACCAATTCGCACCATACCACACTATACATTGGCCTAACCGCTGACGTCTACTCCAGAATTGCAGAACATCGGGAGAAAGTATTTCCCGAAAGTTTTACAGCACGCGATAATCTAAATAAGCTTGTCTACTATGAGACTTTCCAAACGATCGAAGAAGCGAAGTTCAGTAATAATCAATTGAAGACGGGCTCAAGAACAAAAAAGATGCAGTCAATAAATCAATTCAATCCTGAATGGAAAGTCTTGTTCGATGTGATTAAGTATTGGTAAAATGAATTTTCGCGCATCTACGAATATGTCCGCGTTTGCGAACTGAAGCGTTAGATGTATGATGGGATGAGACAATTGCCACGTCAGCATTTTCAACGAGACGTTGAAAGCTTCCTCGCAAACACGAGCTAGTTCTTTTTATATTTGATAATCAAATTAACCGTTATCTAAAAATGGAAAAAGGAGGTTGTATTTATATTGTTACCAATTCACATCATACCACACTTTATATTGGAGTAACTGCTGATCTCTATTCAAGAATCGTTGAAGATCGGAAGAAAGTATTTCCTAAAAGCTTTACGGCACGCTATAATCTAAACAAGCTTGTGTATTATGAAACTTTTCCAACTATCGAAGAAGCGAAGTTCCGTGAGAATCAATTGAAAGCAGGATCCAGAAAAAAGAAGACGCAGTTAATAAACCAATTCAATCCCGAATGGAAAGATTTGTTCGATGTGGTTAAGTATTGGTAAAGCGTAGTCCCGCGTTTGCGAACTGATGCGTAGAATGTGCGAAGGAGTGAAGCAATCCCCATACAATGAAATGCAGACGAACGAGATATGGAAGTGACTAACAGATGTTGTGTATAAATAGGAGGGCTGTTCATGCGTTCGCTTTTAAGAAACTTCACACGATGTAAACCCGTCTGGTCTAAGTCTTCTCATTAAGTTTTTAAGTTGTGATGACTGGTTCAAGTCTTGCGTGTTGGCTAGTGCAGGGTGAGACTTGGACTTTTTCATGATGTAAATCTTCAGACTTACAAAGTAAAATTTTTCAATGAAAGTATACTTTTCACTTTCGCTACATACCCTTTACATTCACCCGCTTCTTATTCACACTCAAATAGTACTCGCAAAGTAAAAGATTAGGAACCCAACTCAGCCAGGCAATCATGGCATACGCAGTTGGCTGATTCAAATCAAAAGACCATGAACTTAAAAAAACGTAATCACGCAACGTAATGGCCGCTAGCGTCAATGAAAAACTTCGAAGCACCCATTGCCGGTGAGCTTGAATATCGCCATGTCGTATTCGAATGTAAGCAAGCCAGGTGCAGATAAACCACATGCTGCATTGCAATATAAAACTGGTGAGTACCCACGGTCCACGGTTAATGAAGAAACTCATAATCAGACCTCCTGGAGCTGCGAAGAATAAAATCCCGCCAACATAAACTTTGCCAAACAGGCGATGCACTTTCCGCCAGCGCAAACCCCATGTGGGATGAATTTAAAAAAAACCAATCAATAAAATAATGCCGGCAAATACCACATGCGAATAATAAGCGGGTAAATAATAGCCTGTATTATATAACTGAGCGTCAGGAAGATGCAAAGGAAAGAGTTATATAATGGCGAGCGTTATGTTAACATAGCTTAGGAATCCGGGCTTACCAAAATCTTCATAGAAAGTTTTTAGCGCGGGCTTTCACTAACTCAATCTTCAACATTCATCAACGGACTGGGGCAGCGACACTCTTTGGGTAGGCTTTGGTTTTAGCGCGGGCATGTGCGGCCTGCACAATGTGTGGTGATGCTTGGGCGGGGATGCACAGAAAAATTAGATGCATCGTCACTACAGTGAATTTATATGTTCCTTCATAATGATTAAAAATTCATACATATCACGTCCAAAATATCTTGTTTCCCAAAATTCATCATACGCATAAATGTGACCAAACCTGCTATTTGATATAAGCCCTAATACTTCAGGGTTCTTCTCAACATGCAATCTTGCCAAGCTAATAGAGCTTTTGACGTTGCTTTCTGCGCTTTTTCTAATCTGCTTGTTTTTTCCATTCTGATACTTAGGGTATGCGTCATTAAAATCCGAGAGGCATTGCTCTAGTATTTTAAACACATTCACCCAGTCATTTTTTATCATAATCATTTGCAGGCTAAAACCGGAAGTGAATTACTATTTTTTCTTTTTAGCAGATTTAACTGCGGATACTTTTTTCGTTGACTTTTTTGCAACTCTTTTAACGGCTTCTTTCTTTGAGGTAGGCGTTGGCTTTAACGACAATTCAAAATCGTGTGTCGAAAAAATAGAATCGACCAATCTACTGCAACTAGATGTAGCTCTTGCTAAAGCCTTGATTTGTTCCCTACAAGAGAAACTTTCCGTTGGGTCTGGGTAATTTATAGTATGATCTACCTCTCCCCAGACTTCTTCCATTAAAGTTCTAACCTGTATTTCACAGGTGTATTTTGAATTTACTCTAACATCGTAATGAACACTTGTGTACATGTTTGGATTATCCTCATAACTGACTCCTTCAATTGAAGTGAAGTACCTTCTTGATTCGTCATCCCAAGTTTTAGCAGTTGGACCTTCAACTATTTCCCAATTATCCTCTTTAAGTAATTTTTTTAGGTGAAGGTTTATTTTTTCAAACTGACGTGTGTGAAGATGAATGATTCTTACGCCCACTAAATCATTGACTTTAATCGAGAGATTATCTTGTGTTATATCAAACTCCTGTCCTTCATTAATTGCTTTCGTTGCCTTCCGAATTAATTTATGCCTTAAATGTTCAGGTTCCTTGAGTCGGCCTTTTATTGTATGAACGAATGGTTTCAGATCTTCAGATCTTATCAATCTTTGTAAATTATCAAGAGTCCTAGAAAATAAACCTTCCTGCTTGATGAAACCTTCAACAAGCTTGTCAATTTTATCTAGGACTTCTTTTTCAAGTTGAATAGTCATGAACCTTAAATTCAAAGAGCAGTTGCCGCAATAATATTTTTTGCAATCGATATGGATTCTTTTCTCGCATCAGCTTTCATCAAGGCATTTCCCCCCTTCACCATAAAGAAAGGTTTGCCTTGCAACTGCGACTTGGGGACTAGTCCGCTAAAGTCCTTAACCTGTCCCAATTTATTTTGGCTGACAGATACTCTTGCCAATGAAGAGTCTATTTTTCGCAGGACTACCGCAATGTCAGAGTGAGCAGCCTTTTCAAGTTTTGAAGCATAAGATGAAAATTCATTTGTTATTTTGCCTCCATACATTCTAAATCTCTGAAGCAGGTAGCCTAGAAATTTGGGCTTACCTGGAAGCAACAACGTATTGTCTGGTGCTATCTGGCTGATTATTCTCCATTCTGAAATCCAACCGCTAAGAGACTTTCCTAGCGTTTTAAGTGCCCTTATTGAGAAAAGGTCACATGCAGCTGGTACTATGAAATAATCACAGTCCAAAAGCACTATTCGATTAAGTGGACCTATGTTTGGTCCAACGTCATAAAAGACATAATCAATGTTCTCATTGTGGACAATGTTATTCACAAGTTCACTAATCGCAGAAGCTCCCTTGAATCCATGGACTTTTCTTTGGAGGCATTCGACCCAAATTTGACTTAGGTCTTCTTCAAACTCCGATAGCCGTATATCACCCGGCAATAAGAAAACATTATTTAAACGCTCAAAGACTTTTGGTGTTCTCAGAGGTCCGGTTGATTCCATAAATGGTTTTAAGGCTGACCAAATTGTAACACCCTGTGAGGAATCGGATTTCTCCAACCATTCATCTACTACTTCTGATTCAACCAAGTAGGATGTCAAGTTACATTGAGGATCTGTATCGACTAGTAATACGCGCTTACCAAGGGAGGCTAGAGCCGCTGCTATATTGATAATTAGCGTGGTTTTTCCAACTCCACCTTTATGATTGTAAAGTGTTAGCCTTACCGCTCTATGACGTTCGTTTGTGGTCATTACTTATTCCGCTTTTGAGCCCTTAACTCTTTTTGCCCTTCTCTTTCGGACACTCTTCAAACTTGCTTTAGCTTCCTCACGATCGGGAAGTAGTTGAACAAAAGTTTCCCCCGCTGAACTCAGCTGCTTATTACCCTTTCCAGCTTGTACTAAAAGCCCAGCCGTTAAAGCATTATTCGCAGCAAGCGTTGCATTAGAAAATTTAGGTTGAGCCGCCTCAGTATTTAAAGTACTTAAATCAACCGTCTTGAAATGAGGTGCACTTCTATAATGAGTCAGGTAATAAGCAAGGCAAGCTATGCGCTCAAGGTCTGTAACTGGAGATTTATCACGTAAAAATTCCTTTGGAGATATTGATCTATTTTCCGTGAATGAAACATTAGTGATTTCATTCGGTTGAGGTTCAAAAGTGCGTCCGGAATTTGTAGACCTTGATACGGGGAGTTGAATATCTAAGAAAGCCATAGCTGCCGTTAATGTTCTCTTTTGCGCATCAGCATCCAAATCCTTTAGGGCATTCACAATTGTCATTAATACGTCAGTGTTTGTGTCGTTAGCCATATTCAGAATGTATTTTTTTTCGAAGTTAAATCTACTACATTTTTATAAAATGGTAATACTTTCTATCTACACTTATACTGCATTTTAAAAAATGCTAAAAAAAAGCCCCCTAAAAAGGGAGCTCTGAAATGGAACACTCAAGCCACAAGAACCTGAGGAAAACCTCTTTGATGCCAGAGGGACGGAAAGCAAACAGGAATGGCCTAACGCCAAACCGAAAACCGAGCGATAGCCACCAGCCACCGATGCGGACACGAATGATATATTTAAACATAATGCAGCCACACGGGACCGGATAGAAAGGTGCAAGGGCTGCCGTAAAAAAATACTACCCAAGGCATGTGGGTTGGCAGGAGGGGAGGGTGGAGATTTTTTTACGAGCAGGCGTAGCGAACCCTTGCGGCTTTCTATTCCGCACGCCCGTAACTTTGTGTTATGTTTAAGTATGATCGGGAGTAAGGCTAAACTGCTTGAGCTTGAACTATGGCAGCACTAATATTATCAAACTGCTGCACGTACGGTTTGAGATCAGCATCCATCCAATCGAGTAATGTATAGATGTCTGATTTAATGGCACTGACATGAGTGAAGTCGATAGTGATATTGTTGAAGCATATTGCTTCGTTATGGTATATGCGGTTTCTAAATTCTCGAATCCGTTTCAGGTAACTTGAGATGGTATTGCGATTTGCCGTTGTGGGTTTGTTAGGAAAACATCCTAGAACACTTCCGCTTATTAATGAATAATGACTTGGCTCAAAAAGACTTGTCCAAAAACCTAGACTTTGTTCCGCCACGATTTTGCCTGGAGTAATTGTACCACGAATATTAAATTCAGCGTCTATTACACATTTTTTCATACGATACTTGGGCCCAAGTGATGGGTCACTCATAAAACCGGTCTTTTGGTTAATGATCCATGCGCCATCTGAAAAATGGGTAGTTAGATTATCATTGATCTTGTTGCGTAAAAAAGTTTCAAATAAATTCATCAACGGGTAAAATGCTTGAGATACCTTTATATTCTCAGCAGATAGATTGATTGCACGAGCCTGAGAATTTGAACAGCTTATCAAGTATCTGTCCAGCCGCGGCTTTGATACATAATGCTCTAATTTGGTGTAGTCCATCGCCATTTTTTAAATGTATATATTTTTAGTAGATTTGCACTGTTATGGTTGGTAAAGCCTCCTACTTTCGGGTAGCGTAACCAATCTGAAGACACAAAAGGCCTCTGAGAAATCAGGGGCTTTTTTGTTTCAGTGAGCGCGGTGGCCTGAGCCAAATGCGGGGTGGCGCGATGGCAAGAGCGTGGAAGCATATTTGGCTCTTGATTTTTTTCGTTCTTTTTGCATCAAGGCAAAAAGAACAAAAGAAAAATAAGGTGCGAACACCTTTGAAGTTCTGGTAAGCTATGGCGAACTTAATGAACTAATCCAGTGAGCTTTATAGAAACTCAATTGAATTGATCTTAGAGCGTTGGATCAAGCATGTGTAATGCTGGCTTTGGCTTGAGCCAGGCATGTGCGGCCTGCATTACTTATGCTTGGCGCGGTTGGTGGATTAAATGCGCGTGGGCGAAAAACTTTCCTGCTCAATCTTTATCGTTTAAATAGACACTCAAGTACGAGGTGTGCACTGCCCGGATGAGCGCGGCCTTGAGCGGCTATTTACACATAACGTCAAATTATATAACTGTGCGATGGCATGTGCGGAACAAATCCGAACTTCAATACGAAGCCTAAAACGTACAGACCAGCGTAGCAAAGGCATGTGCGCAATGGCACGCTGGGATGGTTAACATAATATATGTCTCGGTTATTGGTAGACCTAAGTAAAATCGCCCAAAAGTTCCTGTATCATTTAAGTTTGAGTGATATTTTGCCAAAAAAGTCAGGTAAAAATTGAAGTTGTAATGACCTCATGTTTAGATTGTTAAATTTTGAAAAGGTATTTACCCGAGAAAAAGGAAGAAAGAATTTGTAAAGTGGCAAAATTGTATTTCATTAACGACACAAGTTTAGGTGATCGTTTGAAAATATTTTCAATTATATAGAATGTTCAAGATAGTTTGATCGTGCTTTTCTTAGTAAATGTCCACGAATTGGTTAACACTTAACTTTGATGCCTATTGAATGCATTTGATCAACGAAAAACAGGAGACAGGTTTGCGTAAGACAAGTCACCAACATAAGTAAAGATTAATAAAATGTTAATTATTATACTTACTACCTGAATTTTTCAATAAAATGCAAACAATGTCGTTTATCACGATTTTCAGGTATTGAATTGTTTAACCGTCTTCTTTATATTCGTTTATCAAATTCCTCGCCCCATCTGATCCATTGATCATAAGCCAACTTGGAATTTGTATGTGAGTAATTTTTCGCTTTTCCAAAGTTTGTGTTGTTGTAATTGATGTTGATCTACGGAGGAGCAATTGAGTTTTCCTTGTTGTTATTTACGGATTTCATCTAAAAGTTCTCCTATGGCTAAAAAAAGAATTGAGTCTAATTCGACTCATATCAAATCTCCCAACGTAGACGCTGCGCTTCGCATGTTTGCTAACTGCACACAGGAAGTTAACGAAGCTCGCGCTCAGTTTCGTGGCAATCTTGCCATTTCGAAAAAGAAAAAAAACCTCAATCTCGATTTGCGGGAACACAACCTGTCGATCATTCCTTCATTTTCTGAAAAATCTAAGAAACGTAAAAAATTTGGTGAGGCTTCAAACGATATTTTGGTCAATGTATTTGTCGAACTCACGGATCGGAAAGCAAAAAAAATTACCGGAGAGATTGAAAGAAAGGGCAATCTGGTATCAGCACAACTTCCTGTGAGCGAGGTGGATAAATTGTCAAGAGAAAAGACAGAGGCAGGCGAACCCATTATCTTATCCGTTGAGATCAGTCGTACACTTAAAATGCCGGAATACCGGATTGCCAATAATTACGCCAATGGTGGTGATTTCAAAAGACTGCTAAAGTCTTATCAGACCAATGCTAAGAGTAATAGTAAAGTACTGATCGGCATCATTGATGTCGGAGGTTTTGATTTTTCGCATCCGGAATTTCTGGATAAAAAAGGTAATACTCGCTTTCGCATGATATGGGATCAAGGCGGTGATTTTCGAAGTCCAACCAAGGATACACCTTACGGATATGGAACGGTCTTTACCAACAATAAGATGAACAGGGCGATGACTGCATCCAAAAAAATGAATGTGCCAGCCTACATGATTGAAAAGCAATCACAAATTTCGATTGGATCGCATGGAACACACGTGGCAAGTATTGCGGCGGGTAATCATGGTGTATGCCCTGAATCAGAACTGGTTGGTGTTTTGATCTCCCTTTCCAAGGAAGACATGGATCGCAGGAAATCGTTCTATGATTCTTCACGTCTGGTACATGCAATTCAGTTCTTGCTGGATTATGCAAAAAAGGAACAACTTCCAATTTCTATTAATATCAGTCTTGGAACCAACGGTCATGCTCATGACGGAACAGATATTGTTAGTCGCTGGATCGATGCGGAGCTGTCGATTCCTGGTCGATGCATTTCTGTAGCAGCTGGAAATGCAGGACAAGAATCCCCCGGTGCTGAAGGAGACCTCGGATTTACAATGGGTCGAATTCATACCAGTGGAAAAATTGAAGCAACTGGATTGGAGCAGGATATTTTGTGGAATGTTGTCGGGAACAAGGTGTCTGATGTTTCGGAAAATGAAATGGAAATTTGGTATGAACCACAAGACCGGTTTTCAGTGATGGTGAAGCCTCCAGGCCTTCCTTGGGTTGGTCCTGTGGATTCAAACTCGTTCATCGAAAATAAACAACTGCAGGATGGAAGTTTTTTAAGCATTTATAATGATTTATACCATCCGTCCAACGGACTCAACTACATAAGCATTTATCTCTCACCAAATCTCAGGGGTGAAGTTATCCCCATTAAGGCAGGAGAATGGGTAGTTCGTTTGATTGGAACGGAAATACGAAATGGTGAATACCATGCTTGGATAGAAAGAGATGATCCTCGTCCGCTCGGACCCATTGGTGAAAAGGAGGCCTGGAACTTTCCTTCATTTTTCAGCATGAAAAGCAATGTGGACAATACGTCCATCAGTTCATTAGCGTGTTCCCGAAGCGTGATATCTGTAGGAAATCTTGATCACGAGCGACAAATCGTTAACGAAAGCTCCAGTCAGGGACCAACAAGAGACAAGAGATTAAAGCCGGAAGTGATTGCACCGGGAAGCAATATCACGGCAGCAAAAGGATTTGCTGGAATTGACGATCTGTGGATTAGTATGACGGGTACTAGTATGGCCGCACCCATTGTATGTGGTGTAGCTGCAAATATGTTGCGTGCAGAAAAAAATCTTACAGCCGCGCAAATCTCAGGTATTATGGTTCGTACCAGTAAGCCGCTCCCAAGCTTAAGCTATACGTGGCGGAATGATTGTGGCTTTGGAGTATTGGATGCTAAAAAATGTTTGGCTGAAACCGAGTTCATCAACACCAAAACGGAGATAAAATGAAAATAAGAATATTTCAATCCGACAAAGGAGATTGCTTGTTAATCTCTTCCGGAAATAAAAATATACTGGTCGATGCGGGTATCTCGTCATCGTACACCGAGCACGTTGCCCCAACCATCAGCAAGTTGAAGCAAATTGATCTATTATGTGTATCCCATATTGATGACGATCACATTGGTGGCATTCTGAAGATGATAGAAGATATGGTAGACTGGAAAGTATTCGACTTTCATGCCGGCAACGGTTCTAAAGTCAAAGAACCAAAATCCTTCCGCCCGCCAAAGATCTCACAGATCTGGCACAACGCCTTTTCAGAGTTCAAAACCAAAAACCAAGGGGATATCGAAAATATGCTGGCAGCAGTTGCCAATATCATGAGCTCAAGTGAAATAGCAGAGGATCATGAAATTGGTGGAGTTGCCTTTAGCAAAAGCCAGGCGATTCAATTAAGTCAGCGATTAAAACCTGGCCAACTGGGCATTCCATTAAATAAGGATTTTAACGGCAAGATGGTCATGATTAAGAAAATGCCAAAAATAGTTTCTATTGGTAATTTGAAACTGACTATTCTGGCTCCATTCGAAGAAGATCTGGACAAACTAAGAGGTGAGTGGAATGCTTGGCTGGATGACAACAAAGAAGCGGTTCAGAAAATCCGCGATAAAGTAAAAGGGGATAGTGCTTTTCTTGGAAACAGTGAGGTTAACTTCCTGATCGCGTTGTCAACGGTACTAGGTGATCGAAAGAAAGTCACAGCACCCAACTTAGCCTCGATCATGTTTTTAGTAGAAGAGAATGGCAAGACCGTGCTCATGACAGGGGATGGTCATTCGAAAGACATCATAAAAGGATTGAAATCGGTGAACAGGATCAATTCAAACGGAGGGCTTCACGTGGACGTGTTAAAAGTACAACATCATGGCTCAGATCACAATATCGATACCCATTTCTGTGAAACCATTAGCGCTGATCATTACATCTTTTGCGGAAACGGGTCTCACTCAAATCCTGAGCTGAAAGTAATCGAGCTTATTGTTAATTCGCGAATAGGTACAGATGGCAAGCAGTCCATAAACGGTAAGAACAATAAATCCTTTACGCTTTGGTTCAACAGCGATGAGATGGCTACTAAGCCTTCCAACAAGATGCATATGCGCGAGATCGAAAATCTTGTAAAAGGTTTTTCTTCAAGTAAAGTAAAGTTCAAATTTATGCCAAAGGGAAAAAGTTTTATGGACCTCGCCCTGTAGATATTTTTAATGTTGAAAAATTAAACCCTCAAATGTATGCCATTTAAAAAATACGGTGTCCTAAATGGAAAAGCTACAGAAAGTAAACTTGCCACACCAAGCAATGAACACTTCCAGATCCAGATCGAAGCAGCAGGTGTGACCCACCGAATCGCAATCAACGTAAAATCCAAGCTCGCTCCTCCGGAAGTATTGTTTTATATGGATGAAGATTTTCAGCACGCCCTGCTTCAAGATATTCTGGATGAAGAGCTTGCACCAGGATTTTCACAACTTCCATCAAAGTCTGATTCTATTTCGCTCGATTTTATCCGTAGAAATATGTTTCCCATCGAAGATATGAAACCTATTCCTTACAATAAACCAGGCGCAGATAATGACCTGAACGAAAAGCTCGGTTTCTATGTGGATCAGGCAGTCGCGGATAACGATGCAGTTGTATATGCCTTCGGAGAAAAGTGGGGACCGGAGCCAGGGAAAAAAGACAAGTATTTTGGGTTTGAGCCTGGTAATGGCATTCATGACATTCACATGAACCAAGGAAATTCGGGACAATTCAAAAAGGACAATGGTGTCTATCAGGATGGCGGCTTATTCATTCACTTTCCATCACGCAATAAATGGATTGCAATATTCATTGCCTTTCAAGTGCAGGCATGGCACACAGATAATACAACAGGGGATCCACTTAATGATCTTCCTATTCATGATGATAATCAACCAGAATTCATAACGCCAATCCGGATCATCGCTGCGATGGTCAACCCTCGCACACCTGACGTAGGCAACGAGTATGTTCTATTGTTAAATAAATCAGATAGTCCAATTAAAATTGAGGGCTGGCAAATACTGGATAAATCGAAAAAACGATTTGATACAATTGCTAATGTCACCATTCCTGGTGGCGACACATTACGCATAGCCTTATCAGGGAAAGGTGCTCAGCTTAGCAATGATGGAGGGATCATTACTCTGCTTAATAAAGTCGGATTGAAAGTAGACGGCGTGGCTTATACTAAAACGCAGGCTTCAGCGGTAGGTGAACTCGTGGTGTTTTAATTAGTTTAAATAAATAAAAGAGAAATACTTTACCTAAATAATAAAACCAGACAAAAAACATTCTGGTTTAATAAAATTATTAAAAAGGATAACAATGGTTTCCTTGTAAATCAGAAACACACCTTAACACTCACGGACATTCTAATTTTTGATAAAATATATCAAAATTGCCAATTCCTCCTCAGCGGAATTAGAATTTGTCCATTTTGATTCAATTATTGGAAAATGGTTTCTCGCAAAACGTATGAATTATGAATAAAAAGACCTTAGCCCTCCTGCTCTTCATCCTTATAGTAACCCACGCGTTTCCACAATCAAAGAAGAAACTCGCAATGAAGAAAAAGTGGCCATACTTTAAGGACTATACCTGTCAGCAAAAGGAAATCATAATAGACAACTGGACACAATATTTCCAAGAAGATATTCACCAAAAGCTGGATTCAAATTGTTTTATGTTTCCGATAAAGTACGATAGCTATGGTAGCCTGTATCCGGAGGAGAACGTGTTTCAAAATTTTGAAGAGAAAGATTTTAATCCTCAGAATCGCAATCATATCTCCAATTATGCTTTTTCAATGTTTGACATCTTTAGCGATCCTAAAAAAAGTTTGATCAGTAACCTGAAGTTAATTAAGGATGATAACACCAGAAATTTCTATAACAGCCTGAAAGAAGATGCCCTCGAACTATTTTACGTCAGATGGGACAGTTTCCACGT
>JANODK010000108.1:0-29731 GCA_031412655.1 Chryseolinea sp.
TGGTGGCGGAGCCTCACGGGGCGGGAGTGGTTTTAGTGGTGGTGGTTCTCGGGGAGGAGGCGGTCGTGGAAGACGTTAATACATGTTTTTGTTTGAAGCTCTACGTGATGGCTTGAAATGAAAAAGGCCGAATGAAAAATATTTTCGGTCGGCCTCAGAAAAAAAAGAGTGCCTTTTATTCAAGCGGTAAATCAGAAGCACTCATGTCTCTTACTACTACATATTTGTCGTCTCTTTTTTCAAATAAAACCATATAGTTTCCTGAATTAATAGCAACGTTAGTAGAGTCAACTAACTTGTAATAGCCGATTTCAACAACCTGATTTGCATCCGTTGAAACAAAGACTTCATTGGTCGTAAATGAAATCTTATCGCCCTTGGAAGAGTTGGCAACACCGGCTTTCAAATATTCTATAATAGCCGCCTTGCCTACTAACGCTGGTTTGTTTTGAGAAAAGGATGTTGCATCATCTGCATAATACCCTATGCTTCTCAACTCCCCGGCATTATACAGATCAGCAAATTGATTTTCCTTAGCTTGAATTTCTTGTTTGATTTGTTCTTTATCAATTACCGGTGCTGCTACTGGTTCTTCTTTCTTCGTCCCGCAGGCTAACACGAAAGACATCAAACATGATAATACTACAGCCTTGATTACCTTTTTTTTCATAATTATATTATTCTTAATTCACGTACTAACCTTACTCACAAAAGTAATATAATTAAACAGTGTTGTCCAAACTAAATATAAAACTGTTCAATCTGCTGTACGGCAAAAAACCAGGGTATCGTTTGATAAACATATTGTTAATATCAATTATGCCCTTTCAAAAACCAGGAAGAGAAATCCGAAAGATTGATGCAGAAAAACAAGAATCATTAAAAATAACATTGCCCACGCCTTTGGTGTGGGCAATGTTATAAAAAATGAGTGTGATGTATAAATTAGTTGAGTTCTCCTATAAACGGAATGCTTTCAAAAATCTTTACACGTACTGCACTGAGCAAATACGATTCAATTTGTACAAACTGCGCTGCTGCTTTTACAGTCGATCCTTTTTTAATTTTTTCGTAATAGGTACCGATTAACTTATCGGTCTTTACGCCTAAGCCCGTCATCTCTTTCATGATGGCATCCGTGGTTGCATCGTCCATGGTGCTGTAGTTTCCTGCATATTTCTCTAGCATGGCCACACGTTTTTTGCCAAGTTCTTTGCGCTCAACTTCATATTCATCATACAACTTCCAAAAGGCATCTTTCTGCGCGCCTTCCAATTGAATGAAGCCGGCAACAATGGCTTTCTTTTCTTTACCATATATAGATTGAATAAGATCGACATCTTCTTTATTGCTTTGCGCAAAACCGAGGGTTGAGATTAATAGTGCTACTGCAATGAGAATTTTTTTCATAGTTGTGTTTTTAATTTTTAGTGTGATCAAGGTTACGATTGTTCATCGTTAATCCAATGTTTTCAAGATGAAAGGAATATTATCCTTTTCACAGGTCGCCATTGCGATAAACTTCAGCAATAAAAATGCACCTATTAATTCAAAAAAAATAAGCGCATGAAATAAAATGGATGGACGTCTCCGTTTAGATGAAAATTTTATCCAATCATTAACTTGAGCTGATAAGCATCTAGTCTTTGTCTTTAATCTGACCAGGTTGTTGATGATTTCTTGAAATTGTAAAGGGCTGATCAATTCTTTACACAGATGATATGGCAATGGATAAGGCTCGCTGGAATAAAAGAGCTCATTTTCATTGGATCAAAAAAATAGCAACTACAAAACAAAACCTCGGACAAAAATGAAAAAGACAAAACTCATTGCATTACTGTTGCTTGTGACATGCGCAGTGTATGCACAACAAAAAAAACAGGCTGCAAAAGCGGCTAACGCAAAACCAAACATCCTCGTTATTTGGGGAGATGATATCGGCTACTGGAACATCAGTGCCAACAACCAGGGCATGATGGGCTATAAGACACCCAACATTGATCGCATTGCCAAAGAAGGCGCGCTCTTCACAGACTGGTACGGACAACAAAGTTGCACAGCTGGTCGCGCTGCCTTCATTACGGGTCAGGTAGGTTTTCGTACCGGCATGCTAAAGGTAGGACTTCCCGGTGCAAAAGAAGGACTTCAGGCACGCGATGTAACCATTGCGCAATTGCTGAAGGCTCAAGGATATTCAACCGCCCAATTTGGTAAGAACCATCTAGGCGACCTTGATGAGCACTTGCCAACTGCGCATGGATTTGACGAATTCTTTGGTTCATTGTATCACCTTAACGCAGAAGAAGAATTTGAAAATCCGGATTACTTTAAAGACCCGGCTATGATACAGAAGTACAAGACGCGCGGAGTAATTCATACGTGGGCCAACCCAGACGGCACACAAAAAATCGAGAGCACCGGGCCACTTGGCAAAAAACGTATGGAGACGATTGATGAAGAAATAACCAAAGCTACTTTAGATTATCTGGACAAGGCTGCAAAGTCAGATAAACCATTCTTCCTATGGTGGAATTCAACTCGCATGCACATTCACACGCATTTGAAAAAAGAAAGTGAAGGCAAGACTGGACTTGGCATCTACCCGGATGGAATGGTAGAACATGATGGAATGGTTGGACAGTTACTGGACAAACTCAAGGAATTAGGATTAGATGAGAACACCATTGTGATGTATGCAACTGATAACGGTGCAGAGGAATTCTCCTGGCCTGATGGTGGAACCACACCATTTCGTGGAGAGAAAGCTACGAATTGGGAAGGCGGCTACCGTGTGCCATGCGCCATTCGCTGGCCGGGAGTTATCAAGCCTGGCACCATCAGCAACGAAATTTTTGCGCACGAAGATATGCTACCTACGTTTCTTGCGGCCGCTGGCGTTCCTGATGTGAAGGAGCAACTCTTAAAAGGCATGACAATAGGAAGCACAACTTTCAAAGTTCATTTGGATGGCTATAATATAACCGATGCCCTTGCCGGGAAGGCACCAAGCCCACGAAAGGAATTCTTCTACTTCAATGACGATGGGTCGCTTGTTGGTTTGCGCATTAATCAGTGGAAGCTTGTCTTTGCTGAGCAACGATCAGAAGGTTTTGATGTATGGCAGGATCCATTTGTTCCATTGCGTTTACCAAAGTTGTTTAATCTTCGTTCTGATCCATTTGAAAAAGCCGATCAAATTGGTGCCGACTATGAACGCTGGAGAATCGACCATGTTTTCCTACTTGTACCTGCGCAGCAATATATAGGCGGATTTCTATCAACCTTTAAGGAATTTCCCCCAAGCCAGAAAGTTGGAAGTTTTAGTCTTGATCAGGTTTTGCAAACACTTCAAAAAGGTGGCAAATAGTGAAGACCAAACCACTCTTAATAGGGTGAAATAAATAACTAGAGTAAAGCGGTCATCAATTTGATGACCGCTTTTGCATTAGCTAATCCTCCAAATAGAAAGTTATGAAACAGAGAATACTTGTAGTAATCCTTTTATTAACTTCTGTAATCTTTGCTGAAGCACAGAAGAAAAAAGAAATAAAGGTATCCGATCCACTGCCATCATGGAATGAAGGTGCTTCGAAAAAATCCATCGTTGATTTTGTAACGAAGACTACCAAAGTAGGAAGTACAGACTTTATTCCGGTTGCCGATCGTATTGCTTGCTTTGATAATGATGGTACACTATGGAGCGAGCAGCCCATCTATTTTCAATTGGCTTTTGCACTTGATCGTGTGAAGGCAACAGCATCACAACATCCCGAATGGAAAACAACTCAACCCTTTCAGGCATTGTTGGAAGGCGATTTAAAAACAGCTTTATCGGGCGGTGAAAAAGCGCTGATGCAAATTGTAGCGGCTACGCATTCAGGAATGACAACAGATGAATTTGAAAAAAGTGTGAAAGACTGGATCGCCACGGCCACACATCCTAAAACCGGAAAGCATTATACTGAAATGATCTATCAACCGATGGTGGAGTTACTGAATTACCTTCGTGCTAACGGATACAAAACATTTATTGTCTCTGGTGGTGGTGTTGACTTTATGCGCCCTTGGGTTGAACAAGCGTATAGCATTCCACCGGATCAGGTTGTTGGCAGTTCAGGAAAATTAAAGTACGATGTAGTGGATGGAAACCCTGTTTTGATCAAACTACCTGAAATTAATTTCATCGATGATAAAGAAGGTAAGCCGGTTGGCATTCATCAATACATTGGCAAGCGACCTGTGTTTACTGCAGGAAATTCAGATGGCGATTACGCTATGTTACAATGGACATCGACTGCATCTGGCTATCCGCGCATCGGAATGATTGTGCACCACACCGATGCTGCACGTGAATGGGCTTACGATAGGCAATCACACATTGGTCAATTGGAAAAAGGACTGGATGACGCAGCCAAATACAATTGGTTAGTTGTGGATATGAAAAACGATTGGCGAAGAATTTATCCTTATGACAAATAAAAAGTTCCGTCATTGCGAGGAAGCGTCCCGCCTTGAAGCGGGACATGCTGACGAAGCAATCCTCAAGCTATGGAATGCGCACTTCGTACCGGGGGGATTGCTTCACTCCACCTCACGCACCCTCGCTTCAGTTCGCAATGACGGTACTTGTTTTTTTTATTGACTCAAAATGTCAAGCAATTTTAAGTTCATCACCTTCCTACCGATCCCATTGAAATAAAAATAGACTAATACAGTACAGTTTAGATTTTCCCTGAACTTCGATAAGAACAACCCTCGTATTCTACAACAGACGAAAAAAGTGATTCCTCACTCCGTGCATAAACGAGTACGTCTAACAGGGAAAAATCATTTCGTGTAGCTTGCTACTGAATTTTGTGATGGGCTGTAAGCCTGTTGCTTTAAATCAGTCCCTAAAGAAATTCAATGACCTAGCTTAACTACACACTCTATGAAAAACCTCAGAACGATTATCTTAATCTTTATTAGCGCACTGTCCATTTCAACTGGACACGCTCAATTGAATACAGAAGAACTGTCGCTCAAGATTAGTAAGGCCGAAGAAGCCAATCAACAAAAACTAAAAGCGTACATCTGGAAACGTAAATCAGATGCCTTCGTGGACGGTCAATTAAAAGCAACAAGCTATACTGAATTCAGTTTCGATGCCAGTGGCAAACTTCAGGCAAAAGTGATTGATGTCGAGACCTCTGTTAAAGCAAAACCAGGTCTTCGGGGCGCAGCTCAAAAAAATGCTATCGATGCTAAAATGGATTACGTTGAGAAAGCACTGGACCTCTCTCTTAAATATGCCTACATGACGAAAGGGCAACTGCTTGATTTTTTCAGCAAAGCAACCGTTTCAAAAAAGGAAGACGGAACACTCGTGGCAACAGCCGATAATGTGTATGTTCAGGGAGATCGTTTGACTCTTCATATTGATCCTGTCACTAATCTTTTCAAATACAAAGAATTCAAAAGCTTCCTGGGAAAAGATCCCATTGATGGGATAGTGAATTATGAAACGTTCAACTCGGGTGTTAATCATGTTTCCACTACTACGATGAACATGCCTGCGCAAAAGATGAAGATTGATGCAACAAATCAGGATTATTCACAACGTGTAAATTAAACGAGTATGCCAGAGTTTAAGAATTGCAAATAGACATTTTGAACATGAAATTACTCATCAGCATTACAGCACTCTTTGAAGCATTAACCGGCCTCGCATTGATTGCTTTACCTACAGTGGTAGTGCCGTTGCTGTTAGGCCCTGACCTTACTGAAAGCAGCGGAATTTTAATCAGCAGAATTGCCGGAGCGGCTTTAATTTCTATAGCTATTGCTTGCTGGTTGTCAAGAGATAATGCGCAGGCTTCAATTGTTATTGTAAAGGCTTTGGCGGTATACAATATTTCAGCCGCAGGGCTTCTTGTATATGCCGGACTGGTCGAACATTTTTCCGGAATAGGATTGTGGCCAGCCACGGTTTTGCATATCGGTCTTCTGGTTTGGTGTGTTCAATTGTTCCGTAACAACGCGAGCAATTAAAATAAAGACCAGAATGAAATATTGCAGAATAACATGCCGTATCTGATCATCAATAAATGATAACATGATGAAATCGATCAATCAGTTTCTTCGCGATACACTAACCGGTGGCATCTTATTCCTGCTTCCGTTAGTCATCATGATTATGGTGGTAAAAAAGGCGCATGATATCCTGTTGCAAATTTCTGCTCCTCTTGCTAAAGTAATGCCTGACATTATTTTAGGGTTAGATGGAAGTAATGCGTTGGCGATTGTGTTGCTCATCTTATTCTGCTTCATCGGAGGATTGTTATTTCGATTTGTAACGGTACAGAAATGGATGAGCAAGCTTGAAACCAACGTGCTTTGTTACTTACCGGGTTATGCGATGATGAAATCCGTTACAACCGATGCTATTGGGGCAACAGAGAAAACAGGTTTGCATCCGGTGATGCTAGAGGATGGTGATGACTTGCGGATTGGATTCCTGGTGGAAGAGCATGGCGGAATGTGTACCGTATTTTTACCTGATGCACCGAAGCACGATTCGGGCGAAGTTAAAATTGTTCCGGCAGCACGAGTGAAAGCCCTGGATGTGCATGCCAATACGGTTACTAAAAGTCTGAACAGTTATGGTAAAGGAGCTTTACACTGGAAGAAGTAAAGTATAAAACACTGATTCTCAATTCTGAAGCAGTAAAAAAATCACCATTGGAATTCAATTTCCAGATAAGCGAAAACTACTGGATGCTACAAGTAAATGCTCAGATATAAATACTTCGATTAATTTGATATACAAGTTTTCAAGTTCGTGCAAGCTTGCAAATCTTCCAATCCTTTTTTATAATTGACTATCCGTTTGCGAGTTGCTGGTTATTGTATTGTGCACGATTGAAATATTAAACACGAAACGGAAATAGATTCACCTCGGCATTTTTGTATTGCTCGCTTCATTGCGAATGGTGCATTGTGTATACGTGTTAGTTATGTTTCATTTTAAAACCTCATTATTATGAGTTATCAAAACATCTCGTACGATCTGCCAACGGCTGATCTCGATGCCGTAAAAGCGGCCATCGCCACTATCCAACAAAAGCTTCCGTTTCTGGTTACACTCGATGGTCAGGAACGCAAAGCGCTTTTTAAACTCGGGCCCAAAAGCGCTGACTTTGTGCAAGATGCTGGAGCAGCTGCCGGATCGTTTCCAACAATTCTACCTTCTTCATTTGATGCAGCTGAATTTAATCGCGACACAACACTCTTCAAAAGTTTGTCGGAAGTTAAGTTGTTACTTGATTCTTTATGTGAGAAAGTAGACCACACCTACTTTGCTGTGGGCAGTGAAGCAATGACGGCTTCATTGGAAGTGTATGCCTATGTGCAGACTGCTTCCGATCGCACACCCGGTTTAAAAACAGTGGCTGAAAAGCTGAAAGACAGGTTCAGAGTTCAACGCGCTAAGAAATCGGAGCCCAAGCCGTGATGGCAGTAAAATACCTGCTAAATAGCCCCGAAAGGGGCTTTTTTATTGACCGCAATGCCCAGTTGAGCAATGTGCACATGTCATGATCGAGTAAATTTTACTTACTGACGAGTAAAAATCACTCTTGCGCAAGTAAACCGTACTAACGCTTGAGTAAAATTTACGCGTTGGCGACATAAAAAGACTCGTGCTCAGTTAAAATTTACTCGCTGATGAAAGAATAAGACTCGCAGTTGAGAAAAGCTTAGACGCTGACGAGGTAAAGGAAATCGTGCCCGAATAAAATTTCCTCACTCACGATATAAAAATACTCGCGATCGTGTAAAATTTCCTCGTGCCAGAGTAAGACCTTTATACACTCCGTGTCAAGCCCAATAGCTTTTAATCGGTACCGTTCACGTGAAACTTGCCTATATTTAGCCCACTATTTTTTTACCTATGACTTCAGCACTGCCTTCATTGAGCTGGTTTTTTTTATTCGCCTTTGCCTTAAATGGTCTTGTTGCAATATCCATTCTCTTCTTTAAGAATAGAACTTTGCGTGTGGCCAATTCTCTTCTTGCCATTAATTTGCTGGGTATTTCATCCGCAGCCATCATGATTAGCTTGGTTGAAAGCAAGTTGATTTTAGAAATACCGCACTACTACAGAGCGCCCAGCCCGTTGTATTATTTAATGTTTCCTGCTGCTTACTTATATGCAAAGCTAATACTGACCGACCGCACCCAATTAGAAAGTAAGGATTATCTGCATGCACTTCCTGCAGTATTGCATTTGGTTGAAATGATGCCGTATTATTTGTTGAGCAGAGAAGAAAAAGTAAATCACATTACTGAAGTATTTAGTTCCGATATTCAATTCTATGCACACAATGAAGGCTGGTTGCCGGCATTTGCTCATAATATTATCCGAGGTTTAATGGCCGTTATCTATGCTATCGCCATGTGGAAAATAATACGAAAATCCGCCACAAAGTATACCAGCACCAATGTCTATACCGCAACGGTACTTCGGTGGCTTAAAACGTTTACCATTATCAATGCCGCTATTGGTACCAGTGCCATCGTATTTTTGTCTCTTGTTTTTATACCTGCTGATATTCGTTCGTTTTCCTTCCATCTTATCTTTTTAAGTGCACTCTTAATTACTAACTTCTATTTGTTTTTTAAACCAGAGATATTGTATGGGTTGCCTCAACCCGTTACTTCGAAAAAGCATCCATTTTCTTCTGAGAAATTACGCGGTGATCTAGTGGACGAACTTTCAGTAGCAGCAGAACCTGAAACACAAATTCCTACCTTCATTTATCAATACAAAGACTTCGTTCATCAATACCTCGTGGAATCCAAGCGCTATCTTGACCCTGAATTTAACCTTCAAGATCTGGCCCGAGAGACCAACATACCCAAGCATCATCTACAGTTATTGATCAACAAAGTAGAGGAAAAGAGGTTCAGTGAATACATTAACGACTACCGTATTCTACACATGAAGGACCAGATCGAAAGGGGAAGTCTCAAAAATAAAACCCTGGAAGGTTTAGCGAGCGAGAGCGGATTTAGCTCCAAAGCCACGTTTATCAGAACGATTAAGAAGCACACCGGCAAAACACCAAGGGATTACTTTATTCATCAAAACGTGGCAGCTTAGCAGAAATGTTAAGGTAGTCTGGGCAATTTTGAAGTTGCAAATTCATCAAATTGAAACTAATTCAGCTCTAAACGCCTGAGTTTAGCTTTTATGCAAACCTGGTTTTAGTAAGCTTTACATATTGGGCATTCAAAACACGGTAATGCTAAAATATTAAAGCCGATGATGAAGAACGCTAAACAAAAATGGATTGAATTAGGCTATGAACTTTTTGCAAAGGAAGGTGCAGAGGGAATTCAGGTAGAGCGATTAGCGCGAATCCTTAAACTCAACAAATCGGGCTTCTATCATTACTTTAAAACTCCTGATAATTTTCTTAAGGAATTGTTCAATCGTCATCAAATGATTGCCAGGCAAATGGCCATCGAGACTAAAAAGTGCGATGTGCTGGATCCGGATTATTTCAAAGTAATTGTAGAATTTAAAATGTTCGTGCTAGTGCAAGGGCAACTTGCTCTAAAGCAAGACCATTCTCTATATGGTAGTGTAGTGAATGAAGCAAGACAAATGATGGACAAGCATCTGCTCCCTTTATGGCGTGAAACATTTAATCTGCCGGATGATGATGAGTTAGTGTCACAGCAATTTTCACTCTTCAGAAATGCATTCTATGCTCAGGCAAATTTTGACAACCTTAATTATACTTTTTTGCATAACATGATGAAGACCAATCTTCGGATGATGCATGAAATATTCAGACATCAGTATGCGAGCAGGAAAAACGTTACGTCTTTAGAAAGAAAGCCTAAAGGTGAACAGTTCCGGTTACCCTTTGCAGCTCTAATACCAATACCTGAATTTATTCCAGAACCAACTCATTATTCAAGTTACTTAAATTCTGAGGTAAACTGACTTTTGTCATAATTCCTCATTAAGGCTTGAAATACCTTGTAGTATGTAAACAATGAATTTGGGTCTCAATGCGCTCATTGAATTTTATAAACTCTTTTAATTAAACCAATAGTCAATGAAATAAAACAAAGTGAATCACCCTACTTCTGATTTTAGCCTGCATGTTACTTTCCCGAAAGAAAGTAAAACCAAAAGCATTAAAGACCATTTCATCACTTCCAATAAAAAATTATGAAACCTAACAAACTACTCACTTCGTTTCTGCTCATTGCAATAACGACTTTACCATTCAGTTGTACACAACAACCTAAAACAGAAATAGCCGCAACATCAGAAACATCGGCTTTCAAAGGCGACATCAAACTCGATGTGCGCGACTCCAAAGCAGACTGGTCTCCATACATTCGCAAAAAAGCACCAGCAGGATCACCAAACATACTGTTCGTTCTTTATGATGATACCGGTTTGGCTGCATGGTCGCCATACGGAGGAAGAATAAACATGCCAACCATGGATAAACTAGCTGCGGATGGATTGACCTATTCCCAATGGCATACCGTTGCACTTTGTTCACCCACCCGTTCTTGCATTCTTACTGGCCGCAATCATAACCTCAACGGTATGGGAGCAATTACTGAAGCCTCTAATGGATTTCCGGGATACAGTGCTCAGTTGCCTGCACAGACTGCTACGATGGCACAGATTCTAAATGATAATGGATGGAGTACTTTCTGGTTAGGAAAAGACCACAACGTTCCTGAAACTGATCTCTCTGCCGGAGCTAATAAAAGTCAATGGCCACTTCAACAGGGCTACGATCGTTTTTATGGTTTCATCGGTGGAGAAACTAATCAATGGTATCCTGACTTGACAGAAGACAATCATGCTATTGAACAACCTTATGGACCTGAAGAAGGTTATCATTTATCAAAAGACCTTGCCGATCAAGCGATCAAGATGATCAGTGATCAAAAATCAGCTAATCCAAGCAAGCCCTGGTTCATGTGGTTCTGCCCTGGAGCCAACCATGCTCCTCATCAAGCACCAAAAGATTATATCGCAAAGTATAAAGGAAAATTTGATGATGGATACGATGCATATCGTAAATGGGTATTGCCGCGCATGATTGAAAAAGGAATTTTACCGAAGGGTACTACCTTGACAGAATGGAATCCGATGCCAGCAGATCAGGCTAATCCAGCGGATGCTGTACGCCCATGGGAAACATTGAATGCGGATGAGAAAAAATTATTCTCTCGTTTATGCGAAGTTTATGCTGCATTCTCTGAATATACCGATGCGCAGATTGGAAGACTGATTGATCACCTGAAAGCAACAGGTCAGTATGATAATACCATCATTATGTATGCAGCCGACAACGGAGCATCTGGAGAAGGTAGCCCAAGCGGTTCTGTAAATGAAAATAAATTCTTCAATGGATATCCTGATGATTTAGCCGAGAACATGAAGCTGATTGATGAGTTAGGAGGCCCCAATACATACGAGCACTATCCTACCGGATGGGCAGCAGCGTTGTCGACTCCCTTTAAAATGTTTAAACGGTATTCAAATTATTCTGGTGGCACGGCCGATCCATTAACCATCACATGGCCTAAAGGAATCAAGGCACGAGGCGAAGTACGGAATCAATATCACCATGCAGTCGATATTGTTCCGACCATTCTTGAAATCGTTGGACTCGAAATGCCAAAAGTTTACAGAGGCGTTGAGCAGTATCCGTTATCGGGTGTGTCCATGAAGTATTCATTTGATGCAACGCCAGATGCGCCTACACAGAAGCATGTACAGTACTATACCATGATTGGTACACGTGCCATTTGGCAAGACGGCTGGAAAGCCGTTGCCGTCCACGCGCCACTTACCAGTAAAGGGCATTTTGATCAGGACAAATGGGAATTGTATCACACAGATGTTGACCGTTCTGAATCGAATGACCTTGCCAAAGAGAACCCAGAGAAGTTAGAAGCTTTGAAGAAATTGTATTTAGAGGAAGCAACCAAAAATTTCGCGTTGCCTTTGGATGATCGTTCGGCAACCGAAATATTAAATATTGAACGTCCCACAGAAGAAGAAGTAAGAGATTCTTATACCTACTATCCGCATACCAGTGCTGTGCCTGAGGCGGTGGCTGTAAACATTAGAGGCAAGTCATACAAGATCGTT
The DNA here is from genome assembly GCA_031412655.1 of Chryseolinea sp. Taxonomy (GTDB): domain Bacteria; phylum Bacteroidota; class Bacteroidia; order Cytophagales; family Cyclobacteriaceae; genus Chryseolinea. Next base: position 12,179 of record JANODK010000108.1, read on the forward strand.
GCTAACGTAGAAATTAAAGACGCTAATGCATCGGGCGTAATTTTTGCACATGGCTCACGCTTTGGTGGTCATAGTTTATTCATTAAAGACCACAAACTGTACTATGTCTACAATTTCCTTGGCATTACAGAATATCAATTGACATCAGGTGTACTTAAACCTGGTAAATACACGTTTGGTATGGAGTTCACTAAAGAAAAAGCGGGTGAACATCATGAGTCAATTGGAACAGCTAAACTGTATGTGAACGATAAAGAAATAGCCACGGGCTCAATGACGGCTCAAGTTGGAAAATTCACCTTGGTAGGTGATGGCTTGTGCGTTGGTTTCGACAGTGGAGATCCGGTAAGCAAACAATATAAATCACCCGGGGAATTTAAAGGCGGTGTTATCTCCTTCGCCACCGTAAGTACAGGTAAAGAACAATATCTTGATTTAGAAAAAGAAGCCGCAAGAGCGTTCAGTAAGGAATAATAACTATCCTTACTGAACATCTGAATCTATAAAATCTTTAACCAACGGTCGTCATCCTAAGTATGTGATGATGACCGTTTTCATTTATTGAAAGTTCAGTTTAAAATTAAGGACTAAAAATTAGCATAAAACGATTATGACATTGCTTCCGGTCAATATGAAAAAAAGAACGACCCGTTTCATACAATCCTACCTGATAATGCTGACATGCTCTATCCTATTTCAAAATATTGTTATTGCCCAGGAAAAAATAAATCCGGAGTACCGTTTCACTGTAGTGCCTACCTATGCCGTGAGTAATAAAATATTTCTTACTACCTACATTGGGTACGTAAACAATCCCGGAACCAACACTACTTCGTATTACATTGGGGCTCCTCTTCTTGTTACTTACAAACCCGTTGCCGCTGTAGAATTTATGGCAGGTGCTTTCCTCGTTATAAATAAAGTTACTGGTGGTGTAGATAGTAAAGAATTTCGCCCTCTTGCAGGTTTGAAGTTTACCATACCCAATACGAATAATCTTCATATTTTTAATTGGACCCGATACGAATACCGCTCTTTTAATTATGATGATAAGAGTTTGAATAATGTTAAGAACCGGCTGCGAAATCGGGTGGCAGTTGAATTTCCCCTAAGCAAGAATGCGTGGGAGCCAAAAAGTTGGTATGGTTTCAGCGATTTTGAATTCTTCTACACATTTGAAAAAAGATATTTCGATCGCTTTCGTCAACGCTTTGGCATTGGCTATGTAGTAAACAAGCAATGGAAAGCAGAATTTATTTACCACATACAGATGCTGAAGAACGGCAGTGATCTCAATCCTCAATGGACGGATAATATCTTTCGGCTGAACCTGAAGTGGGCAATACCGAATAAGAAATTTAAAGTAAATCACACCGATCAATTGGATATGGATGAATAGAAAAATAATTCAGGTTATTTTTCTAAAAAAGACTTCAAAGACGATCACAAAGATGGAATCAATACAGGCTAAAATAAATCAATTAGTTTTGCAAAATGAATAGCGAACAACTTACAGATAAAGAAGCAGTGGATGATACAGATCCACGCATCCACCTGGCTGTAGAACGTACGTTGCTCGCGTGGGAACGAACGCAACTTGCCTGGATTCGTTCAATCATAGTTCTCTTCACATCAGGCATTGCCATCGACCGAGGTTTTGCAGTATTGCACGAAGCGCGTCTGATTACGGGTGATGCATGGTTGCGGAATGGACGTTTGGCGGGTCTGATCTTTACAATTTCCGGAATATTTCTGATTACAATCTCAATCCTATACTATGTAAAACGTATTACCGAACTACAGGATATAAAAGGAAAAAGAAGGAGATTGATATTCGATCCCGCATTTATCCTTTCCCTGATTATTTTAATTGCAGGTCTTTTGATCCTTTACTTCATGCTGATTTCGGAATGATCACGGCACTATAAAGTACACTGTTAAAAAAAAATATTACATTAAGTAAAATTAAGTTTTATGAATATAAATATAATTTCCTTATTCCTTTCAATAGGTATTTTATGTCCGATTAGTACTTTCGCACAAGAAGAACCAAAGCCTGCAGGAAGTGATGCCGCAGAACTTGCCAAAAAACTTTCCAACCCTGTTGCTTCCCTCATCAGTGTTCCCTTTCAAAATAATACTGATGTTGGAATCGGAACGTACAACGGCTCGCGTAATACATTGAACATTCAACCGGTTATACCCATCAAACTTTCCGCAAAACTAAACCTGATCTCAAGAGTTGTACTTCCTGTTGTATCACAACATAACATAACAGGAGAAGGCACGCATCAAAGTGGTTTGGGTGATGCTGTGGTAAGCGCATTCTTTTCTCCCGCTGAATCGAAGAATGGTTTGGTGTGGGGTGTTGGTCCTGCCCTGCTACTACCTACAGCAACCGATAATGTATTGGGAACAAAAAAGTTTGGTGTTGGGCCAACAGCATTGATTCTAAAACAAACTCACGGATGGACAATCGGTGCATTAGCAAACCAAATCTGGTCTGTTGCGGGTGATGTGGATCGACAAGATGTCAATCAAATGTTTCTCCAACCTTTTATAAATTACAACTGGAAAAGCGGTGCCGGCCTGGGAGGCAATGCAGAGATAACACAGAACTGGCAAGCGAGTACAACATCCGTTTTTATTAACCCTACCCTTTCAGGAGTTACAAAGTTGGGAACACAAATTGTTTCGATCGCGGTTGGTCCTCGTATACAGGTTGCAGCCGCTGACGGAAACAAATCTGCTTTCGGTGTACGGGCTGTGCTGATCTTTGTTTTTCCCAAATAATCTTCACAGATTAACAGAACGATCGGAATACAAAAGCTACTTTAAGTGTAGAAAATATGATCAAAACGACTCTTTACATTTTGTCGCTCATAACGGTTTTCAATGCTGCCATTGCGCAAGAAATTAAGAGTGAGTTCAAACCCCGAATCCGTGGTGCCATTATGATGGCCAATTCACACGTGCCTCACGCAACAGAAGGGGGAAAGAAAGTAGCTGTAATCCCCACCTGGGGGTTTGATGTTGATTATGTTTTTCATCCGCACTGGTCTGTTGCCATGCAAGGTGATATTAAGATTCAAAGTTTTGAAGTAGAAGATGGAGATGTGATGCTACAGCGTACCAACCCTCTGAGCTTTACCGGTGTAATTCACTATCACGCGCTGAGGCATTGGTCATTTTATGTGGGACCTGGTTATGAATTTGAAAAGCACGAAAATTTATTCCTCGTTAAAGCCGGAACTGAGTACAGTTTCGAGATTACAGAAAACTTTGAAATTGCACTGAATCTTATTTACGAAAACAAGCAGGATGTGTATGATGCGTGGACGTTTGGAATTGCTTTCAACAAAAAGTTATGGGAAAGGAAGTGACTCGTTCATGAAGTTGATACCTGTAGCATCAATGTCCTTCTTTTCCGCGCATCAGGTGAAGGGCTAGTGCGAGTATCAGAATCACCAGTGGAAAAACTAAAGCCTCCCATGCTTTCGCTGGATGCTTAACCAGATTGGTAACACACAAAATAACTAACGTAACCAGTATCGTCTCCCACAATAAAATTTTAAGACCTTTTAAGTCATGAATATTTAGCCATGATGGAATTTGACTGCTTTCTACTTTATCGAAAATAAACAGTCGGGCAACGCCCAATCCGAATATTAAAAACACCAGGGCCACCATAAACATATCAAGCCCTTCCAACAGATGAAGACCCGGCCGTGATTCTCCATCTGGCATAAACCCAAGTTCGAAAAATTCGATAATTCCATGAAAACTATGAACCGCTCCGGCTATTATAAAAATAATGGAGTTTAGGAGAAGGAATACTACAGCAATTACAAAGACGTACCGGGCGTGCAACAATCTGCTGAACATAGTAATTTAATTTGAGATCAATATCTGCATATATATATGAACTTGCAATAGGTAATGACTAATCTGACTTTAGTTTCGAAGGAGAAAATATCGATTGACTTCCTTCGGTGAGTTCTGTACCTCCCAATACAGCGATAATGGAAATGAAACCTCATTGATTTTTCATTCGATGGAAATTATTGCAGTCTTTAATTTAAATTGTACTCTGTTAAAATAGTTTACATGGTGCATTTTACAATACTTCAAACAGCTCCGACTTTTCTTATTGTCATCATACTTTTTGCCACAATCATTATTTTGTACCTGCTTGGTTTTTATACCAGGCAAAGGATCATAAAGAAAAACCCGGACCGGGCTGCTATCGATCTTGGGGCTATCAATGGAACCTTATTAGGATTGTTGGGATTGCTGTTGGCTTTTACGTTCAGCATGGCCAGTTCACGATTCGATACACGAAGACAACTGGTTATTGAAGAGGCGAATGACATCGGCACCGTTATTCTGCGAACCGATGTGTATCCCGACAGCATGCGACAATTATTGAGAGGTTATTTGAAAGAATATGTAAACGAACGGATCGCCTTCTATAATGCTGGAATGGATATTGAAAATGTAGTAACGCATTACCGTAAAGCAAATGCCACCAGCAGTAAAACATGGGCTGCCGTAGCGAACTATGCAAAGCAGGATGATATTACCACACGTACTTCTGAAATAATCCCAGCGCTCAACGCAATGATCGACATTACGACAACCCGCAGGGCAGCAGGAGAAGCCACCATTCCGGATTCCATTATGTATTTCTTGTTTATCCTTTGTTTTTGTTCTGCCTTTCTTCTGGGCTACGATAATAAACATAAAATCGATTGGATTGTCGTTATCGGATTTGCCATTATGTTATCGGCTACCGTATTCACCATTGTTGATCTCGACCGACCACGCAGTGGCTTGATAAACATGGATGTGCCAAATCAGAAGATGGTTGAGTTACGTGATATGTTTACAGAGTGAGTTATCCAATCGGTCGGTAGTTCTGTTCAATATGAATTTGAATTCTTGACTATATCATTCTTCTAACCGAAGAGAAAGAATCGAGATATTAAACGATGTAAACGCTACCGTCTACAATTCTTACAATGGATTGCAACTGAACGTTACAGGTTATTCTCAATCTTTTAAGATATTTCGGAAAACAACATCGAATATGAAAAAAAACATTTACCTCCTTATTGTCATTGCTGCCTTTGTGACGTCTTGTAGTCCCATTACGGTGAGCTACGATTATGATAAGAGCACTGATTTTAATAAGTATAAAACGTATGCTTTTACGGAAGAGTCAACGAAACTTCCCGTAGGTGATTTGAACCGTGACCGATTACTAAAAGCGGTTGATGCTGAGTTGACAGCTCGTGGCTTGACTAAATCTGACAATCCTGATGCCTTAATTGATCTTGACGTGAAGGCAAAAGAAAGAACCGAAGCAACGGCCACTAATAATGGTGGTATGTATCGGGGCCGATACGGATATGGCGGAGGATTTACGACCACTACGATCGATTATAATACATACGTTGACGGAACACTTTTTATTAACCTCATTGATAAGTCCACTGAAAAATTGGTGTGGCAAGGAAGAGGTACTAAAACCTTGGAAGAAAATACTTCACCTGAAAAGAAAGAAGCAAATATCAACAATGCTGTGAAAATGATTTTTGCAAAGTATCCTGTAATGCCGGTTAAGAAATAAACTGACTAACTGCAAAGAGAATAAAACATAGGCTTATTCCTCGTGTTATTTTTGAAATTCTCTTGTCAAATTTTAAATCAAGTACAAATGAAAAGACTCTACGTATTCATATTATTCGCATGTATCCTATGCCCAACATTTGCGCAAGTCTTTACCAATAAACCCGTAGGCAAGAAAAATGTTGAATTGGTCGACAGCCTCAAGAAATCAGAATATCCATATTCATTACCCATCTTAGGTGCGAAGGCAACAAAGGCAGGTTACGACCTACCTTATTCTGCTGGATTAAGCTTGCAATATTTATGGCAAAAGCAAGACCTTTTGATTGACAACTTGTATGTTGGCTTCAATAATGGGCCTCAGTATAATCTTGATGAGATTGTTCGGTTTGATAATTCAATCTCGGAAGCGTCAGGTGTAAATTTCAGACCCGATATCTGGGTGTTTCCGTTTCTAAATGTGTATGGCATCTTTGCGAAATCAAAGCCTTCCACAACGGTAGGTTTCGGTGTTTGGGTACCTGATTCTACCGATGTGTGGAAAGAAGTATTTTCTACTTCAACGAAAGCCAGTTTTGACGCCTTTTCCCTTGGCTTTGGTGTAACACCAACCATTGGCGTTGCGGGTGGCTTCATTGCTCTGGATATGAATTTTACATGGACGGATGTTAGTGCGTTGGATAAGCCCGCCTTCTCGTTCATCTTTGATCCACGCTTTGGCAAGTCCTTTAAATTAAAAAAGCCAAATCAAAATATCGCTTTATGGGTGGGCGGATTCAGGTGGAGTATTAACTCCGATACTAAGGGTTCGATTCCGTTGAATGATGTTTTACCGGTGGATGAACTGGGTGGAAAAATTGACCAAGGCTATGTTAAAGTTGCCAATGCGCAGGAGTCAGTCGATACCTGGTGGAGTGACTTAACATCAATTGAGCAAAATAATCCGGTCAACAAAGCAAAGTATGAAACAGCAAATCGTGCATTAGAAAAGGCAGGAAATTTTTTAAATGCTGCTGACGCGGCTATCAACACGGCTGGTGGTTCTACTGTACAATACTCGCTTGAAAAACGTCCGGCATTAAAATGGAATTTTATGGTAGGCGGACAGTATCAATACAATAAGCATTGGATGCTCCGTGCCGAATACGGATTTCTAGGTAGTCGCCAACACTTCTTTACAGGACTTCAATACCGGTTCGGTTTATGATATTCTTGCAATAGAATTTTGCATCTTTGACAGAATATAAAACCGGCACACTTCTCCATGAAAAAAATATGCATTGCTTTCATCCTCCTATTCGTAGGGATAGGAGCCAAATCCCAAATTCTTATCTCAATCTTATTGGGCGATAAACTCAATTCCGATAAGCTGGAATTTGGTCTCGATGGTGGTTTGAATTTGTCTACCATTAAAGGTAATGATGATGCCAGCTATACCGGCCGATTTAATCTTGGTTTTTACTTTGATCTTAAATTAAAAAATCCTTCCTGGATGGTGCATACTGGAGTGATTGTAAAATCAACCATGGGCTCAAAAGATTTACCGGTTTATGATTTGAACGATGCTGATTTGAATGCTGCGTTTGTGGATGGCAAAGTCAATCGAAAACTGACGTACTTCAATGTGCCGGTATTGATGAAGTATCGCTTTAAGAATAATTTCTCCGTTGAGGCAGGGCCCATGTTTGGCTTAATGAATCAATCAAAGGATGTGTTTACCAATAAAGTAAAAGATAAGGATGACCTTACCTATAAAGTAAAAATACGAGACCGCTATCATCCGCTCGATGCAGGTCTCATGGTTGGCTTGGGATATCGATTGATGGGTGGCAACGGGATGAATCTCGGCATTCGATATTATTATGGTTTTGTAGATACTCTTGTGGATGATTCAACACCCAATCAATTTAACCGATCACTTTATTTTTCAGTAGGCATTCCCATTGGAAAAGTTCCTAAAACCAAAGAATAATCATGATTACCAATTCGATTTTACAAATGGGCAATTGAAAATAAAAAGCTAGTCGGGTTCTTCTGTAACGAATCAAATTATGAAGAGAGACGTTGATAACACGAAGCGAAAACGGCCAATAAAAAAAATCATTCTATTTTCATTTCTCTCGATTATTCTGGTTGCTGGTATTTCTTTGTACAACAACTTTAACCACTTACTTGCCAATGCCCTGCTTCGAACCTTTGATTCCAATATTATTTCGGATGTGTACGAGTTAAAATTTGAAAAACTATCGGTTAATCCTTTCGAAGGTACTATTCGGGTATTTAATGCAACCCTGCTGCCAAGGGAAAAGCCACTGAATAATTATCCCTATATAAACGGCACCTTTCGTCTTAAGACTGAAAAACTTACTCTAAAAAAAGTGGACCTGATTGCACTCTTAAACGAGAGCAGGCTAATCTTAGAAAGGATTACGATTCTGAAACCTGATATTGAATTGTCGCTTACCGAAGACCGGCATATTCTGGTGCCATTCAAAGATTCAACAGCAGCAGCAAGCCAGGAAGCTGTCGGGAAGAAATCAATTGATTCGTTTTTGTTGAATGAATTTCAGCTGGTAGACGCCTCTTTCCATGTTACCAATTCGAAAAAGCAACGCACCTTCAGCATTGCGGAATTTAATATCTCCCTATATGATCTCTTGATTCAGCAGCAAACGAGAAGAAATCGAATATCCCTCAAACATGCTGATCTTTCCCTCGGACAATTTGAAGGAAGTTTGCAGAAAGGTCCAGTGAAGCACATTCATTTTAAAGAGTTTACCATTGGAATGGATTCGCTTGAGGCGCAAATGTCGCTCGATACATTGATTTTTCATTTTCGCGATTTTAATACGGATTTGAAAGCGCTGGACGTTCAAACTGCGGATAGTATTTTTCACGTGACATTACAATCCTTCCATCTCTCCTATCAGGATAAAATAATAGAATTGAGTGATATGAGTTTTAAGCCGAATGTGAGCAAAGCAGCATTACAAAGGAAATATGCTTTTCAGCATGCCGACTTCTCCGGAACGGTGGGCACGCTGAAACTGATTCAGGTCAATTTCGATTCCCTGATCTACAAACGAAAAATTTTCATTGATCAGATTGTGGTGGATAAGGTAAGTGCTACGATATTCAAAGACAAAACAAAGCCCATCGATAGTAGCCGAGCGCCAGCTTACCTTGGGCAATACGTGAAGACTATCCCAATACCTCTGCTGATTAAACAACTGAAGGCAACGAATATAAATTTGGTTAGCACGGAAAAAAAATCGGACAGCAGTTATGCAAAGGTGAAAATTCAGCGGGGAACAGTGGACGTAAAGAATTTGACCAATCTTACATCGAAAAAAATGCTCACGATCAATGCTGATGCTTATCTTGAAAATAAAGCACACTTTAATGTGGATTTGAAGTTTGGTTATTCGATACCTCAATTCAGTTTCAGCGGAGTCGTTAAAAAATTTAGCTTACCAGAATTAAATGGATTGCTCCAAGCCTTCACTCCTGCTAAAATCAATGCCGGTACGCTGGATGAAATTACATTCTCAGGCATTGCCGAACGCACGAACGCAAACGGCACCATGAAGTTTTTATATCACGATCTGAAAGTTGATCTGGAGCTTGATAACACAGCAAAGTGGAAAAGTTCCGTTATTGCTTTTGCAGCCAATTCAGTTTTAAAATCCAGTAACCCTGCGTCATCCAATTCCCCACCGCGCATCGTTCAGTTTCACGTAGAACGTGATATGAACAAAGGATTTATCAACATCATTCTGAAATCTGTTATAAACGGTTTAAAAGAAACGATGTTCATGTCGAAAGAAAACAGGAAGACGTTTCATGCTGCAAAGAAAAAAATGAAGAATAAATAAACACTCAATGAAGGACGCTATTGAATGTTTTGAAAACTCGTATAGAAAGATCACTTGCGCATGTATCCAAACATATATTTTCCAGTCTCTTTGCCCATTTTATAGGAAACCTGTAACCCTCTTGGAACCGGTGTTACAAACAATTTGATATTGATCTCATCTCCTTTTTGTAAAAAGATCGAATATGTTTTTTCGCGACTGAAACCGTTAACCTTGTAAAAACATTTCGTCTTTTTTCCTCCAAAGAAGTAAACATCAGCGAGGTCTTCTTCCAGAAAAACAATTTGCTTTATGGACGATTTGTAGAGAGAGTCGGGTAATATCATTTTTTCCAAACTAACAATAGCAGACTCCTGCCCTGTTCCCGTAATGGCCATGGGTTGAACAAATACTTGCCAGCTGCCTTTTAATTCAGTTTCATTTAGCGGATACACATTTTCGCCAATCAATGAAAGCAATAAGCTCTTGAAGGTTTGATTTTGTATGCGCAACGTGTCCACTTTTTTTAACAAAAGTGATAGGGAATCCATTTTACTTTTTGATAAGGATTGAAGCCCTTGCGATTTGCTTTGGTTCGCGGCACTTAAGGAATCCGCGAGGGTTACAGCTTTTCCGATTTCTATATTCTTATATTTCTCCGGAAAGAATTTAGTGCTGATGTAGGTATAAAAGTTTTTATAGAGAACAAGTTGTGCATTCAGCGAATCATAGTTCTTCGCGCTCTTCACTGAATCTCCATCTACTTTAGGGGCACTCGTTACAGCCTTGGCTGGATCCACAGCGACCTCTTTTGTTGTTACCGAATCCGCAGTAGCCTTTTTCTTTTTCCTTTGGGCCATTGTACCGGTTGCTGATACCAATAGTATCAGCAATACTAAAATTATGTTCTTCATATCTTAATCATTAATCCGTATCGAAAGAGTAGATATCATTTGGAAAGTAGATAGCGGATATATTTTTAGTATTATTTCGCTATGCTAAATGGGATTTCGCTGTGTTAGAAAGCTTCAGCAAAGTTTATATAAAATCCACTCACACCTCCTGGACCAAAGCCCATATCAAGACGAAGGTTTACGTTGCTACCACTATCCACGCGGATACGGATACCACCACCATAGGATAATCGAAATCCACTTAGCGCTAAGTCATCATATCCTTTTCCAACACGACCTGTGCCTACCCAGCCTACGATACCAAATATATTCCAGATGGGCATACGATATTCAATTTGTCCGTCCACTAACACTTTATCACGAATCGCACCTTTGTAGTAGCCTCTCATTTTATCCTCACCTCCTAATTGTGCGAGGTCATAATAAGGAACATTTCCATCGGTAGCGGTTGTGGAGGTTTGTACAGCAATAACATGCTTTAATTTCTTCCACGGCTTAAAATATTTCCGTATGTCTAAGTCGAATTTGGTGAATTGATATCGACTACCAATGGCCTCTGGATACGTTACTAACGTTGTGAGTATTAACATACCGCTAGAAGCATTATATCGGTTGTCGCGATTGTCTAATGCACCAGCCAATCCTACACCAAAATCGGTTCCACCTTCTAGTCCGCTAATCTTATCTTCAACCAGAAAACTAGTATCCGAGGCTTCAATACCAAAATAATCAGCAATGTCTAATCCGATACCTGCGTAGAATTTACCCTTCACGCGCATCATCGCAGTACTCGCAAACTTGATGCGATTAGTGATCACCTGCTCTACGTCATCTCTGGAAACATCATTTCCAATACCCAGCATATATTCGGGTTGTTTCTTAAAGTTGAAGTAACTCAAGATCATAAACCGGTCCTCTTTAAAAATTAAATCATTTGATACCGATACATTTATTCTTCCTTTGGTAGAGAACGTTGCGACTTCTGATATTTTAGAAGGTCTTGAAATAGTATCCTTCTTTGAAAGATGAAAGGTGTTGAACTTGGCTAATCCAAACACATTACCCGCATCGGTTGAGTACGAGATAAGGGGCACAGGGCAATACTTAAAGAAATTCTCAGCCTTTTTATTGAATGAATTAAATTTTGATATTGAATCAGCCTTTTGTGTTGTAGAATCCGATTGCGCTAACGCAGAGAATAAACCAAGCGTAAAGAGTGCAGAGAGGAATAGTTTTCTTGTGGTCATTTTGGATAAAGGATAATCGCGGTGAAAGATAGTGCAACCAGTTTGTAAATAAAAGAGAAGGAAAGTCTTGGTTCGAAAAGCGAGTGTTTTTCTCTAGACTGTAGCGTTGACTAAGTTAATTTACAATATGCAGACCGCTATCGGGATAAAGGCAAACAGCCGGTGAATGCTGTGTTTATTTTTTTGTGGGCGGCTTTATGTTCTTTTTCAAAACTAATAATTAACGCTGTAAGATTTTAAAGAATTCACAACGAATTAATAATAGTCGGACTCTTAGAATTTTTATATCGTATTAACGTTTCGAATGCTAATCCTTTTTTCCGGAGTCCTTAATCTGCTGACTCACCAGTTTGGCGATAAAGATGGCTGGAAACAATTGACCTAAAAGCCCTTCCAACATCACTAAAATCCGAGCTACAGAACTCATCGCAACGATATCACCATAACCAATAGTCGTCAGCGTTACGAAGCTGAAGTAGGATAATTGTTTTAGTGCTTCGCCACTTTGAATTTGTTCACCACTAAACTGAAATGAATCGGGTTGAATAATATACACCGTAACATAAAGTGAAGCCCACATATGGCCGAGTAGAATGTAAGCAGCCACACCACCCGCTATTTTATAAGTCGTAATTATGCGGTTTGCAAAAATCTGATTCACAACCAGTGCTATCACATAAATCATATACCCTGTAGCGAGAACAGTGTAAAGGAAATTCAGCCCGTGTGCTTCCACCCGGATCATAGCGAGGGCTAGTATCATTGTTGCGAAAGCAATGGTATACCCTATCGTTTTTCCAACATTCGATAGCGAAGAAGATTTTACAGCAATAAGGGTAAAGAAGAAGAATCCTAATCTAATGATAAACTTACTTTGCCAAAGAATACCTTCTGTAAGTTGAGAAATAATTAATAGTATTATTGAGATTGCAAGCATCCCGACAAAACCTTTGTCATTTTCCCATAGGTTCTTCATGGTTGGAATTATTGATAATTATTTAGTGGACACTCGGTTTATAGAAATACAATTTAACAATTTGAGCTAACGATCCATTGGTTAATAATAAATTTTTAATCATAACCATTCCTCTGGCGGAAGTTACACTGCGATACCAACTTAACTTGCTCGATAAGCTTCTCATGCTGAAATGATGATCTGATTTATCCAAACGCCATTAGTTTAATTTAACTGAAACATTATTCTGACGGCACCTTCGATTTTAATGAATGTTTTCTAGCTTTCAAAAAATTAACATGTATTTTAAAATTATCATGAAAAGGACCACAGTAAAGTTTTTTGTGCTTCACTTTGCCGCATTACTGTCAATCTCAATTTCGCATGTTGTGGCACAGCAGTCAACTGCACGACCTAAAATTGGAGTAGCCCTCAGTGGTGGCGGTGCAAAAGGATTTGCACATATCGGCATTCTTCAGGCAATGGATAGTGCCGGCTTAAAAGTAGATTACATTACCGGAACCAGTATGGGAAGTGTGGTGGGTGGTTTATATGCCACCGGCTATTCGGGCAACAGTATTGAAGCTATTGCGCGTGAACTAGATTGGATTTTTTTGTTTTCAACGGCACCTCAATTAAACGGCATCGGTATTGAAGAAAAAGATGAGTTTAACAAGTATGCTCTCGAATTACCTTTTCAAAATCGAAAATTTAAAATCGGTACCGGTATCATTGAAGGCCAGGAGCTATGGTTAAAATTTGCCGAATTGTTTCACCCTGTATATAATATCACCGATTTTTCCAAGCTGCCCATTCCTTTCAAATGTATTGGAACGGATCTATCAACGGGTAATGCTGTAGTAATGAACCACGGAAATATCATTACGTCTATTCGAGCCAGCATGGCGATACCTTCAGTATTCACTCCTGTTCAATATGAAGGAATGACGTTGGTCGATGGAGGTGTGGTGAATAATTTTCCGGTATTAGATGTAAAAGAAATGGGCGCTGATTTTATCATTGGTGTTAATCTGAATAAAGGTTTAGACAAAGCAGAAGACTTAAAAACTATCTTCGATGTGTTGCTTCAGTTGGCATTCTTTAAAGATGCCAGTACGTTCGAGCGGCACAAAAAGGAATGTGATATTTATATTTTGCCAGATTTAGAGGGATACGGCTCAGGTAGTTTTGCTGCCTCTGATTCGATTATCGGAATCGGAAAAAAATATGGAAGACTGTATTATCCCCTCTTTAAAAAACTGGCTGACTCACTGAATGCAATTTATCCCCACACAGCCTTTGTAAAAGATAGATTGCCCAAAACAAAAGTGTTAAACATCGATTCCTATTCCGTTGATGGGTTAAAGAACACAACTTCGAAATTCTTCTTTGGATTATTAGGCTTAAAAAAGAATACGGTGTTCTCCGATAAAGAATTGGCTGAATCAATCCGTACCGTTTATGGATCGAGATACTATAAGAAAATTAATTACGATTTTATTACGGATGCTTCGGGGAAAACAGATCTCCAATTCAAGGTTGAAGAGAATGCGTTAACGGCTATTAAATTCGGATTAAACTACAATAGTTTCAGCAAACTGAGTTTGATTTTAAACATGACCTCACGGGATTTATTATTTAAAGAGTCGCGTGCTCTGGCCTCTGTAGCCGTGAGCGAAAACCCCCGGGTTTATCTGGAGTATTATAAATATGTAGGAAAAAGCCGAAGGTTGGGTTTCAACTTTTCCTTTTTTAAAGAAAATATTGACTATCCTATTTACAGTGATTTTAATTTATCGGAAACGGTAAAGAGCACCTATTCTTACTTTGATTTGAGACTTCAGTATTCCATCAATCGAAATTCATACATCGGTGTTAGTCACCAATTCAATAATGCAAAGCTCAAAACAATTGAATCGCCAGAAGTTATTTTTAAGTTGAAGAAGCGTTATAATCATTCGTATTTAAGCTACTACTTTAATAATATAGATAAAAAGTATTTTGCCACTAATGGATGGAAAATAAGGGCGGAAGCGGGTTATGTGTTTAGTCAGGCATTGGACTATTCCACTACAATAAATGGAGTAGAGACCGACAGTGATACTGTGCTCTTTGACAGTCAAAATTATGCAAGAGTATTTTTTAAAGCAGACCATTTTAAATCCCTAAGTCCAAAATTTGTATTCCTTCAGAATCTCACCCTAGGCTACTTGACCTCCGACAAACCGTTTGAAACAAATGCATTTCAACTGGGTGGCGTTGGAGAGAATGTGACTAACCAGGTTTCGTTTTATGGACTGAATGACGCAGAACTAAAAACCGGAAGCGTTGCTGCTGCACAACTCGGACTGCAATATCAACTTGCAAAAAGTGTCTTCTTAACAGGGCGTGTTAATGTTTCGCTTTACAATTTCCATAATCCGCCTACCAACTTATCGGCCTCCGATAATTTCCTGAGTGGATATGCATTAACACTTGCTTTTAATTCAGTCATCGGACCAATTGAAATTACATCTATGTACTGCGATCAGGATGGAAGTCTCAGAACCAACTTAAACCTGGGCTTCCGGTTTTTGAAGCAGTAGAAACGAATCTTTATAATTGTTCTGCTCCACGCGTGATTACCTCCATCGCCCAACTCAGTCTGTAGACTTTACTTTTATGAAACTTCATCACTGAATATACGCACAGTCAAGAAAAATATTTTTTGCTGATCTATGTCATAGAACTCATGAAGCATTACCAAATTGCAGAAGGCAAGAATTAAAAAATTAATGCTGCAATTTTCATTCGAGAATAATTAGTTTGCTACGATATTAATGTTAGCTGAAATTAATTGACCGGCCTCTTTATTGATAAATAAAGATATGTATCTTGTTTGCGAGATGATCAGCTTGCTACCCGGATCTTAACGAAGAAGAGATGGAAAACGAATTTTAAGCATGTAGGCACCAGACGCTAGTTTTATTTATTGACAACAACGGTGAGTAAAAATTTTCTATCATTCATGAACCCCAATGCACTTCTGTTAGTGTGCCTCATGCTGATGGTATTTTTTGTTCCAGTACTGCCTATCGCCAGTCACCACGTTGCCTATAATATTTTATTTTCCTGTATTTTTCTTTTATCCGCACTGTCGTTACAACATTCCCAAAGAAAAATAATCATTGCTGCTGCACTCCTCTTAACCATCATGACCTGGATCACTTTTCTAATCGAACTTCTGGGGTTATTCGTAATTTCACGAGCGGGGCAGGGATTGTTTTTTGTTTTCATTGTAATCCGATTGATCAAACAGACCGCTAGCGCTAAAAATGTCAACCTCCGTGTTATAGCCGATTCGATTAACGGCTATCTGCTGGTCGGGATTATTTATTCCATTGTAGTATATTCTATTGTTCGTTTCCTACCGGATGCTTTTCATTTTCCGGAAGGGAATGATGGAAATCAACAGCTCATTATGAGTAAAATGTTTTACTATACTTTTGTAACGTACACATCAACCGGGTATGGTGATATAACACCGGTAGCTCCGGCCGCACGCTCGCTTGCTACTTTGATCAGCGCAACAGGTCAGTTGTACATTGCCATTATCATAGCTTTGCTGGTTGGAAAATTCTCAAGCATGAATACAAAAAATTAAAAGCTTAACCAAAGAAATCATGGAATCAACCAATCAAAACATCCGATTCGAAAAAATAGTGGATACTATCATCCGGCTTGCTGTACTGTTCTTCTTGTTAGGATGGTGTTTTACTATTTTGAGACCCTTCGTTTTAATTTTGATTTGGTCTGCTGTTATCGCAATAGCCATTTACCCGTTGTACAGCATTTTTATAAAAATATTTCGCGGCCGCAAAACTTTGGCAGCGGTTGTGCTAACCGTTTTGTTTTTGAGTGCACTGATTATTCCAAGCTGGCTGGTAACCGAATCCGTGTTTGAGGAAGTAAGTCATTTGCGGGAACTGAATAGATCCGGACAGTTGGTTATACCCCCTCCGGGAGAAAATACAGCAAACTGGCCTTCGATAACGAAACCCATTCTTGATTTCTGGAAACTTGCTTCAGAAAATTTACAAGAGGCTGCATTGAAATACTCCGATCAATTAAAGACAGCCGGTGCCTGGGTACTTACGGCAGTGGCAGGTATTGGAATGGGTGTTGCGCAATTTGTTGGATCGATCATTATAGCTGGGGTTTTGCTTGCCTTCTCTGACTCTGCTGGTAAAGGAACAATTCAAGTTTTCAATAAGTTAGTTGGTGGAAATGGAGAACATTTTGCGAGTACAATTGTCACAACAGTTCGAAGCGTAGTAAAGGGTATTTTAGGTGTAGCGGTTATACAGGCCACCATGGCAGGTCTCGGCTTTTTTATCGCGGGTGTTCCATATGCAGGAGTGTGGACAGTGGCCTGTCTGTTTTTTGCCATTATCCAAGTGGGCTCAGGACCGATTGCTATTCCTATCATGATTTATATGTTCTCCGTTGCTGATACGCTCACAGCCGTTTTACTCGCTATTTGGTTAGTGATTACACTTCTTTCTGATAATATCTTAAAACCCCTTTTATTGGGACGTGGGGCGCCTGCTCCTATGCTGGTAGTTTTTTTAGGTTCGATCGGTGGGTTTATTACCAGCGGTTTTCTTGGATTGTTCTTAGGTGCTGTGGTTCTTACGATCGGATACAAACTTTTTATCGTTTGGTTATATCCAACGCAAAGCGAAACTTCGCCTAATGGATAAACCCATTGGCAATAACCGGATATAAAGATTAATGGCATTACGGGTTTGTTTGGATTGATTTGCCTTAAGAGTATTTAAGTCTTCTAAAAAGATAAGGCTGATACAACGATCACCGATTTTTTCATTCCACAAAAGCATTATCTTGATACTTAAAAAATTATCCGAGATTATGCAATAGCCAGGACATTTATGTCTTGGGAAATGAATGGC
>JANODK010000109.1:0-3278 GCA_031412655.1 Chryseolinea sp.
CCTCCTGTTGCCCTTTGCCCCAATACCCTGCTATACCGTCAAAACGAAGTCGTAACTCCTCTGAATCGTTAATTAATAAAGTTAACTCCGCTTCTTCGTTTACATTAGTTTCACCAGCCAAAGGCCGACTTACCAATAACCAAAATCGATCATCCTGCTTCATGCTGCTAAATTTCTCTACAAGGGTAAGACAAGATTTTGAAATCGATTACGGACAAGTTTTAAAAATATTTTTTAAGGAATTGCTAGATGAGCAATCTTACCGGGTAAAAAATTGAGTTGGAATAAAGATCGGATAGTGTTTTCATAGTGATACCTCAGCATTTATTTCAGTAAGGTTAGCGTTGCCAGAAGCTGACCCTTTCGGATCATGTCACCATCTTTAACAAATATTTTGTCGATGATACCTCCGGTCTTGAACGAAAGAAAAGTCTCGTCATTGGTTGTGAATTGACAAGAGGTGTGAATGGGCAGAGATACTTCTTCGATACTTAATTTCTGAACTCTAACAGGAATCTCGTTGGCTTCGATAGTAGTAATTTCTTTTCCTGTACTATGTGTGCATGCATACGCAAGCCCGGAAAGTATTATAAGGGGGGATGGGTACAAGCTTTAGTGTTTTCACAATCTTTTTTATTTGTTTGTCAAATGTTAGTTGTCAATAGAGAATGAAGCTGATTCACGTTCATAGTGTGCATCAGCAATCAAAATGTGATATTGATTAATGATGTTCTGTAGTTGAGCCGTTGTTAGTTGTGCACGCGCATCAAGCGTTTCAATAAAGGTGTTACTACCTTCTTTGTAACCTTTGTCGATGAGTCGTTGATAACTGCGGGCTGCTTCAAGTTGCTTTTCAGCAGAGCGATAATTCTGGTAAGCAGTGATGAGTTCATTTTAACGACTTGTATTCTCATGTCAAGCTGTTTGCTCTTTACGGAATAGTCAAGCTCCGAATTCTTGGTATTAACTTTCGACAGACGAATTTTGTTTCGGTTAGTGAATTCTGCAAATACTGGCAGTCCAATTGTAAGCCTACCAGATAGTATCGAGATTGATTGTTGAATATCCAGTTTTGATATTGAGACCCGAGATCTGCAAACCCGTTGATTTTCGGAACCCAAAACGACTGGTCTATTTCTGGCCATCGTTCTGCTAAGTAAAGCAACTTGCCGTAATTGATTCAGCTCTTCGCGTAGTGTTCTAATATTTTTTTTTGACTTTTTTTAAAAAAACATTAATCGTTGGTGCATGCTTTAGAATTAGAACAACCTTAGTTGAGCCGACCTGTTTCAAGTCCTTTAACGGTTTGTTTAATGCTTCCGTCAATTTGACATAGTCCAATTGAGCTTTTATTAATTCTTTTCTAGTCATACATTATTTTGGCAAATCATTTGAATATTTTCTACGAGGAGAATTTCTTTAAAATAAAGTTTGTTGTTTTGACGGGCTTTACATCCCTAAGAAATTTGTTTAATGCCATCTTTGGTCTCTCACTTTTCATCGGCTATTAATTTTTTTAGTGTCCTTCTACTTAGGTAATGATTTAGCTTTTAAGGATTTTGCTGGCGGAGCATCCTTTAACTCAATATGACTAACATCGACCGACTTTAAGTCTTTGACAGAATCATTCATTGCTTTTTCAATTTTTCTCATTTTCTCTTGAGATAGAATCAGTTTTTTCCTTCTGCTCATACATTAAAAATATTGGGATGACCTTGCCCGGAAGACTCACTCAACAAATATGAACTGGCCGAACCGAAAAATTGTCGAGGTTGCGATTTCGGCATAGGAATTATTTAGAAGAAATCTGCTCTTCTATTCTAAAATACTGTGTTCAATACCAAGCACTATATCATCAATGAATTTCAGTCCGTGCGGACTGTATAATAGGTCTATGGGTGTTTTGCCAGTCAGGGTTGGTAACGGGGTAGATATCCAATCTATAAAATTATTTACGCCTTCAAAAGTCCTCGCTCCGTGCACATACAATCTCGCTAGATCAATTATTCTATCTGACACGGTGATTCCAAAACGTGAACCTTCCTTATCTTTTTTCAAGTCTTCTTCGCTAATGTCAAGATACGGGAGGATGACATGCTGCGGAAGTTTGGTTCGCTTAAGCAATCGTTGCAAGGTAGATTTTCTCAAACCACTCTCAGCAATTTTCCACAACGGGATTGATTTGGCATTTCGTATTCCTAGAAAGAGGAATATTTCTGTTGTCTCATCCATGTAGTACGAATGTAATATCAAAACCCTTGCTTACACACTAAACCAGAATAATTTTGTTTTATTGAAGACACTGAACGCATTCAGAAAAAAATTTTTCAAATACTCGAAAATATTTTCAAACTCTAAAAACGCCCTGGCACTTCTGGTTTAGAAATTCAGATTTCCGTGTAGAAAAATGTTTATCAAGTTGTTACAATATTTGTGATTGATTCCGGAATTGCCCAAAACATTCGGATTTACCCTAGCACTTCTGATTCTCGGTTCATCACTTTTGTCAGCCGCTCTCGAAAGTTGCAAATGAAATTTCCGAAGACTTAATTTGATAAGCGCTTAGAAATTTCGGGTCCGAAAGAAGTTTAACCTTAATACATTTTATTATGGCCAAAGGAAGATTATACTTCTTAGGGGACATCCATGCCGATTTTGTTTGGCTATCGTTTACAATTGGAATGAACAAGATCAAGGACGCGACCATTATCCAGGTCGGGGATTTTGGCCTTGGTTTTCTCAAGAATGAAGAGAAGGCCTTAACTAACCTTAACAATATCTGTGCAGTAAACAACGTAGTGGTATATGCTATCCGTGGCAACCATGATAATCCTTCAGCTTTTGATTCAGGAAATAGGTTCTCGAATTTAAAATTCTTGAAGGACTATTCTGTACTGCGAATATATGATCTGAATATTTTGTTAGCTGGTGGATCAATATCCATTGATAGGTTACATAGAAAGGAAAACATTAGCTATTGGGAAGATGAAGAATTCTACTTTGATCAGAACAGGCTATCAAAAGCAATAAAATCAGTTAAGAAAATTGATATTGTAGTGACCCACTCTGCACCAAATGGCGTCTATCCTACCGATCTTGACTCGTTAGTTTTTGAATGGATGACATGGGACAAATTACTTCATGCTGATATCATAAAAGATCGTAATGAGCATAGAAAATTATTGAACCATTTAATATGGTACGGCCTGAAGCCCTCTTTCTGGTACTATGGACATTTTCATAGATCGAAACTCCAGATACATCGGGACATCGTCTTT
>JANODK010000110.1:0-9327 GCA_031412655.1 Chryseolinea sp.
GAAAATGAAGACGGGATCCGGTTCATACAGGCGCTGAGTAATATTATAATCGTTGCAATCGAGAATAAAAAATTCGCACGAAAGCAACTTGAACAAGAGGCTTTTCGGAAGGAACTTGAAATTGCCAGCGATGTTCAGCAATTTCTTTTTCCGGATACATTGCCCAATACAGACGTTCTGAAAATTGAAGCGAGCTATTTGCCGCACGATCTTGTTGGTGGTGATTATTACGATTACATACCCATCAACAAAAATCAATTTTTGATTTGTGTGGCCGATGTAAGTGGAAAAGGAATTCCGGCAGCATTGATGATGTCTAATTTCCAGGCTTCGTTAAGAACCTTGTTGCGACAAACACCCAACCTCACTGAGATTATTGAAGCGTTGAACTTTCAGGTATTGGAAAATACGAAAGGGGAGAAGTTCATTACTTTCTTCGCTGCTATCTATGATATTCGATTGAAGACAATGGTATATATAAACTCCGGTCATAACCCTCCTATATTAATTGATAAGAAAAATGGAATCCGATTATTGGAAGAAGGTTCAACCGTTTTAGGAGCGATGCATCCTCTGCCTTTTTTGAATGAAGGATTTGTTACGGGGCTTGATGATTTTCTTCTCTTCTGTTATACCGATGGATTAACCGAAACGGTAAACGAAGCAGATGATGAATTTGGAATTGAACGTGTTCTTGAATATTTCAATCAACCGGAAACATTCAACAAAGACTTAAGCATGATTCATCAGGATTTGATTGTAGCGCTTGATAATTTCAAAGGGAAGAAAGGATACTTCGATGACATCACCATTTTATCGTGTCGTGTCGTTTAAAAAGAATTTAGAAGTTATAATATAAAATCATGCATGGTTAGAAACTCGAAACTTTAAACTCTAAACCATGTTTTCTGTTCCTCACCGCACACCCTTCTTCTTGCCAACGCTCTTTCCAAGTCTTACCTGGCGAATTCAAAACGACCGGAAAGAACTTTATCTTACTTTCGATGATGGCCCTATTCCTGGTCCGACTGAATTTGTGTTGGATACTCTCGCCTCTCGAAATATAAAAGCAACCTTCTTTTGCATTGGTGATAACATTCAAAAACATTCCGAAGTGTTTAAGAAAATTATTGACCAGGGACATCGTGTTGGCAATCATACGTTCAATCATCTGAACGGATGGAAGACCAGTCCTCAAAAATACATTGAAAACATTTTCATTTGTCAAGAACAAATTGAAAAACACGCGACTTCAATCCATTCAGCAGAACCATTAACGATTAACCAACAACCATTAACTTTATTTCGTCCGCCATACGGTCGCATTACAAAAAAGCAAGTCCAATCTTTGGGCGATTATAAAATTATAATGTGGGATGTTCTCTCTGTGGATTACAACAAGAATCTTTCACAAGAACGGTGCCTTCACAATACCATTCGCGCCACACGACCAGGTTCCATCATTGTTTTTCACGATAGTTATAAAGCAGAGAAGAATCTGACATTTGCGTTGCCGTCTTTCATTGATCATTTTTTAGAACAAGAATTTACCTTCCACACACTCTGATGAAAAAGGTAGTGATCACTCCGCTCGATTGGGGACTTGGTCATGCCACGCGTTGCATTCCGATTATTCGTGAATTGATCTCACGAGGTTGCTCTGTTTCGATTGGCGGAAGTGGCAGTTCACTCATCTTACTTCAAAAAGAATTTCCTTCATTGCCTTTCTTCGAACTTCCAGGTTACGATCCTGTTTATCCATCAACAGGTTCAATGGTTTGGAAGATGGCTTCACAACTTTCAAAATTCAGGAGAGCAATCAGAGACGAACATGAATGTGTTGAACGCATTATTCGTGAGAACGGAATTGATCTTGTTATTTCCGACAATCGCTATGGATGCTGGTCTGAAAAAATACCTAGCGTTTTTATTTCTCATCAGACCAATATTTTAATGCCGAAGCGATTTGGCTGGCTTTCCGGTATTGTTCGATACTTCAATACGAAGATGATCAACCGCTTCACTTATTGTTGTATTCCTGATTATCCGGATGGTCATAGTTTGTCTGGAGAACTTGCTTCATTTGGAAAACACAGCATCAGTACAAAGGTTTTGT
Source organism: Chryseolinea sp. (assembly GCA_031412655.1). GTDB lineage: Bacteria > Bacteroidota > Bacteroidia > Cytophagales > Cyclobacteriaceae > Chryseolinea. The sequence goes on from JANODK010000110.1 coordinate 2,117, forward strand.
ATATTAGTCCGTTGTCACGGTTTAAACCATCAACTCCAAGAGAAAAGAAGTTTGATGTGCTTTGCATTTTTTCGGGCCCCGAACCACAGCGAAGTATTTTTGAGGAGATTGTAATGAATCAGCTTCCTTCATCGGGCCTGCGATATTTTGTAGTTCGTGGAGTATTTTCTTCTTCTCTGGTGGAAGCGCAGCACGTTGTTAATTTCTTAACCACCGAAAAACTTCAGGAAGCAATTGAACAATCCGAAATAATCATTGCTCGCAGTGGATTTAGTACCGTGATGGATTTAGCTGCATTAAGTAAGAAGGCCATTTTCATTCCTACGCCTGGGCAAACCGAGCAAGAATACTTAGCTGATACATTAATGAAAAAGAAAATTGCCTTTTCAATCCCACAAAATAAACTGAATGTGTTGACCGGGATCAACGAATCAAAAAAATATTCAGGATTTACATCTCTTCAACAACAAGATGATTTATTGAAGAAGGCGTTGGATGAAATTTTGACCAGATAGAAAACTCCTAGTTGATCATAAATCAAACTACAGGAAACTTCCACGGTGAACGATATTCAGGTTTGATAAATGCATTTGCTTTAGCATCATTCAAAAATAATTTCTTTGAATCATCCCACATTAATTTATTCCCTGTGCGATAAGCGATGTTTCCCATGTGCGCCAGCATGGCAGAGTTTCTTCCAAACTCCACATCACAAGTTGCACGACTTCGGGTCTTCATGCAATCCACAAAATTCTTTACGTGTTTTTCATGATCATGCGTGTCTGCAGCTTGTAATGCAATGCCTTCCATTAGTGGCTTGCCATCTTTTTCTTCCGGTATCACTTCCCATCCCTCACGGTTTACTACTAATGTTCCATTGTTTCCAATAAAGGCTACACCATAATTTCTTCCATACAATCCTTTTGAGATTCCGCCAATATGATCCCACTCCAACATAAAGTTTCCAAAATCATAAACCGTTGATTGAGTGTCGGCAGTTTCAATGGCATTGTTTGGATAGGCATAAATTCCGCCAGTAGAGGAAACTGATTTTGGTGCGTGTACATCCATCGCTAACAAAGCAATGTCTAATAGATGAACACCCCAGTCGGTCATCAATCCGCCACCTTGTTCCCAGAAGAAACGCCAGCTTCCGTGAAAACGATTTTGATTGAACGCTCTTTTCGGTGCAGGACCTAACCACATATCATAATCTACACCAGCCGGTACAGGTGAGTCCGCAACTTTTGGTCGGGCCGATCCATATTCAAAGTATGCCCACGTTTTTACTTTGCGAATTGTGCCGAGTTTACCCGACTTCACCAGCGCCACCACATCCTGCCAATGTTGCCCACTGCGTTGTTGTTGTCCTACCTGTACTATGCGATTGTATTTTCGTGCGGCCTTCAACATTACTTCACATTCGGCAATGGAATTAGCCAACGGTTTTTCTACATATACATCTTTTCCAACTTCGCACGCCTGCACCATTGGAAGACAATGCCAATGATCTGGTGTTCCAATAATAACGGCATCAATACTTTTATCATCCAATACCTTGCGATAGTCTTTATAGAGAGCTGGTTTCTTTCCTCTGATCGTCTCAACCTCTGCAGCGCGTTCATTTAAAATAGTGTCATCGATGTCGCACAAGGCGGCACAGTTAATCTCCGGTAGCTTCAAATGATCTTTGAGATTATACATTCCCATTCCTTTGCAGCCGATTAGTGCAATGTTGAATGTGTCGTTTGCCGAAATACCTGCCTTTGCAATATTGAAGAGCATCGGTGAAAGTGCGGCACCAGCTACAAGTGAGGTGGAATTTTTTATAAACTTTCGTCTGGATGATGTCATGATTTACTTTTAAAATGGATGATACTTTTAAAGAGCGAACAAAGATCGATTATCTAAATTAAGCAATAATTAGCCGTCATTGCGAGGAGCCAGACAATCTTACAATTTAGAAAAGCAGAGTAGCATATGCTGAACTGAGATTGGCTGTAAAAAATGCTCGTTCATGCGCATTTCATAGCGTGGGGATTGCCACGTCAGCATGTCCTGCTTTAAGGCAGGACGCTTCCTCGCAATGACGTATCAATGCTATTCTTCAAAGCAATGGAAAAGTTAATGAATGCAGATTCTTCAGCTATCGTCCGTACTATTTTCTTTTTCTCTCATACTTCGTGATATTTGAAGGTTGGAACAGACGCACATGGATTTTTACATTGATACACACGCCCACATTTACCACGAAGATTTTATAAAGGACAGGCTTGATATGTTGCACCGCTGCGAAGAACAGCAGGTTTCCAGAATATTTATGCCGAATGTTGATCATGCGTCCATCGATGGAATGATGGAACTGGAGAGTCGATTTCCAAATCAGTGCACGGCCATGATGGGTTTGCATCCTTGTTCAGTGCAAAAAGATTTCGAGCGTGAACTCTACATTGTGGAGGACTGGCTGTCGAAAAGAAAATTCTCAGCAGTAGGAGAGATCGGAACTGATTTGTATTGGGATAAGACCTTTTGGGATCAGCAACAGGAAGCGTTTCTCATTCAGGTGAAGTGGGCGAAGCAATATGACTTGCCCATCATCATTCATTGTCGTGAGAGTATTGATGAAACAATTGCACTGGTAGAAAATCAACAAGACGGAAAATTAACCGGTATCTTTCATTGCTTTTCCGGAAACGCAGAGCAGGCAGAGCGCATTACCAAACTTGGATTTTATTTAGGTATTGGTGGCGTGGCAACTTTTAAAAACGGTGGACTCGACAAGGTCTTGCCTGAAATAAATCTTGCGCATCTTGTTTTGGAAACCGATAGTCCTTACCTCGCGCCCGTTCCGCATCGGGGCAAGCGCAATGAGCCATCGTACATTCCGTTGGTGGCGAAACGAATTGCAGAAATTAAGAATTGTTCCATCGAGGACGTTCAAAAGAATACAACACAAAATGCTTTGAAACTTTTCAAACCAGTTGCATAATGAATCAGAAAACCATTCGCATCAATACGGCCTTGCCGGGAAAATCGCGTTCGAGTATTCTCATAATCTATACAGGAGGTACATTCGGGATGACATATGATCGGGAAGGTGTATTGATACCTTTCGATTTTGCTTCTATTCTGGATCAGCTTCCAGCGTTGAAAAATCTGGCGTTGGAGATGACCGTTGTTTCATTTGAAACGCCCATCGACTCATCCAATATTAAATTAGAGCATTGGCAATTGATTGGTCAGATTATTTACGAGCATTATGATGCCAACGATGGATTTGTTGTTCTTCATGGAACGGATACCATGGCCTTCACTGCATCTGCTTTAAGTTTTATGCTCGAAGGTCTTACGAAGCCTGTTATTTTTACAGGAGCTCAATTACCAATAAGTGAACCACGCTCCGATGCACGTGAAAATTTAATTACCTCACTCGATATTGCTTCTGCCCGAAAAGATGGACGAGCACTTGTTCCTGAAGTCTGCATTTATTTTGATTATGAATTGCTTCGTGGTAATCGATCAAAGAAAGTTGAGAGCATGCAGTTTGATGCTTTTGATTCGGGTAATTATCCACCGCTGGCAAAGGCAGGTGTTAAAATCGATTATAACTTCTCCGTGATTCGTGAAGTAAACAAATCAGATAAAATTGGTTTGCGTTCGAAGTTCGATAACAACATTTCCATTCTCAAACTTTTTCCTGGGATCACTCGAACTACTGTTCATGCCGTGCTGAGTTCACCTCAGTTAAAAGCAGTTGTGCTGGAAACGTATGGTTCAGGCAATGCACCTACATTAGAATGGCTCATCGAAGAATTACATATCGCGATTCAAAATGGAATCATCATTGTGAATATTTCTCAATGTCCTGGAGGTCGCGTTTTGCAAGGCCGCTATGAGACCAGCAAGAGGTTGAAGCAGATAGGGGTGATTAGTGGAGCCGACATGACCACTGAGGCAGCTGTAACCAAGTTGATGCTTCTGCTGGGTGAGGTAGGCTTAGAGCGAACCAAGGAAATGATGGGATTGTCTCTGGCGGGTGAGTTATCAAATTAGATAGCGTACACAGACAACAGTCGACTGTCGACAGTGGACTGTGGACACTTTTAAACTCGAAACTTCAAACCCGAACACTTGCTTAAGCAGCTATTTATCGATTTCTTTGTGCCCCATTTTGAAAGGAATGGTAAAGGAGAGGTGTCAGAGTGGTCGAACGAGCACGCCTGGAAAGTGTGTATACTCGAAAGGGTATCGCGGGTTCGAATCCCGCCCTCTCCGCAAAAAAGCCTTGACCATGTCAGGGCTTTTCTTTTTTCAATATCCCCCACTGTTCCCAAGTCTTCCAACTAAAAAATAACGGTTGCTGGCGCAAGTCTTAAGAAAGTGGGTAAGGTTTGCGCGTGACTTTTTGCCTCTCATGCTTTAAGTCTTCAGACTTGTGATTTCCAACCAATTTTAAATAAGCAGTATATTAGGCAGTCTGAAGACTGCAAATATTAATAGGCACAAGTGAACAGCCCACAATGCCGGCACACAACACTTGCGCCAGTCTGGGTTAAGTATAGCCGAGTTAAAAGAACAGCACCCCCCGTATATTTCATTGAACGTGCGTTGGCTCCAAAGGCACTATGTGAATTCAAATCCGATTTCTTTGACTTACAAAATCACCAGCAGGCTGAACCCTCTAAACAACATGATCCAATCTATTTTGTATTTTTTCTCAAGTCAGATGATGTGATCAATAAGCTTTAGAACTTATGCTTTAAAACTACTATCTCGATCCTTGTCAATACTTCCTCCTTCATAACCGCATACACCCATTCGGGGCGAATTCACTACAGGCATTGCTGCATAATCAGCAAAATCATCGCATTTTTTTTCGTGCTTTACAGCACAGCTTTCGCAGAAAAAAGATTCTTCTGATTCGTATAAATGAACTGAGCATAAAGTGGTAGCTGGTCTTTTGTGACAGACATCGCACATAATCTTTAAGGGTTCATTTCGCGAAAGCAGTACTACATTCTCTTTCGGGTTTAGCTGGTAAACTCCGGCAACGGTTATTGTAAAACTCGTTGTCGATCCATAATCATAGATATACTCAAATTTCAATTTAGGCGACAACACCCTGAAGAACTTCTCTGATGTGCTGATATTGAAATTCTTATGACGAAAATTGCTCATGTGTCCGCAGCAATCAACCCAGATATTTCTTAGGAAATTATCCAGTGTCTGAAAGGTAGCACTTCCCCTCACGACCACCTCTAAAAACATTTCACCAGCTTTTATAGAAAGATGAAAACCCTTTTCTTTCTCATCTGATTTTTCCTTTTCAAGTACTGCTAGGTGCTTGGCAAGGTGTTTAATAATTTTGTTTTGGCTAACTATTTCGTTACAGTAAATACACTTTCCTTCCGATGTGAGTTCTCCTTCCATTTATGCAATTTTTAAATTCACTACTTTTTAGCTTACCTATTCGATCAATAACTAAATTCCCTCCCTGCCAATTCTTTAATTATATTTTAGTGACAATTTAAATAACTTTCAAATTAGGCAATTATTAATATTAACTTGAAGATCAATTTTATTTCTTCCGACAATTTCTGTGAATTTTTACTGTTAAGCACACAAACAAAAACCTGACCATGTCAGGGCTTTTCTTTTTTCATATCTTCGGCATTATGACTGAAGAACTGACATTGAAACAACGCGACTCCAAGACGGTACGCGCCTGGTATATGTTTGACTGGGCCAACTCGGTTTACAATTTGGTAATTACCACTACCTTTTTTCCAATCTACTTTGCAGGAGTTACTGCTTCAGCTTATGGAGAGAATAGCGTACCTTTTTTAGGAAGAACATTTAAGAACTCATCTTTATATGATTACGCGCTGGCAACGGCTTACCTCTTCATTGCTTTAATGCTTCCTATCCTTTCTTCCATTGCCGATTCGTATGGCAACAAGAAAAAATTTATGCAGTTCTTCTGCTACCTGGGAGGCTTAGCCTGCATCGGACTTTTTTGGTTTAAAGGGGAGCAACCTAGTGTTGCTTGGGGATTAGGTTGTTTTATGTTAGCAGCCACGGGATACATTGGCAGTCTTGTATTTTACAATTCATATTTACCCGATATAGCAAAGCCGGAAGATCATGATCGAATTAGTGCGAAAGGTTTTTCATTTGGTTATCTCGGTGCCTCGCTTTTACAAATCATTGGATTTGGATTGGTAGTTTATTTCAGTGCCAAGGGAGATAAAACTTCCGGTCCCCTCTTTACCTTCTTACTGGTAGGAATATGGTGGATTGGTTTTGCGCAGATTACCTTCTTCCATCTTCCGAAGAGCCTTCCGCCAATTAATAAACCAGGTAGTAATTTTCTTACCTCTGGTTTTATTGAACTTAAGAAAGTCTTTGTACAGATCAGGTCACTTAAAACGTTGAAATGGTTTTTAGTAGCATTTCTGTTTTACAACATGGGTGTTCAAACCGTTATGTTGGCAGCTACTATGTTTGGACAAAAAGCATTGGGACTTCCGGCAGATAAACTCATCATTACTATTTTGCTGATGCAATTTGTAGCAATAGCAGGAGCAACGATCATCTCCCGATTGTCGAACCGGTTTGGAAATATTTATACCCTTATGGGTGTGGTGTTGCTTTGGGTGGTGATTTGTATTACGGCCTACTTTGTTGCCGTGCTCAAAGAATCAGGACAACAAGTAGAATTATATTTCTATGTAGTAGCGGTTGGTGTAGGACTTGTTATGGGAGGTGTACAAGCACTCAGCAGAAGTACCTACAGCAAACTCATGCCAACAACTCGTGATACGGCATCGTTCTTTAGCTTCTACGATGTCACAGAAAAAATATCCATCGTGATTGGAATTTTTACATTCGGTTATATCGATGAGATATTCGGAATGAAGCATTCAGTGTTAGCGCTGATTGTATTTTTTGCAATTGGATTTGGCGCATTGGTCATTGCCAAACGAAAAGAAGCGAGCACCAATCCGAATCTTCGTCAATAAAATTTCAGTAATTCCTTAGATAAGAAAATCTTAAAAACGTCAAGCCTCCCTCTCTTCCGGAGGCAACATAAATATAATTTAAAAAGAAGAACATGAACGTGATTATCTTAGCATCAAGTATCGGAGGTAAAATGACACTTTCCTTATTAGTGTATTCGTACCTGTTCCGGAGGTTTGTTGGCAAGGCTG
>JANODK010000111.1:0-1917 GCA_031412655.1 Chryseolinea sp.
GTTCGTGAATGTTTGCACGGATATAGTGCACATCACTCCTAGCGTGCTAATGCGCGAAACATAAAACCTGCTCTTCACTTCAAGCATAGTCTGCGCAAGTAAAAAACTCATCAGTAGAATCCTGCGAATCGCAGGATTCTACTGATGAGTTAAAAAAACCAAGCACACCAGCCCGCTTAGAGCGGGTTGGTGTGCTTGGTTTTAAATGCGCGCCTGCGGTCTGGGTATGAAATGCTATTCACGTTTCGCGCATCTGCAGTGAATGTGGATCGAAGGTGGAACTTTCTATATGTTGAAGTATCTTCAACGATTCAACATAACTATTCAAACGAAGGCAAATCATTTAACATAACTGCACTTCCCTCTTCACTTTCAATCCGACAACAAAAAGTTTTCATACCATTTGTCATCACAAGGTATTTTGCTTTCAGTGTTGCATTGTAAACTGAGGCTTGACGTAAAGTAGATTCATTAATGGATTGATCCGGTGCTTTGCATTCCACAATCATCCACGGATTTCCTGCTCGATCAAACACAACTATATCCGTGCGCTTTTGAAGTTTGTTGAATTTTAATCCGCCCTCAACCTTTATCAACGACTTAGGATATTGAACATGATTTAAAAGATAGTGCAAGAAATGTTGACGAACCCACTCTTCAGGTGTGAGCACCAAATACTTTTTACGCAGCACATCATAAATCCAGACTTTGCCATCCGACTCTTTTACACTGTATTCAAACGCAGGAAGGTTGAGTTTCTCCATTCTTAGTTTATAGTCGATAGTCCATGGTCGATAGAAGTTCAATGCAATTTTACAGATAAACTATCCATTAAATTACGGTAAGCACAACATTCTATAACAGGACAAAGGTAAGTGGTGTCGAAAACGGAAACATTTTCCGATTGACTTTCTTTATCCTAACTTTATTCCGTTAATTTTCTAAAACGTAAACACTTACACACTTACACACTTAAACACTTATTACGATGAAGACGAAACAGGATATTGTCGAAAACTGGTTGCCCCGTTATACCGGTCAGGCATTAGATCAATTTGGTGAATACATCCTCCTCACCAATTTCGAAAACTATGTAAAGATGTTTGCGAGCTGGCATAATGTACCCATCAATGGTATGGACAGACCCATGCGCAGCGCAACAGCCGGAGGTATCACGATTATTAATTTTGGAATGGGAAGTCCCAATGCAGCAACTATAATGGATTGCTTGAGTGCAATCAAACCCAAAGGAGCATTGTTTTTAGGCAAGTGTGGTGGACTGAAAAAGAAAAATGATATCGGTGATTTTATATTGCCTATAGCAGCCATTCGCGGAGAAGGAACATCGAATGATTATTTTCCACCAGAAGTACCAGCACTTCCATCTTTCGCCTTGCAAAAAGCAATCTCGACTACCATTCGCGATTACAATCAGGATTATTGGACCGGAACGGTTTACACCACCAACAGACGCGTTTGGGAATGGGACGAAGAATTCAAATCCTATTTACGCAAGATCAGAGCTCAAGCCATTGATATGGAAACAGCAACGATCTTCACCACAGCATTCAATAATAAAATTCCTGCAGGCGCCTTGCTATTAGTTTCTGATCAACCGATGGTTCCGGAAGGCGTTAAGACAGAAGCGAGTGATTCTGTTGTTACCACCAACTTTGTTGAGCTGCATTTAAAAATCGGCATCGATTCGTTGAAGCAGTTGATCAACAATGGAATGACGGTGAAGCATCTTCGGTATTGAGAGCAACCTCACCCCAGCCCTCTACCAATGAACTCATTCATATGGGATTGGAATCAAAGATAGATTAAGCTCTTTTGCTTTTTTGTGCAGGTAGGCAATCTGGTGGTTTAATTGTTTTTCCTTATACCGCTGTATTCCTATTTCAACAAAATCAACTC
>JANODK010000112.1:0-31360 GCA_031412655.1 Chryseolinea sp.
TTCTGTTGGGAACGGTCCCTGAGCAATGGCATTGCTTCGAATTTTATACTTCGCCCATTCAACAGCAAGTGATCGTGTCAACGCCAAAACACCCGCTTTGCTACAAGCGGATGGTACAACGTATCCAGAGCCTGTCCATGCATACGTTGTTACGATGTTTAAAAATGTTCCAGGTTGTTTTTTGGCAATCCAATTTTTCCCGGCCGCAAGTGTTGTATAATATGTTCCCTTCAAAACAATGTCAACAATAATATCGAATGCGCGATGTGAAAGCCTTTCCGTAGGACTGATAAAATTTCCAGCTGCATTGTTGAGTATGCCATGAATTTGCCCGAAGGTAGTTTCTGCCTGGCTAATTACATTCTCAATTTCATTGTACTTGCGCACATCGCATGCCACCGCCAATACCTTTCCGCCTTTCTTCTTCATCATTTCTTCCGCTGATTTTTCAAGCACATCCATCTTGCGACTTGTAATCACCAGGTTTGCACCAAGCTCCAAAAAGTATTCACCCATCGAGCGGCCCAGACCAGTGCCACCACCGGTAATAATGATCGTTCTGTCTTTTAAACTTCCGGGTTTTAACATGCCTTCCATAATCGTTAATTTAAGTGTTTCAAAGTAAGAATTTCATAACCGGTTTCATACATTACCTGACTTTTTAAATAAAAAAAGGATCGCATTTTATTGCGATCCTTTCGAATACGAATTAGTATAATGCTAACCGTTTGTGTCTAACTCTGATTCGAGTTCATCTAGTTCGTCCAATACGGGTTGAAGTATTGTATCAAGTTTCTCTTTCGTTCCATCCGCATACTGAAGATAGGCGATGAACTCCCCATCTTCATCAACAAATACAACATCGCCCAGTTTTTTATTATCGTTATACAATGCCAAGTTTATAATATCATTCCAATCTACTTCAGCGGCATCAGCAGCTTCTACATTTATGTCACCTTGAAGTTTAAGATTTTTAATTTGAACAAATCCATCAATAGTCTTTAAACTCTCTTCCGATTTTGAATCATCGCCATACTTCACCGTAACGCTGGTAGCCACTACTGTTTCTGTATTGCGAAGCAATGAGACATTAAGCGATGAGGTCGTTGATCCACTATCGTCAAAAGCAACATCCAGTGTAAATTCATCGATGGATAAAGTGATATCAACCGTTAACGGAAATCCTAATTCATCCCACGCTGATTCAAGATGCAGCGAAACTACTTTAACCTCGTTTACAAACAAAAACGCAGTGAGTAATTCAGGTTGATAAGAATATTCTTCCCACTCTTCATCATACACTTCTATTTCACTGTATGCTGTGAGTTGAAGTGTAGCATTGTTTGTTGTTGAGCCTTCTGTGGGAAATTGAATTTCTATCATGTCTGATGCTCCGGTCTTTTCGAAAGCGCCTGCTTCGCCAAGAGACGGATTCCATTCGTAAATTCCAAAGTTGGCTGCGAAGTCAAAGGCTTCATCATTTGCAGTGCGACCGGCAACGGCTTTATTGGCCGCGAAAATGGTTTTGAAATCACGTCCTTTTTTCTGAAAGAAATGCTTGATTTTTTTCTTATCAGTTCCGCCCATTCGTCCATTAAACGGATCATCGGTTTCGGTTAAATCAACTAAATCCTTAACAGCCTGCATCCCGCTAGCATCTGTCAGACTTTGAAGGTCGCTAACAGCCGTGGTGTTAAACTGAGTAAGGGTACTTTTTGCTTCATCTTTTGAAAGCTGGTTGGCGTTTTTATCATCGTCTTTACACGATGAAATGCTGATAAGAATAGACAACGCTGCAACGGACACGAGTTTTGAATTGATGGTCATACGGTAATTGGGTTTTAGTTAATAGCACTTTAAATATGAAAAAAAATACTGGGATAGTAACGGATTGAATCGTTTTAGGTTATCCGTTAACTTCTAAACCATTATTGATACAGACACTTCATCGGTGGGTGTGGTTGTAAGTAAATAATAATTCTTAATTTCGTAACACCATTTTTTAAACTTGATTCACATGAAGAACGTAATTCTGATCCTTTTTCTACTTTTTATTTCATCGTCTTGCATTGTCACCAAGAAAAAGTATGATGAGCTTCTTGCTCAAAAAATACGGACCGAAGCCGATCTGGCTGATCGTACCTCCGCATTGGATAGTGCCAATCTTCAACTTGAGGATCTTGATCAGAAAATTAGAAAGTTAAAGGAAGACACGACCAGTCTTGGTAAGGGAGTACGCAGCACGGGCAGTAAATTGACTGAGTTGGAAAAAGAACATAGTCAATTAAGCACCTATTATAAAAACCTATTGAACAGCAGCGGCAAACAAAACCGCGACATGGCTCAACAACAAGACCAACTTCTAGCCATTCAACAAAATCTGGATCATACCAGAAAGTTGAATGATTCACTCAGCACGAGCTTAGCTGAGCGTGAAAAGAAAGTAAGAGAGCTCGAGCAAGTCATGGCCAGCAAAGACAAAGCAGTGCAAGACTTAAAAAATAAAATCAGCAATGCATTATTGAACTTTAAAGAGAACGACATCACCGTTAAAGTGAAAAACGGAAAAGTGTATGTATCACTAGCTGAACAATTGTTATTTGGTTCCGGAAGTATTGATGTCGACAGCAAAGGTGTAACCGCACTGCAACAATTGGCCAAGGCCATTAAAGATCAACGCGATATTAACATTATGGTGGAAGGGCATACCGATAATGTACCCATCTCTAAGAAATCTCAATACATGAATGACAACTGGGATCTTAGTGTAATGCGTGCAACTTCAATTACTCGAATTCTAACGAAGGCCGGTGTTTCAACAAAACAAATTACAGCATCAGGTCGTGGTGAATCCATGCCGCTTGCTGCAAATGATACACCGCAGAACAAGCAGAAGAATCGCAGAACAGAAATCATCATCACTCCAAATCTGGATGAGCTGTTCAGAATTTTGGAATCGAATTGAAAATTTAAGATTTTAGATTTAGGATTTATGATTTTGTTAAGAAATTGGAAGCTGATTGCCCATTTATACTTTTACACTACTGTATTAAATCTAAAATCGTAGATCTAAAATCCTAAATAATTCACTATGTGGCGCCTTATATCCTTTATCATCTTAATTATTGACATCATTGTTGTGCTTGAAATTATTCGGAGCAATAAAGATATGGAGAAAAAACTTTTATGGATTATTGCTGTCATCTTTTTACCAATACTTGGACCTATTTTATATTATTTGATAGGAAGGAAGTAGTTGTGCATTTGTGATGATTGATTTGCGATTAGTGACTTGCAGAAAGTATTTTGGGAATTGCAAGGCCCAAGTCATTGATCGGTCATTACAAATACTTTACTGAAGTCACTACGTCACGTTGCGGCTTTTTGGTAATATATATTATCTTCTGCTGAAGAAGTAACAAATGATTTCTAATTTGTACAAACCCTTCACAATGAAAACAGTATTCTTCGCTTTTTTTTGTTTGCTTTCTCTTCCTCTTTTTGGACAGCTGCCGTTGTTGCTTGATGAGCAGTTTAACCAGCCGGCCCCACTCTGGTATTGGAGTGATGTTGATGATGAGAACTATCTGCGCAAAATTCGTAACAACGTATTATATCAGGAACAACGAGGTAAAGACATTTACTGGACGCTTCATGCTGCGAATATTGATCCTGCTAAAGATTTTGCAATCGAAACGAAGTTCAAAGCAATAGAACCGATGAGTTCAGGGATGTATCACCTTATCCTGAACGGAAATGATGGGTACTATCTCTATTTTGGTATTAATAATGAACAGAAAACCTATTGGATAGGAAGTGGTCAGAATGCAACGTGGATCACATTAAACAAGGCGACTGATGACAAAGGATATCCAACACATGAGTCTATTCACACCGGAATAAAAGATAATGTACTTCGTGTTGAAGTAATCGATGGTGTGATGCGGTTCATAGTAAATGGTTCTCTTGTGGAGAGTATAAACTTTAAAGAAAAGGCACCGTTGCTTGCTGCGTTCATTCATTACGTGGGATTAACCACTAATGCTCCCATGAAAACGGAAACGGATTATTTCAGAATCTACCAGGATAAAAATATCAACCTGCTTACGAGTGCGACTTTTGATATTGTGAAGAAACATCTTGGTCCGGAAGTTAACACACCATTGACGGAGAAGTGGCCTATTGTATCTCCTGACGGTAAGACTTTGTACTTTTCGCGCTATGCCGATCCGAACAGCACTGCTGGATTAACAACGGATGATATATTCTATTCCGTGGCCACCTCTGATTCTACGTGGAGTAAAGCAATACCGATGCCGCGGCCGCTGAATAACGACTCACACAATACAGTTATGTCGGTGACACCCGATAACAATTTGCTTTTCCTGATGCATCAGTATAATTCAGACGGATCTTTTAAAGCATCGGGTTTTTCCACTTCGACTCGCACCGCGAATGGTTGGTCTGTGCCAAGTGATATTGCGATGAAGAATTATTATAATGAAGCGGGCTCCAACGAGTTTTATCTTTCCAGTGATCAAAAGATTATGATCCTTGGCGTGAAACGAAAAGACACGTTTGGAGGTAATGACCTTTATGTAAGTATGCTGCAAAGTGATGGCAGTTATTCAGAGCCACAGAATATGGGCTCAGTGGTGAACTCTTCGGGCGAGGAAGTTACACCCTTTCTTGCTGCTGATGAGCGCACACTTTATTTTGCCAGCAATGGACACCCTGGTTATGGAAGCTCAGACATTTTTATTTCCAAACGTTTGGATAATACGTGGGTGAACTGGAGCAAGCCCCAGAATATGGGACCGCAGATAAATACTGCGGCCTGGGAGGCATATTTTACTATACCGGCCTCTGGAGCGTATGCATACATGGCGATCTCCGAGACGGGAAATCTTGATCTGTACCGTATAAGTCTTCCAGTAGTATTTCGCCCTGAACCAGTTGTTATCGTATCTGGAAAAGTAATCGATACAAAAACAAAAGAACCATTAGAGGCATCGATTCGTTATTCTGATTTACTTTCAACAGAGAGTCCAGGAAAGGCAACATCAAATCCTGGAGACGGTCGGTTTAAGATTGCATTGCCTGCACGCAGGAACTACGCCTTTCTCGCACAGAAAGACGGATACTATGCCACCTCTGAAAACCTGGATCTTAGTAATCTGAAAGAATACGATGAGATTACAAAAGATCTTTATCTGACACCAATTGAAGTTGGTCAGGTAATTCGTCTTAATAACATATTCTTTGATTTCAATAAGGCAGAATTGAAAAAGGAGTCATTTCCTGAACTCGCCCGACTGGTTGAGCTGATGAACATCAACCCAAAGCTTGTAATTGAAGTCAGTGGTCATACGGATAATGTTGGGGATGATTCCTATAATTTAAAACTATCGCAATTACGTGCCGATGCCGTTCTACGTTATCTTGCTTCAAAAGGAATTCCAGGTGCTCGCGTTACAGCAAAAGGGTATGGCGAGGGCAAGCCGGTTTCGCTCAATACCACTGATGAAGGCAGGTCATTCAATAGAAGAGTTGAATTTATGATTGTGAAAGAATAGACACCCGGGCGGTAATGAAACTTCAGGTAGTTATGGTATTCGATTTGTAATGTGCGATTTAAGTTTAGCATTGTTCAGTGATGTAAAATCACGAATCAATCATCACAATTCACTCATCCTAAATCGTCATCTTACTTTTGCTTTCTTTACAATGTTGGCGAATACGCCAGGAAGAAAACGGTGCATATAAATCGCCATTACTTCTTTCAGACCACCGATATAGACCTCGCGTTTTTTCTTTTCGATTGCCACGGCAATTTTTTTTGCAAGCTCTTCAGGGCTCATACCATCGTCTGTGGTACCATCCATTTTATTAAGATTAGTGCCATCGCCAACCAGTGCGTTGAAGGTAATGTTGGTTCGGATCCATCCTGGACAAATCAGTGTGACAAAAATATTCTCGCGCCATACTTCAGCACGTAATGAATCAAAGAAGCCATGCAAGGCGTGCTTCGCGGCAGCATACGCTGAACGATACGGTGTACCAATAATGCCCATTACACTAGTGATGGTTACATAATGTCCTGACTTGCGTTGTAAGAAGTGTGGAAGCAAATATTTGGTAAGCGCAATGGTGCCGAAATAATCCACCTCCATAATTCTTCTATCAACATCCAACACGGTATCTTTTGTTAGACTGCGCTGACTGATACCACCGTTGTTGAATAAAATATCAATGTGTCCGAAGATCTGAATGGCGGCTTCAGTAGAAAGTTGTAAGGTGCTTGATTGTGAAAGATCAAGTGCGAGTACACGAATGTTGGGCTGTGCGGATGCAATGCAGTTTCCTTTTACCCGCTCAAG
Organism: Chryseolinea sp.; assembly: GCA_031412655.1. GTDB lineage: Bacteria > Bacteroidota > Bacteroidia > Cytophagales > Cyclobacteriaceae > Chryseolinea. The sequence goes on from JANODK010000112.1 coordinate 6,381, forward strand.
TTCTTCTTTCCTACGCGCGGACAGAATAAGTTTTGCGCCTCTGCGGGCGAGTTCATATGTAATGGCTTCACCGATACCGGAAGAGGCGCCTGTTATCCAAATTACTTTATTGGCAAGTGTTGACATATTCGTTTAAAAATCAATTGTTATTTCTGATAGACTACAAAATCAAAATCAAATGTATGGCGTTCGTCTTTGCTATGATGAACTCTGGAGATTTCCTTCCAATCCTTTTTGCTAAACTCTGGAAAATAAGTGTCTCCATTGAGTGTGGCAATGATCTCAGTAATGTAGAGTTTATGAGCATGCGAAAAACCAAGATTATAAATTTCAGCTCCTCCAATGATGAAGGTCTCCGGCTCGCCATTTTTTCGTGCAATTTCTAAAGCTTCTTCAAGGGTATTTACTACGATACATCCAGGAGCACGAAAATCAGTTTGACGTGTTACGACAATATTGGTGCGATTTGGTAGTGGTTTGAATTTTTCTGGAATAGAATCATAATTCTTGCGACCCATAATGGTGTGATGCCCCTTCGTGGTCTGCATGAAGTATTTCATGTCATCAGGCAAATGCCAGGGCAGGTCATTATTTTTTCCGATCACATTGTTTTGCGTGCGGGCGGCAATCAGAGAGATAATCATTCAATAAGTAGGTAATAGGACGTGCAAAGGTGCAAATAATTTTCTGTTTTTTCGGAAAGGAAAAAGAGCTTATCGAACCTTATTAATTGATTTTATTTCCCCTGAAAAACTCTTTGATGTCCATTCTTCGTTTTCCTTCCGGTTGTAATTCATCAATTGAAATCAGGCCATCCGAAGTTCGGATATGGAGATAGTTCTTATTGTCTGTACTTATACTTCCAATTTCCTTTTGATTTCCACTTTCTTTTGAAACGGATGCCTTAAAGATTTTGTAGTTCTTACTGTTCAGTTCGCACCAGGCAGTTGGATAAGGATTCAGACCTCGAATAAAATTCCGAATCTGCTCACTCGATTGGTTCCAGTTAATTTGACACGTCTCTTTAAATATTTTGGGAGCATGTTTTATTTCAGCGCTCTCAGTTTGAGGTATCGATGGATAATTACCGTTCTCAATCGACTGCACTGTTTTTAAAACAAGCTGAGCGCCTTTAATCATCAATCGTTCATAAAGTTCACCAACCGTATCATCCTCACCAATTATTTCTTTTTCCTGAAAGATGATGCTACCGGTATCAATTTCATGTTTCAGAAAAAAAGTTGTTGCCCCCGTTTCTTTTTCTCCATTGATAATGGCCCAGTTAATGGGTGCTGCACCTCTGTATTGTGGAAGAAGAGAGGCATGTAGATTAAAAGTTCCAAGTGCAGGCATTGCCCACACCATTTCTGGCAACATGCGAAACGCCACTACAACCTGAAGATTGGCCCGATAGCTTTTAAGCTCCTCTAAAAATTCAGGTGATTTTAAATTTGTTGGCTGAAGAACCGGTATGCTATGTTTTAGGGCAGACTCTTTTACTGGTGAGTAGGTAATCTTTTGCCCCCGTCCTTGTGGTTTATCGGATGCAGTAATGACGGCTACAACATTGAATTTATTTTCAACCAATATTTCCAAACTCGGCACCGCGAATTCGGGTGTGCCCATGAAGATGATGCGGAGATTATTCATAGGGCGCAAATATCTAAAATCTTGAAATGAAAGCTCTATGTATTGTCTCAAAGGTCGGTAATAAGTACCTTTGGTTAATGAGCCATAATACTTACCGCGTTTTGTTGAATAAGGAGCCTGAAGGAGGCTTTACTGTGGTTGTGCCTTCATTACCTGGATGTGTTACCTATGGAGAAACAATGGATGAGGCAATAGTTAACGTACGAGAGGCCATTGAATTATACATTGAGAGTCTTGTTGCTCATGGTGAGCCTATACCTACAGAGGAGAACACGTTTGAATATTCAGTTTCTGTTCCTGCTTGACAAAGACACCATCTTATACTGCTAAAGAGGTAATCAAAATTCTTAAGGAGAAAGGATTTGTTTTAGATCGAACGAAAGGCAGTCATCAAATTTACACGTTGCAGGATGGTGCGAGGCGAGTTGTTGTCCCGATGCACAATAGGGATATTCCAAAGGGCACATTTTTCTCTATTCTTAAACAAGCAGGAATAAATAAATCTGAACTTGAATAAGATCAATTCCTTTTCGATTTAATCTCTCAACTCTTTTCTCATATACTTTTTACAAATCGGGCAATCCGTCCAAACATGTGCGCGAGCAGGACAATATTTGCGGCCGAAATAAATAATTTGAAGATGTGCTTTGTTCCATTTCTCTTCCGGAATCAAACGCTTTAAATCTTTCTCAGTTTGATCTACATTTTTCCCAGTAGTCAATCCCCAACGATAGGCAAGTCGATGGATATGTGTATCCACTGGAAAAGCAGGCACACCAAACCATTGAGTCATTACTACCGAGGCAGTCTTATGACCAACAGCAGGAAGTTCTTCAAGCGCTTCAAAGGTATTCGGAACTTCGCCATTATATTTTTCAATCAATATTTTAGATAAACCATAAATACCTTTTGATTTCATGGGAGATAGTCCGCAAGGTTTGATGATTTCACGAATCTGGTCTACACTCATCTTCACCATGTCATAAGGATTGTCAGCAAGCTTGAAAAGAAGTGGTGTTATTTGGTTAACCCGAACATCGGTACATTGAGCAGAAAGGAGAACTGAAACTAATAAGGTATAAGCGTCTTTATGATTCAGCGGAATTTCAGGTTCTGGAAAATACTTTTCAAGAATGGATATGATGTCGGCTACTTTTTCGGATTTGGTCATTCAAACTTTAATTTACATTTCAAGGATAATCATATCCAATCCTTTAATATGCTTAAAGCCTTTATCAAATGTTAGAAGAGGTAGTTGGTAGTGAAGAGCTGTTGCTGCTATCAGGGCATCAGGAAGTTTTATTTTGTATTGCTGCTTCAAAGATATTGCTACATCATTGATTGCTTCGCTATGAGTCAGCTTGATGCAAATACTTAGAAGGTTTTTTACATGCTTAATATCAGATGTGCTAATATTGAATTTACCTAGCAACTCAATCTGTGTAATAAAAGAATAATGCCACGATGATGTTAATAATCTTTTTAATGACGGATGCTTTTCAAGTAAAAGAATGAAAGCATTTGTATCTGCGAGGTAATCAATCCCATTCATTCCTTACTTTTTTTTGATATTCTAGACCATCTCCATAAACACCTTTTAATTTACCATAGAAATCGGCAAGCGTTTTTTTTCCTTTCTTCTTTTTGGTCAAGGGTGTAAGGGCTTTTCGGATATCATTCTCGCTGCTTTTCTTCGATATTTTAATGATTATTCCCATATACAAGTATACTAATTAACCCTTGATGCTATTGATAAAGTAGGTACTTTTTTCTCATTTCAGTATAGGCTGCTAAATCTTTCTTCCAACTTTCGCGAATGGCTTCTTCTGTTAATCCATCTTTGATTTGTTGCTTTAATGCGGACGTGCCTGCCAGAATATTAAAATAAGGAAGAAAGAATTTTTCCTTATCAGGATACGCTTTGTACATCTGAAACAAATAGCTCAAATCAATTTTTCGTTCAATTGAAGCATTTCGCAAATCAATTCCATAACAGATTTTATTTTCGTGTGGTGGATTCACAGCAACACCTTTAATCGTTTGAGGTGTAAACTGAAACGGCATGTTTTTTAATTCCGGATTACCCAATACCTGAAATGGAAAAGGTGTACCGCGCCCGAGGCTGATCACCGTTCCTTCGAAAAGGCAGATGTATGGATACATTTTTACGGCTTGATTGTTCGGAAGGTTCGGTGATGGTTTAATGGGCAATATGTAATCGTCAGAATGTTGCCAGTTTTTTAACGCGATAATCTCAACCTCGCATTTTAGTTTGTTTGCAAGCCATCCTTCTCCATTGATCATTTGAGCCAGTTCGCCAACGGTTAATCCGTGTGCGATCGGAATGGCGTGCATAGCAACAAAAGATTGGAAAGGTTTTTCATTCATGGGTCCGTCAACAAATGCATTTGGATTTGGGCGATCGAGGATGATGAGTTTCTTTTTGGTTTCCGCGCAAGTCTCCATTACATAATGCATGGTTCCGATATAGGTATAGAAACGAGTGCCAACATCCTGAATATCAAAAATCACAACATCAACATTGGAAAATTGTTTGGCTGTCGGCTTTCGATTTTTACCGTAAAGCGATACTACGGGAATATTGGTTTTAAAATCGATGCTGTCATTAACATGCTCGCCATCGGCAGCGTTTCCGCGAAAGCCATGTTCAGGTCCGAATATCTTAACAATGTTGATACCTCTGCTTTTCAGTGTATCGGCAAGATGGGTTTGACCGATTAAGGAAGTATGATTTACGACCAGCGCTACTCGTTTGTCTTTTAGTTTAGGAAGTAACAGATCGAGCTGGTCTGCACCAATCACAATTTTTTTTGGTTGTAATTTTTCAGTGGCCTGCGATGAAGATGTATTAGGTACATGCACGCCACTACCACAGGTTACGAAAGTCAGTAAAGCGAGGCAAGCAAAAACAAATCTCTTCATATCGGCAAAATTATTAATTCAGAGTGAAGCAATGAAAGTATTGATTGTGGTCTAATGTTATCCTACTTTGCGTAAGAATATAAATGTTGAAAAGTTAATCATAAGTTTGAACCTTTCGTATTTCATATCGAAAAGAATCAGCCAGGAGCAGAAGCAGGGTTTTGCTTCTACCATTCATAAAATTGCCATCGCCAGCATTGGCATTGGTTTAGGCGCTGCCATCGTTTCGTTTTTGATCTTGAAAGGTTTTCAGGAAACCATCAAAAATAAAATCTACAACTTTAGTGGTCATCTCATCATAACAAAACAGACCACCAGTAATTCTCCAGAGGAGCAGTCGATGAATTATAAAATGGATGCCTACCTTCATCCGGAACGGTATCCAAATGTAGAACACCTCCAGGAATACGCTCACAAAGCCGGACTTGTGAAGGCTGATGATGAAGTGCTGGGTGTGATGTTAAAAGGCATAGGTAAAAGTTTTGATGCAAATGCTTTTAGTAAGAATATCATTGACGGAAAATTTATCACACTTCCCGATTCTGGTTATGCTAATCAGGTAGTGATCAGCAAAGACATCTCAAATAAATTGAAAGCTAAGGTAGGTGATCCAATAGTCGTTCACTTTTTTCAAAATCCACCACGTTCACGTAAGTTGTTAGTAACGGGTATTTATGAAACCGACTTGTCTGAATATTTCGATAGTAAAATCATCATCAGCGACATTCGCCTTATTCAGAAATTAAATGATTGGCCTGATTCACTGGCGGGTGGGGTAGAGGTATTTGTAAGAAATATCGACAAGGTGGATGAATCGGGTTATGCAATCCAGGAATCGATGGATTATGATTTGTACGTTGAACGTGTGAGCGATAAGTACAGCCAGGTTTTTGAATGGCTGGATCTTATCAGCCGTCAGGTCAACATTATTCTGGTCATTATTCTGTTGGTGGTATGCGTCAATATGGTTTCTATTGTTCTTATCTTGGTGATGGAGCGAACTCAAATGATTGGAATGTTGAAAGCACTGGGTGCCGGAAATAAATTGATACAATCTATTTTTGTGTACAATGGGATTAACCTTATTCTGAAGGGACTTGTATTCGGCAATGCGCTGGGGCTTGGGATTTGTTATGTTCAATATAAATTCAGATTGGTTAAATTAAACCCGCATGATTATTATATGGATGTGGTGCCCATCAGCTGGCATTGGGAAATTGTGGGGCTTTTAAATCTTTTAGCCTTTTTGGTTATTGTTGCGGTGTTACTTCTCCCCACCATGGTCATTTCCCGCGTAAACCCGATAAAAGCCATTCGATTCGATTAATTGGAATAAACGTTTGAACTTCAAATATTTTTATACTTTTGTTATATAAGGAGCCCACCTTATCTCACTTAACGGTTATAATGTTATGCAGTTAAAATTTAAAAATCCGGTTAGGCCTGACCTAACCAACACGATCACCAAAAGAAACCGCAGACTTCAGGCTTTCTTTAATGCAAAGAACCTGGATGTGCGGTTGCATGGCGATGCACAAAATCCACTAATGGTATTGTGCGGCTGCGTAGGCTTATCGGCCTACGTTCACAACTTCGATCTTCGCTTGTTGGACAAACCCAACCAAGGAGAATTGATGAAAATCTTTAAGCTTACTGAGATCATTCAAGGTACGCGCGAAGAGCTTGTGGAGTGGATGCAACAGTATCCGCAAATGCCGCTCTACAGAATTCAACATGCGGATAGCAAGTTGTTTTTATGTGGTTTCAACTTCGTTGATCGCGAACAAAAATTAGGTCGTTATCCTGTTTTTGCACGCGAAGATTATCACATCTACAAACAGCGTGAAGCGGCAGAAGACATTCTGGCCATGCTGAAAGAAGATGGATATGAAGTGGAAATCACTGAACCTGATTTGGAGATGGTGAAATCGCACGTTGGCCCGATAACATTCATTGATTCGGAAGAACAAGAAAGTTTTCATCAGCCGCGCGACATCTAAAAACAAGTGTTGGTTTAAGAAGGCTGACCGCTAGGTATGTACTTCTTAAACCAACTTTGTATGGTTAACTGAAGCACACCAAAAAAAGCTTCCTTAAAAATGCCAGCCGACATTTTGGACTCACCTCTTGTGCGATCTGTAAAAATAATAGGCACTTCCGTGAGTTTGAAGCCAAACTTCCAGGCCAGAAATTTCATCTCGATTTGAAAGGCGTATCCAACAAATTTTACATTGTCGAGCGAGATGGTTTCTAATACCTTTCTCCTGTAACACACAAATCCCGCAGTTGTATCGCGAATGGGCATGCTGGTAATTAATCTAACATAGCTGCTGGCAAAATAGGAGAGCAGAACGCGCCCCATTGGCCAGTTCACGACATTAACGCCAGTGGCATAGCGCGAGCCAATAGCCACATCGCTTCCACGCTCAGAGCACGCCAAATAAAGACCTACAAGATCTTTTGGATCGTGTGAAAAATCCGCATCCATTTCAAGAATAAAATCATATCCCTTCTCCAGAGCATATTTAAAACCGGTGATGTAGGCAGTACCCAACCCAAGCTTACCCGCACGCTTTAGTAAATGAAGTTTGGTTTCGGTTACATTATAATGCTGTTGTAATTCTTCTACGATCTCCGCTGTTCCATCGGGTGAATTATCATCCACGATCAGAATATGGAAGTCTTTCGGTAAGGCAAACGCAGTATCGATGATCGAGCGAATATTCTCGCGCTCTTTGTATGTAGGAATAATAACGATAGCGTTGCTCACCTAATTTTGGATTGTAAACAAAACTAGAAAAAGATGCAGGTTAATCAATCGTTAGTTTGACAAGACTGGTATTTATTTAGATACAAGGCCTTAGGAGCGCTATGAAGACCTCAATGTTTAAAGTTCGTCAAAGAGTAGAAAAGCTGGCTTTTAAATTGATGTCAGTAGATATTCTGATAATTTTAATCCCGGACAAATAAAAACGCCTTCACCATGAAAACGCCCATTGTAATAGCCTGCCTGCTTTTTGCCTGTACCTGTCTCGCTCAAAGTTCATTTGAGGGAACCATCAAATGGTCGATGAAGATGGAAATAACAGATCCGGCAGCAAAAGCCAGAATGGAGGAAGGTCAAAAGAAAATGAATGATCCGGCAACTCAGGCCAAAATGAAGGAGATGGAAAAGCAGATGAACGACCCCCAGTTTAAGGCCATGATGGATGCCAATCCCCAGATGAAAGCGCAAATGGAAAAGACCATGCAAATGATGCAAGGGGGAAATCTGAATTCAATGATGCCTACTGCGTTTACCATAAAGATCAAAAACAATAATAGCATTGCACAAATGGAAGGTGGTATGATGGGTGGCATGGAGATTCTCAATCTTACCGATAAAAATCAATCGTATTCCTTAGACCGAAAAAATAAGACCTACACCACATTACCTCAGGGAAGCAATGAGCCCCAAAAGACAAAGCCGGAAGTGAAAGTGACCAAAACAAAGGAGACCGCGAAGATCCTTAACTACATGTGCACCAAGACCATTGTAGAGATGACCCAGAATGGAAAAACCATGAAGAATTTTTACTGGACGACAACAGAAATAAAAGATCTGGATTTGAAGAGCCTCTCAAAGCAACGCATGGGCCGTGGCAATCAATCCATGTTCTACGAAAATATAGAAGGCGTGCCATTGAAAATGGAAATGACAATGCCGGAAGGTACGATGACTATGGAGGTAACCGAGATTAAGAAAGAATCGTTAAGCACCTCATTATTTGAATTGCCTGTTGATTTTAAAGAAGTAAAAGGATATACAGGTCAACACTAAGAACAGTTTAGTTTAGATGTTAATCGATAAAGGTGCTTAACGATTAACATCTAGCCATTCACTAATAGCCAAGAATTTTCAACATACTCTCACTCGTCTGCTCTGTAGCGAAAAGCTGGGTCGTAATCTCACCGTCTTCGTTGCGATCGATCAATACATGTTTGGGTGCAGGGATCAGGCAATGTTGAATACCTCCATAACCTCCAAGCGATTCCTGGTACGCACCTGTGTGGAAGAAACCTACATATAGATTCTCTTCGTCCGTAATCATTGGCAAGAACACCTCACCTGTATGCGCTTCTGAATTGTAATAATCCATGCTGTCGCAGGTAAGTCCACCGATGTTCACTTTATGGTATGGATCATCCCATTTGTTTAGGGCTAACAAAATGTATTTTTGATTCATTCCCCAGGCATCAGGCAAGTGTGTGATGAACGAGCCATCAATCATGTACCAAAGCTCTTTATCGTTTTGTAATTTTTGATCGATCAAAGAATATAATACAGCACCGCTCTCACCAACGGTGTAGCTTCCAAACTCCGTAAAGATGTTGGGTACAGGTACATTGTTCTTATCGCAAATCCATTTAATGTTTTCCACGATCTGCTCGATCATGTACTTGTAATCGTATTGAAAAGTAAGGGATGTCTTAATCGGGAAACCACCACCAATATCAATTGAATCGAGTGTAGGACAGATTTTCTTCAACTCACAATACTTGAAGATGAAACGACTCAACTCGCTCCAGTAGTAGGCAGTATCTTTAATACCGGTGTTGATGAAGAAGTGCAACATCTTCAACTCGGCCTTATCGCTATTTTCAATCTTGTCTTTGTAAAACGCATTGATGTCGCTGTAGCGGATACCTAGGCGGGATGTATAAAACTCAAACTTCGGTTCTTCATCGGCCGCTACACGAATAGCTACTCGGTACGGAGTTTTTACATTTTCTTCGTAGAAATCAATCTCTCCTAAATTGTCGAGAATGGGTATGCAGTTTTTAAAGCCATCATTCAGCAGTTCACTGATGTATTGACGATATGCCGGCATCTTAAAGCCATTACAGAGTATGTAAGTGTCTTTTGAAATTTTGCCACTGTTGAACAAAGATCGAACGATCGGAATATCAAATGAAGAAGAAGTCTCCATGTGAACGTTATTATTCTTCAGGGCTTCTTCCATCACAAAAGAAAAGTGCGATGATTTGGTGCAGTAGCAGTAGGTATAATTTCCCTGATACTTGAATTTCTCTAGGGCATTGTTGAAGGTAGCCTGAACAAACCGAACATTTTCACTTATTCGGGGAAGGTAGGTGAGCTTGAGGGGAGTACCATACTGTTTAATAATGTCCATTAAGGGCACATCATTGAACAATAATTCGTGTTCTCTAACTTTAAATTCTTTCTGAGGGAACTCAAAGGTCTGTTCAATTAGCTCACGGTAACTCTTCATTTCGGCATACTTGGGTTTTGATAAAAGAGGTGCAATATTGTCATAATTTTGCCATCTTTGCAACATGCTTTCTAAACGCATGGTTTATCGTTTTTCTTGTAAAAGAGCCGTATTCGCGACTCTGCCAGTTGTTGGCTTGCCTGACTTTTAAAGTCAACAAAGGCATTTCCCAATCTTTTTCAAACGATAACCTGTTCATCACAAAACATTAATACAAGATTCCTGTGAAAGAGTTAAAAATAATAGAAGTGAAGTCCGAAATCGGTGCCGGAACCCGCGGAGCCAGTTTAGGCGTGGAGGCGATTAAGATTGCCAGCCTCGATATGGGCTCCGATTTCTTCCGGATTCACGAATCGGTAGAGGTAGAGAATGTAAACGAACTTCTGTTTGATGGTGCCAAGCACTCATACGCCAAGTTCATCGATGGGGTAATGATCATGGAGGAGCGTGTGTGCCTTGAGGTTTATGAAACCATTTGGGAGGAAGATTTTCCTTTCGTGGTAGCGGGCGATCATAGCACGGCCTACGGAACCATTGCTGGTATTAAGAAGGCTGACCCAAAAATGCGCCTCGGTGTTATCTGGATTGACGCTCATGCGGATATTCACACCCCATTCACTACACCTTCTGGTAACATGCACGGCATGACCCTCGCGATGGCCTGTGGCATTGATAATTTTGAATGTAAAGTAAACGACCCACGTGGCGAAACTCAGGAATATTGGGAGCAGATAAAGAACGTTGGTTTAGCCGGTCCGAAAATCTATCCGGAAGACATCGTGTATATCGCTGTACGCGACTTAGAGAAGCCAGAGAACTATTTGATCAACAAATACAACATCAACTTCATTGAAACAGAAGAGGTGAAGAAACAAGGTGCTGCTGAAGTCGCCAGGCGTGCTTTGGCGATGTTAGAGCACTGCGATGCCGTATACGTTTCGTTTGATGTAGACAGTATTGACAGTCGTTTTTCTACAGGAACAGGAACCCCCGTTCCAAATGGTCTTACTGTTGAAGAAGCGAAGATTCTAAATGTAGAACTCTGCAAAGATCCAAAAGTATGTGCCTGGGAAATTGTAGAAGTAAACCCCACACTCGACACTGAAAACCGAATGGCTGAAAGTGCCTTTGAAATTATGGAAGCATCCGCGAAAGCAATTGTGAGCAGACCGGTTTTGGCGGATTAAATTAGAACTCCAGATCTCAGGTTTTGAATTCATTTTAAAATGCACGCAAAGCATAATTTTTGGTATTTTTAATGACTACAAACTATTTAGAATGGAAACACTTACAATAGATGTAAACAGCCCACAAGCCTTAAAAATTTTAGAAGATTTAGAGGCTTTGAATCTGATAAGAGTGGTGAGTCGTCATACCAAAACTTCAGGACAAAAGTTATCAGAAAAATTGTATGGTAGCATTTCTGATGTTCAGTTAGAACAAATGAAGGAGGAACTCCGTCAAATGCGAAATGAATGGAACAGGGTTATTTGATTGACACAAATTGCATCATTGATTTTGCCAATGGCAAGTTATCCGATAATGTGAAAATATTCATGGCCTCTATTCTGGATGGCCAGCCAGCTATTTCGGTTATTAATAAAATTGAAATTCTAGGCTTCTCGAATCCTGGCAATGCCATTCTTGAATTAATAAAAGTTATTCAAGTAATTGGTCTAACGGATGATATTGTTGACGTAACAGTTAATGTTCGAAGACTTCATAAAGTTAAGTTACCCGATGCAATCATAGCAGCAACTGCCTTACATCATAATCGCATACTCGTCACGCGAAATGTATCTGATTTTAAAAATGATACAAAGCCTCACATTGATCAATCCATGGGATAGGTAATCCTGAGAGCGTATCTCACTGAATGTATTCTAAATGCTCACTCCTAAATTCTATATTCTTTTCAGTCCTGAAGCACATTACTCATAAACGTAGACTTCAGCATTAGCCACATTAGGAAGAAGGCAACGGCCCATTGCAGGTATACCCAATAAAAATCAGAAGTGTCTTTGAAACGTGTCTCTTTGATTTCTGCTTTTTCGTATTGATCGATCTTTTTGAACACGGTAATGAGTGCCTTGTTATCGGTCGCTCTGAAAAATTCGCCACCTCCAATTTCTGCCAGCTTTCGCATGGTGGTTTCATTTACAGTATTATCGAAATACTGTGGGTTGCCAAAGAAATCTTTACCCATTTGTACACGCCCTTCACGACCTACAATAATGGTATAGATTTTAATACCATATGCCGTTGCCAGTTCCGCAGCCGTAATTGGATCAATGTTACCTCCATTATTATCTCCATCACTCAAAAGAATACATACTTTCGATTTCGACTCGGATTCTCTCATGCGATTGGTTACAACGGCCATGGCACTACCAATGGCAGTCCGGGGTGTCTCAATCATATCGAAACTAATATCCTTTAAATAGGATTTTAACAAGTCGTAATCAGTAGTAAGAGGAGAAAGAGAGAATGCATCACCAGCAAATACAACTAATCCAATACGATCTTGTACGCGTCCATCCACAAACTGAAGGGCTACTTTTTTGGCAGCTTCCAATCGGTTGGGAACAAAATCTTCCATCTCCATGGATTTCGAAATATCGATTGCCAGCATGATATCAATACCTTCTGTCCATTGTGTTGTTTTTTCGTTTGATAATTGTGGGCGTGCAAGGGCTGTTAACACCAGCATCAACACCAGCATCAGAAAAACTTCAGGAACGAATCGAACCAAATTGACTGCCGATACCCTTAAGTCTTTTTGTGTAACAGCAACCGGTAATTTTTGATTGAACCGATAACGCGTAAACCACCGAACTAAGAATAGAATAGGTACCGCTATTAATATGTACAGGAAGACTTTATTCTCCCACGAAAACGCACGAAATGTAGAGGGCATAAACCACTCCAGGTAATACCACGGATTTAGATTGCTATCCATGCTTCAGTTCCTCCAGTTTTTTATTAAAGCGTTCATCAGCAAACGACTTCAGACTTTGCAGCGATTCAACGACCGATGTGTTGTGTCCATAAATGGCACCATCAATAGAACTTAAATTTTTTGCCAGCATTTCATCTTTTTGGATGCGCACCATTTCTTTTGTCGTAAGTTTTGTGTACGGTCTTGCTTCTAATTGTTCCATATATTTTTTCCAAAACGAAATGGTGCTCTCTGTTGAAGCAGGAGAGAAGGCTGTGCGAACCGTTTCAATGTTGGATGAGAATGTTTCTACAAATTGTTGATGAGCCTTTAACATACGCTTCAATCGGAAGTGCTTTCTGATTTTCTTTCCAAAGAAGAAATACACCAGCGCAAGCACAACAACAAGAATAGAAAGCACCAAAAGCAGAATAGGATAATTGAAATCGTAATGAACATCCTCATAGGCCAAACTCTGTTTCAACGGCAGTGTTTGAAGAGAAACAGTATCCGGAATATCGGTTGCCGTTAAAATTAATCGAATGCTATCGCGATTGGATTCGAAAGCTGTACAGTCTTGTGGGTTGAGTTGAAAGATTGGAAGACTAAGGGTTTGAATATCATCCAATTCAAAAGTTGACAGGTAATACACTACACTGTCATAACTTTTTCCATTGGTTGTTTCAGTAGGGAAATATTTTTTTCGATCAAACTCAAACGGTGCAAAACTATAGCTTGAGTCAGGGAATAGAATATTGGCGTTGCTGGGATAGGTAGCCGATAAATAAAAACCGGAAGGTTCACCAATTTTCAAACTATCAGAAAAGAAACCACTTCTCACCACAACATCCTGCGCATACACAGAGGCAATGCTCATCAGCATGAAAAGAAATAAAGTCAAAAATAAACGCATCACTTTCATCTCTTAGGTCGTTTTCAACGATCTGTTTCTGACTTTAAATAATCTTAAAAGTTTGGGCACATAGTCCTCATCCGTATCCAGCGAAATAAAATTGATTTCGTGTTTGCGGCTGAAAGTAGCCAGTTCTTTTTTTCGTTCATCGTGGTGAGTACTTATTTTCTTTCGAAAGTCACCAAACGATGTATTAATCCATAAGGTCTTCTGTGATTCCTTATCCAGTATCGGAACAATCCCAAGCTTTGGTAATCGTGTTTCACGTTTGTCGCTTACATGAATGACAACAAGATCGTGTCTGCGTGCTAATGCTTTCAGGTTTTGAAAATAACCTTCATCAATAAAATCGGTAATTAAAATGACGACACTTCTTCGTTTGATGGCATTCAACGAGAAAGCAAGCGCTTTCGTGAGGTTGGTCTTTAAAGATTTTGGTTCAAGCTTCGTAATGGTACTGATGATTTCATACGCCTGTGAATGTCCCTTGGTGGGCTTAATGTATTTTTCTTTCACATCCGAAAAACAAATCAATCCTAAATGACTGGATTCTTTTGCAGCAGAAAGTGCCAGCACCCCGCAGATTTCCTTTCCGATATCGCCCTTTGTACGGCCTTTGCTTCCAATATCTTCGGAAGCACTTACATCCAGAATAAAAAAGACCGTTTGCTCTTTTTCTTCCTTAAAGGTTTTCACAAACATGCCATGCCCTTTGGCCGAGACATTCCAATCGATAGTGCGAATATCATCTCCATACTGGTATGGGCGCACATCGTCAAACTCAAGCCCCGATCCTTTAAAGATAGAATGGAAGTCGCCCTGCATGTGACTGTTAATCACTTTGCGGATCTGGATTTCGTATTTGCGTAATTTCTTAAGAAGCTCCTTCAATTCGGTAATCAGTTATCAGTTAATGGTTATCGGTTAATTAGCGTTCATGATAGTAAGAGTCTTCACCATTACCAATTACGGTTAACCATTAACTCGCACTCGCGCAAAAATAGAACAAATATGAGTATTTTGCCTCCCTAAAATGGCGTAAGGCCAATAAGCATCGTGAAGCGGTTTATCCATTACTTTATTTTCTTTATCCTTTTGTTTTCCGGCCTGGCGTGTGGAGCAAAAAAGGCGCCTGCGGAACAAATACTTAGCCAACGCGAAATGGTGAGTACCCTTATTGACGTTTATATAACGGAGCAAAAAATTCAGATGCTGAGCATTCCACGCGACTCTGGTGAATTTCTCTTCAAGAAAATGAATACGAAAGTATTGGAGGCCAAGAATGTACAGGACTCCGTGTTGAAAAAATCATTTGATTATTACATGGCTCATCCAAAAGAGCTGGAGCAGATTTATAGTGCTTTGGTTGATTCGTTAAACCTTCGCGAGCAACGGGTAACGTCCAAGCCTCCAGAAAAATGATCTACCCGAATGTATTTGAAGAGAAGCTTGGGTTTGATCAAATCCGGGCGAAATTAAAACAGTATTGCCTCTCAACTGCTGGTGAAGCGTGGGTCGATCGAATGGCTTTCAGCATCAATGCTGATTTTATTGCCGTTCTTCTGAAACAAAATCTGGAGTTCAGACAGATTTTAGAAAAAGCCGAGACCTTTCCTGCCCAACATTTTTATGATCCCTCCGATTGGTTTCAGCGAATACGATTGGAAGGTAATTGGCTGGAGGCGGATGAGTTTTTGAAATTTGCCTATGCATTAGAGACCATTCAATCGTGCAAACAATTTTTAGATAAGGCAAAGGAAATTTATCCTGAACTGTATCGACTTGCAGAACCGGTCGCTATCACAAACACATTGCGACAACTCATACTTACAAAGATTGACGAAAAATCGCAAGTGAAGGATTCGGCAAGTCCTACCTTAGGTCAGGTTCGGAAGAAATTACGTGATGAACAAATTCGATTACGCAAACTTGCCGATCAGATTTTTAGAAATGCAGTGGAGGAGAAGTGGGTACCTGAAGGTGCATTGCCCACTATTCGCGATGGACGGTTGGTGATACCCATACTGGCTGAGAACAAGCGAAGGCTTAAAGGATTTATTCTTGATGAATCGGCAACAGGTCAAACGGTTTTTCTAGAACCGACTGAAATGCTGGATGCGAACAATGAAATTCGCGATCTTGAACATGCCGAGAAACGTGAGGTCATCCGAATTTTGAAAGAGCTGACCGATGCTTTGCGACTTGAGCTTCCGGTTTTGCAAACGGCTTTTCAGTTTTTAGCTCAGCTTGATTTTATTCGGGCGAAGGCAAAGTTTTCAGTAGAGATCAATGCAGACTTACCCATACTGGAACGCAAACCCGAATTGACCTGGTATAATGCCAAGCACCCGCTGTTGTATTTAAGTTTGAAAGGTAAGCGCGATGTCATTCCGCTTTCAGTGGAATTGAATCCACAAGATAGAATGTTGTTAGTCTCTGGCCCGAATGCCGGAGGTAAATCCATTTGCCTGAAAACGGTTGGACTGATTCAATACATGGTACAATGTGGTTTGCTGATTCCGGTTTCAGACCGCTCACGCGTTGGAATCTTTCACGATATATTTCTTGATATTGGAGATCAGCAATCCATCGAGAATGACTTGAGTACGTACAGTAGCCACTTGCGCAATATGAACGTGTTCATGCAATCGGCTTCAGATCGATCGTTGGTCTTAATGGACGAATTAGGATCGGGCACCGACCCGAATTTTGGTGGCGCTATTGCAGAATCCATTCTTGATTTTCTTGTGAAGAAAAGAGTATGGGGCATCGCGACTACACATTACTATAATTTAAAACTCTATGCCGGGCAGCATCAGGGAATCCGCAATGCAGCGATGCGTTTTGATGATCTGAAATTAGAACCGCTTTACATACTGGATATTGGTAAACCCGGAAGTTCATTTGCGTTGGAGATTGCCCGCAAGACAGGCCTTCCACAACAAACATTACTTCAAGCCGAGAAATTAGTAGGTAAAGATCTGGCGGGTTTTGAAACGCTGGTGCGATCCCTCGAGCGTGAACGACAAGAGCTGAGCGAGAAAGTAAAGCGCATGGAGAAACGCGATGTTGAACTCAGACAAGCCCTTGATAAATACCAAAACCTATCAACGGATTTAGAGACGCGTAAAAAAGAAATCATTACCAAAGCGAAGGAAGAAGCTTCCAATTTATTGAAGTCAACGAATAAGGAAATTGAAAAAACCATTCGGCACATTCGTGAAAACAAGGCCGAGAAAAAGGAAACCATTAAGGTTCGCGAAAATCTAAAATCATTAACCGAGCGCGTAGGACAAAAACCAAAAACTGAACCCAAGCCACCCATAAGTTTTAAAGAAGGCGATCGTGTTCGTATCATTGGTCAGGATAGCAGTGGATTTATTCTCACCATACAAGGTAAAAATGCAACGGTTCAGTTCGGTGAGATTAAATCATTGACCAAGCTCGAGAAGTTGGAAAAGATTACCACAGCCGTTGAAAAAGAAATTAACACACGCTTAAAATCTGCAGGCATTAATGTATTGGAAAAGCGCATCAGCTTTAACCCAACATTGGATGTGCGCGGCAAACGTGTAGATGAAATCATCAACATCCTCGAACAGTTTATTGACACCGCCATATTGCTAAGCCAAGGCGAACTTAAAATCCTTCACGGAAAAGGAGAAGGTGTTTTACGCAAAGTAATCCGTGATCATTTAAAACGATACAAAGAAGTGGCCTCTGTAAAAGATGAACATGTAGAGCGGGGAGGAGATGGAATTACCGTGGTGGTATTGAAATAAAAAAGGCCTCAAGTGAGGCCTTTTTTATTTCAATATTTTTAAACTATTTATTTAAAGTAAATACCCATTTTCCATCTACAGAATTTACCCTTCCATTAGTATAGCTTTCGCCTTGATAGTCTTCAATAGTAAGTTTTAGAGTATTTCCACCATTTGAAAATACATACGCAATATCCACGTCCGGATTATCATCTGTTCTTGTAATCGAAACGCCTACAACCTTAAATTTCCAAGGTGCATCTTTATCCCAAGCAGATACATCGGGCCATCCATCTGCAGTACTAGTATAACTGTAACTACCACCTGCAGTACCGAACGTACCAGCAAATGTTACCACTACGTTATCATAATCTGCTTGAACAACACCATCAAGAGTAACTTCTGACATATCCCACGGACCCTTGAATTTATTTAATTCTGTTTCTTCTTCCGAAGTATCAGTCGGATCACCACCACCACAGCTGGTGATGAATAAACCAGCGCTAACGAGCATTAAAAGAGATAAAATACGTGCTAAATGTTTCATGTTTACAATTGTTATAGTTGCGAATATGTGGTTAAAAATGCTAAAATCAAAATATTCAGTAAGGTCTATACCTTTCAGCCCGTTAATATGGACTAAAACTTCCTTGTAACCGAGTTCCGGGTTTAAAGTTCAACGATCTGGGTCTTATGTCTAGTGTCTTAATACTCAATACTATCTACTCCAGACTAATCTTATCTTTCCAAAACCGCCAGATAAATCCATCCAATACATAATGTGTTACCTGGGGTAATACCAATAGGGGTACAAGAATGGAAAGTAAAAGGGGATTGCTTAAGGCTAAAGATTCGGTAAGAATAGGGAACACAGATAAGTGATCCTTCAATACGAATAAATCCTATGTCAATTCTTCAAAATAGGCTTATGAAAAGCGATGAGAAAGACGTCAACACTTTTTAGGTGAGGGAGAAACGCTATCCTGTTCTGATATAATCATATTACCACACATGTTTCCAGAAAAATTCTGCACCCATCCAAAAGAAAATTGAATACACTCACCTCGCACAATGAAGTAGAAGGTAATTAGTGTCTGCATCTAACGCCCGCCCACGGCAATTTTAATTGAGATTCTCCCCCACGCTTTTGGCACTTGCCGAAGCCGCAACGAAACAGTTATTTTGCTAAATTGAGAGCCAATAGATATAACCCGTTTAGTTAACTAAGTATGGCAAAGACCTCTACTGGAGAAGAATTACAAAAGTTCACAGATTACTTACGATCCGAAAGCAATGAAGATGCAAAGAGGGCTGACCTATTTCCCCTTTTCAAAAAGCTTTTTAAAGACAAAGTGAAATCAGAGTCAGATGCGCACGGGGCAGATGTTTATGTAGAAGGTAAGTTAATAGTAGAGTGTAAATCTTCAGAGTCGCAATGGCTAGATGGCTTTTACCAAGCGTTGCACTATCAGAAAAAGTACGGCTTAGCTTACAATACGGTAATAGTATTAGCACATAAGTTTGTAGCAATTTGGAAACTAGGAACTCTTCCCGAGTATGCCGTTATATTATCTAAAACTGCCGATGCCACCAAAGCACCGAATACTGTTGGAAAAGAAAACGCACGAAAGACAACTGCTCACAACAAAAAAGAAATAAGAGACGCTGCTATTTATTGGCTGGGTCCACGCGACCTTGACGGTGATATTTTTGTTGACGCTAAAAACCTTACTACAGAATCCTACGCGGTTCTGAAAATACTTAACAATCTCGAATCCGACAGAATTCAGATCAACCCACACAACTTCATCAACTCAATTGAAGAATTAAAGACTCTATTCGAAAAGCCCATTGATGCAGTTCATGCTTTTTATACCATCGTTGCGTATTGGGATATTTCTTCAAAAGCGTCTGTGAACGAAGTCGGTGACGAAATAAGAGTCGTAGGTTTCAATGGAAACAAATTCAGCGATCCAGTTCATTTACATCCACATAAAGTAAATGACCTTAAAAGATACATTGATACTCAATACATTTTCACTAACGAAGGATCAGGGTTAACGGTAGATTACTACTTCAGTCGCTTCGATGAAGTGTTGGCGAAAATTGATCCAGAGTATGTAAAGCAACACGGTATTTTCTTTACCGATAGCAACCTAAGTAAGTTTGCTTTATGGTATGCTAAGTATCATTTCCCTGGAAATATTAATGAGAACTATATTGTATTCGATCCGGCTGGTGGTTCAGGCAACTTGGTTTCGAGTTGGCGCGGAAAATTGAAACATAAAATTGTTTCTGAGTTGCAACCGGATTTATTACGCACTATTGAAAGACGTATGAAAGTAGATCCATTTCATATCGAAACAGGGTTTACAATTGTTCCAAAAACATCTGACAATAAAGGTTTAAATTTTTTAGATCGTTCAGGTGCAGATTATTTGAGTGAATTAAAGAAAGAACTAAAACTTAAAAGTGTTAATCTCGATAAGCCAATAGCTTTCCTTCTTAATCCGCCTTACAAGAACACAGATGAAAACGTAAAGGAAAGAGAGAGCACAGAAGCAGCTTACGAAATACATCCTTCCATTTATGAGTTGACTGGTGAAGATGCGGGTAAAGAAAGATATCTCGCCTTCCTTGGTCAAATACTAAATATTGCCAAAGAGCAAGAGAAGGAAGGACTTAGCCCTGTTGTTTTAATCTTCACACCTACGTCTTGGATCATACCAAGGCCAACCTATAAAGGGTTCAGAGAAATTTGGGATAAATACTTTCGTTTCCACAGTGGCTTTCTTACAACAAGTAATGAATTCTTTAAGATCGATGGTCGTTGGCCATTGGCGTTCACCATTTGGAATTATGAGCATAATGAGAAAGCAAAACCCAATACAGTTAAAGTTCACGACCTCACAAATCTAGTTCACGCTAACCTAGCAGCGATAGATTGGAACCAATCTGATGGATCATTGGATGACTTACTCAATAAGTTTTTAAAGAAAGCTAAGAGGGTCAAGTTGGATAATTCTAGAGGTAATATCAGAGATTGGGTTGGCCAAAAGATGTATGATTTTAAACGTGATCCAACAAAAGAAGAAAAAAACTCTGGAAAGCTATTTGGAGGACTGCCGTTCAAGGATGAAAGAAGATCAAATAAAAAAACTTATGGAGTTGTAGACTCGCAATTAATTGGGTTTATGGATGATGCAACTCCTGTAAGGGTAAAGCAAGACACTGATAAGAGATTAGGACAAGAACCAAAAGTCTGGTTTAGGCTTGACGCAATTTTTAAAGATTCAAATAAAGCGAAGTGCTTCAATGGCCCCACAGACAATAGGGGTTATTCTGGTTACGACTTAGAAAGCTCAAAAAGAACATTTACTTGGTTTGTAATTGCTAAGGCACTCAATGGAGTATATCCGCTTTGGGCAAATCAATACGACATATGGGCACCAACTATAAAACCAGAACTTGAGAAATATTGGTTTTCATTATGTTTTGCTTTTGTGCTGGCAGAAAATAGATGTGTAGTAACAAGATTTGAAAAAGATAATCCTGTAAAAGGAGCACCAGAAGTTTTTGTTGACAATCCTCTTTGTCCAACTAATGCTGAAAGTTTTTGGAACAAGACTCTAGCGCCATATATCAACGCCAACGAAAAAAAAGCAAAGCCATCTCCGGATATAGAGTTGATTAAAAAGGTCACAGAGTTATATAAGTTGTGGAATAAAAATTATTGCAAAGGTCAATGGCTTACCAATGTTGGTCTGCACGACCAACCCTACTTTAAGTACTTCGATTATGCAGATTTCTTAACGCCACACTCTGGCCTGATTCAAATTCGAAAATATGCGGACAACGAAGGCAAAGCTGATTTGCTTGAATTGTTTTCAGAAATATCCTCATTAACTAAACTCGTAAAAGAAGAAATCCATTGGTTATTGGTAGATGAATTTAAATATTTCGACTAAATACTAATTCAACGTGTCAAAAGAATGGATCGAATATTTGCAAGCTTCTACCTTAAGCTAGAACTGTTACGAACTTATGGAATCGGTAATAAAAAATATTGATACAAACTAATGGCTAAGATATTCGACATATCCGAGTGGGGTGAGCAGCCGTGGTTAAATACCGGAGGTACTCGTAACAAAAAGATTTACCTAAACCCTGAAGATAACGAACTCTATTATTTTAAACAGTCATTAAAAAAGGAAAAGAAAGATTACAAGTTCGAGTTTTGGTCAGAGATCATAGCGTATGAGATTGGTGAGATGTGTGGTTTCGATGTTCTTCCGTATCATATTGCAATACGAGGTGACGAAGTAGGTTGTATTTCCAAATCAATGATCAACCCCGATAAAGAAGAACTCGTAGAAGGAGGGCGATACATTCAAGCTTTCGATAACACCTTCGATCCAGATGATAGAAAATTAAGATATCAATACAACTTCGCCCTGATATGCAATACTCTTCATTTTTTTAAGTTAGATGAGTTTTGTGAAGATATTGTTGAGATACTCGTTTTTGATTCGCTCATTGGCAACAGCGACAGGCATCAGGAAAACTGGGCATTCATTACAGAACACTCAGCACTATCTAAATCAATCTCCGAAATGGAGTTCGGTCTGGAGCATGCAAACCTCAAGAGAGCGCCCAGGTGGCTCAAGAGGTTTTTGAATTCCATCTATTACTTAAAAGACTCACAGAAATTAAAGCCCGAATTAAAACGAGCAAAGTTTCTGTTCGCCAAATACACACGATTTGCTCCCATTTATGATAACGGCTGCAGCTTTGGACGCGAATTGGAAGACGATAAAGTGGTTCAGCTATTAAACGATGCAGATCAAATAGAAAAATATGTCAAAAAAGGTGAAAGCGAAATCCACTGGATTGACAAGAAAATCGGGCATTTTGTTTTGCTGGAAAACCTTCTTAAAGAAGAAAATTTTAAAAGCTACGTGAATAACACTTTAGCCAGAGTGGTAAGTAGATTTAACAAGGAGAAAGTATATGAACTTATAGAAAAAGTAGACGTTCTGTTACCTGAAGAATGCAAACACATTAAAATACCTGCAGAAAGAAAGCAGCTAATTTGTAAATTGGTAGTTTCGCGGTTCAATTCATTAAAAGCATTAGTTTGAGGTAGTTCAAGTGAAAGAGATAGGGCACATATATTTAAGCTGGAGACAAGGTCAGGGGGAACGGAGACACTTGGTTGGCATTCTAAAACGGAGCGTCATACAAGGAGTGCGTTTTTCATACCTTAAGAAAGGCGTGGAGTCTGCTAAGAAAGAAGGATTTACGCCATACACTGAGTTTCCTGATTTAGACGAAGTCTACACAGATAATGTAGTCGAAATTTTTGGTCAGCGTATAATGAAATCGGAACGCTCTGATATTTCAGAATTTTTAGATTTCTGGGAAATTGATCCTAAGTATAAAGACGATAAGTTCTACCTACTGGCCCATACTCAAGGGTTAAATCCAACAGATAACTTTGAATTCCTGGCAGATTACAATCGTATAAAAACGCTCCGTTTTTTGACAGATTTAGCAAGTCTCAGTGTTATGAAGTTACCCGCTGATAGTATCGCTAAGGGTGATATTCTTACATACAAGCTTGAGAAAGAAAATGCTAATGATCACGAAGCTGTAAAAGTTTTTAAGGGTGGCACTCATGTTGGGTACATTAAGAAAGTCCACAATAAAGTTTTTCATAAGCACGGAAAGAGTGAACTTAAGCTAACCGTGAAGGCAATCGAACAAAATGGTGTTATCAAACGAGTTTTCGTTAAGGTTGCATCAAACCCTTCTTAACAGATTTATAACTTAATAAACAAGTTAAAGACCTTAAGCCCATCACACTGACCTAAAGCGGTAAGTTGATGGGCTTTTTATTTAGCACAACTTTATCTTGGAATGCAATCTTCTACTTGCACAAATACTCCCACAGTGTTATTTTCGTTACAGTTATTCCGTTATCAGATAAACACGTTGTAGCATACTAATAGGTAAAAATCCTTTCGCCACACTTTGTAAATCCGTTAGCGGAAACAGTATAATGTTTCATCAATCATAAACCAGTTACCATCATGGCTTCAACATCAGAAACCGGCCACGCCAAAGGCGTAGCAAACTTCGAAGACCTCATTAGCTTTTGCACAGGCTACGGGGCAACCTACAATCCTTCCAAAGTTTCAATCAAACTTCCAGGATTAAGCACGTTACTAACAAATGCAAGCGCATCGTTGCAAGCTGTTAAAGTTGCAAAGACAGCTTACGACAATGCAACCAACGCTCGTGAAGTTGCCTTCAAACCACTCAAGCCGTTAGCAACAAAAATTGTCAACGCATTGGCAGCAACCGATTCAACATCACAAACGGTTGACGATGCGAAATCAACAAACAACAAAATTCAGGGAAAGAGAGCAAAAACAATTAAAGAGCCTGAACCTGCAGCAGTGGGCGTAGCCGTTGCTCCGGTAAAAACAGCTTCCACATCTCAACAGAGTTACGACAAGTTGATGGACAACTTCGCCCAACTCATTCAAACATTAACAGCCGAAGCGAAATACCTTCCAAATGAGAATGAGTTAAAAGTAGCAACCCTAAATACGTTGCTCGCTGATCTAAAAGCAAAAAACACAGCCGTAATAAATGCAACCACAGCATTAAGCAACGCCCGCATAGCGCGTGACAAAGTGATGTACTCGGACGACATCGGACTGGTTGACATTGCCCGGGACGTGAAGCAATATGTAAAGTCGCTCTTCGGAGCATCAAGCCCACAATACAAACAAATAAGTGGACTGGAATTTAAAACCATTAAAGGAGACTAGAGCCGGAGCCCACAGACCGAGGAAGTGGACAGGGAGGACGAAAGTTCTCCCTGTTCTATTTAAAAGCCACGTTGCCCTTAGTAATGTACATTTTCCTCATCAACAAAACACCTTTTCAAGTTTCACACACCTTACGAAAAGAAGAATCTCATCAGTTCCATGCAGCGTCCGCAGCATGAAACTGATGAGCGATTAATTACGATACACATAGAACCTCCCTTCTCGCCTTGCATGTACCAGCCGCACAAAAAGAAACCCATTAGTTCCATGCTGCGACTAGCGGCATGGAACTAATGGGTTTACAAATACAAGAATGACAGAACCACGCGTAGTGGTTCTGTCATTCTTGTATTTAAACGCGCGCCTACGCACGACCTATGAAATTCACTTTACCCACCGCGCGAATGCACAGAAAGCAACTCAATGCACTGCCTTTTTGCCCCAGCCAATGCTACTCACCAACAAAACCTGAACCCCAAAAACACAGAATTTGAACCTTCAATTGGAATTAGAGCAACCCCAATTAGAATTTGAGCAGATGAGAAAAGAATGAAAGGGACTGAAGACACGAAATTCAGCACCGTGAAAAGAATGTTAACAAAAACATACGCAAACCTTGTGACTGCGAAAAGAAAGTAATCTCCTACAGATACGAAGTTCGCG
>JANODK010000113.1:0-3457 GCA_031412655.1 Chryseolinea sp.
GACGGTTTTCTTTGCTGCCCACTTGATGGTGATCACGTTTTACATGAGAAGCCGTTTATGGCCTTTCAAAGACGCGGAAAATCCAGACGTAAGAACTACAGACGACCATTTCCTTATGGAAGTTGCCGTAAACAATAATGAAGATGAACTCGTTTCATTTTTTCAGAATACGGGAGCAGTTGAAGTTAAAGTAATCGATAAGCATTAATAACAGATATGAAAAGGGTATATAATATAGCGCTTTTGGCAGGTATTGCAATTTTCGTTTCGTCTTGTCAAAACACGTCGAAGCCAAACTACCAGTACATGCCCAATATGTATGAAGCAGTAAGTTATGAAACTTATGCCGAATCGAATGCTTTTAAAGGTGGCAAGGAAGGGCAACTTCCGGCACTTGGAACTATCGAAAGGGGTTCGGAGGTTTACGAATATCCCAACACGACGGCTGGATATGAAGCGGCAAAAGCCAGTTCTAAATCACCACTCGATTCGTTGTCAACCGCGGATATGGAAACTGCAAAAGGTCTTTACGAAATCTATTGCGCCATCTGCCACGGTACGGCCGGTGACGGAAAAGGGAAGTTGGTCAAACAGGAGAAATTCCTGGGTGTGCCAAGCTACAAAGACAGGGTCATTACAGAGGGAAGTATTTTTCACGTAGTTACTTTCGGTTTGAACTCTATGGGTTCTCATGCGAACCAACTCAGTGTAAACGAGCGTTGGTTAGTAGCCAGTTACGTAATGAAACTCAAAAGCGAATAATAATTGTAGAACAAACTGATCGTAATTAGCTATGTACACATTTTCAAGTAAATTAAAAACATTTTCTTTTATCCTGATGATCGTCGGTATCCTAGGGATTGGATATGGTTTTTTAACTGCACCTAAAGATATTCAGGAAGTGGAAAAAATCCTTGCCGCAGAAAGCCATGGCCACGGTGGTGGACACGAAGCTGCAGGCCATGAAGCCGCTCCCGCTGAAGCAGCGCACGAAGCACATGATGTTGCAAAACCTGAGGCGCACGAAGCCGAAGCAAAAACTGATACGGCTCATACTGCTGATTCTGTTGCTCATGAAGTAGTCGAAAAGGATTCTTTACATGTGGATACGATTGCTGTTGCAGAAGCTGCACCGGCTCACGATAATCATGAAGCTGAAGCACACCAAGCCGCTCCGGCACATGCTAAAAAAGCGGAAGCACACGATGCGCACGCCGATCATACCGCACATTTAACGCACGTATTGCACCAATTGCAAAACAAACCTTGGGCTGCACTGTATGTGGCTTGTATTTTCTTTATGTTGGTTTCGTTAGGTGTCTTGGCATTCTACGCGATCCAACAAGTCGCTCAGGCAGGCTGGTCACCAGTATTGTTCCGCGTCATGCAGGGAATCACGGCTTACCTTCCGGTAGGTTCTGTAATATTCTTTATCGTTTTGGTGCTTTGCGGCATGCATCTCAACCACATCTTTGTATGGATGGCTGACGGTGTAACCATTCCTGGCAATGAGAATTACGACAAACTAATCGCTAACAAATCGGGTTACTTAAACGTTCCGTTTTGGTTGATCAGGGCTGCGATTTTCTTAATCGGATGGAATCTTTACAGATTCTACTCCAGAAAAAACTGTCTTGCTCAAGATGAAGCGAATGATAACTTTTTCTACAAAAAGAATTTTAAATTATCTGCAGGATTCTTGGTTTTCTTTATCGTAACCGAATCAATCATGTCTTGGGATTGGATCATGTCAGTTGACCCACACTGGTTCAGTACTTTGTTCGGATGGTACGTTTTTGCGAGTTTCTTCGTAAGCGGCATCACAACAATCTGTATGGTAACTTTATACTTGAAATCAAAAGGATATTTAGAACACGTCAATACCAGCCACATCCACGATTTGGCGAAATTCATGTTCGGTATCAGCGTTTTCTGGACGTACCTTTGGTTCTCGCAATTCATGCTGATCTGGTACGCAAATATTCCGGAAGAAGTAACGTATTTCATTACCCGAATCGAACTCTACAACCTTCCGTTCTTCGGAGCTGTCGTCATGAACTTCGTATTCCCAATCCTAATCTTAGTCAACACCGATTTCAAAAGAATCACTTGGGTATTGGTTATGGCTGGAACGGTAATTTTACTCGGACATTACATCGATTTCTTCAACATGATCATGCCGGCAACGGTTGGTGACAGATGGTTTATCGGAATTTCGGAAATCAGCTCGGTATTGTTCTTCCTTGGATTGTTCATTTTCGTAGTATTCTCAGCACTTACCAAAGTGCCATTGCTTCCAAAACGCAACCCTTTCATCGAAGAAAGTAAACATTTTCATTATTAATATTTAAAGCAAAAACAGATGACAAGTTTGTTGGTAATTATAGTTTTAGTTCTATTATCTGTTGCCCTGTGGCAGTTGACTAAAATATTTGATTTGACTCAGGTTGGTGGAAATGCAAATAACACTCAAGTAGCTAACGATAAGGATAACAACATTCAGGGATATCTTATGTTTGGCTTCTTGGCGTTCATCTACATCTTCACTATCTATGGCCTACTCAAATGGGGTCATTTGGTTTTGCATACGCCCGCATCGGCGCATGGTGGCCAATTAGACAACTTGATGAATATTACATGGGTTTTGATTTTCATCGTGCAAACGGTTACGCAGGCTTTACTTTATTGGTTTAGCTTCAAATACAGGGGTAGACATGATCAAAAAGCATTGTACTTTGCAGATAACGATAAACTGGAATTCATCTGGAGTGTTATTCCGGCAGTAGTTTTGGCAGGTTTGATTCTTTACGGATTGTACGCATGGACCAACATTATGTTCGTTAACGAGAAAGAAGAAGACGTAATGGTAGTTGAATTGTATGCACAGCAATTCAACTGGACAGCAAGATATTCAGGCGATGACAACGTACTTGGAAAAGCCAATGTAAGATATATTGAAGGGATCAATAGCGTTGGAGTAGATTTAGCCGATCAAAATGCACAAGATGATAAAGTAGTCAAAGAATTGCATTTGCCAAAAGGAAGGAAAATTCTTTTCAAAATGCGTTCACAAGATGTTTTGCACTCAGCGTTCATGCCGCATTTCCGTGCTCAGATGAACTGTGTTCCCGGAATGGTGACGCAATTTGCTTTCGAACCGATTTACACCACCGATGAGATGCGTGAAATGGGTTTCATGCAAGAGAAAGTGGCGCACATCAATAATCTCAGGGCTAAGAAAAGTGTGGAATTGGTGGCCAAAGGTCAGCCGGCACTCGATCCTTACACGTTTGATTATTTATTGCTTTGTAATAAGATCTGCGGTGCTTCGCACTACAATATGCAAATGAAGATTGTAGTTGATACTCCGGCCGATTTCAAAAAATGGTTGGCAGAGAAACCAACCGTAGTTGAAGAAGTCAAAGCAGCCAATGCCGCCCCCGCTCCTGCAGCAGCA
>JANODK010000114.1:0-34875 GCA_031412655.1 Chryseolinea sp.
TCAAGTAAATCTTTATCGATGTTGCTATATACTTCCAACATGGTTGGATTTACAATCCCCATGTCCATACCACTTTGAATGGCATGGTAGAGAAATGCAGAGTGCATTGCCTCCCGCACTTTTTGATTTCCACGAAAGCTGAAGGATACATTACTTACGCCACCGCTCACATGTGCATGGGGAAGATTTTCACGAATCCATTTTGCGGCTTTGAAAAAATCAACTGCGTAGTTTCGATGTTCTTCAATACCGGTTGCAACCGGAAAAATATTTGGATCGAAGATGATATCCTGCGCGGGAAATTTCACTTCGTTTACCAGAATGTCGTATGCGCGTTTACAAATAGAAATTCGTTTTTCGTATGTATCCGCTTGTCCTTGTTCATCAAATGCCATAACAACAACAGCTGCGCCATAGCGCTTCACTAATTTAGCCTCGCGCTTAAACTCATCAACACCAGCCTTCATGCTGATGGAGTTTACTATGCCTTTGCCTTGAATGCATTTTAATCCTGCTTCAATTACTTCCCACTTAGAAGAGTCGATCATAACAGGAATGCGCGAAATCTCGGGTTCAGATGCCATCAAGTTAAGATACCTTACCATCGCGGCTTGCGAATCAAGCATGCCTTCGTCCATGTTGACATCGATAACCTGTGCACCACCGCGCACCTGATCTAATGCAACCGTTAGCGCTTCATCAAAATTATCTTCTTTAATAAGTTTCAGAAATTTAGCAGAGCCTGTAACGTTAGTACGTTCACCAATATTAACAAAGTTCGATTGAGGTGTAATCTCAATTGCTTCGAGGCCGCTTAACTTTAATCGATAATCCATTTTATAGCTGACACTTTTAATTTTTTTTTGCCACTAAGTCACGAAGACACAAAGTGGTAACTAAGTTGTTTTACTTTAGGGCTAAATAACGGATTCTAAATTCTCTTCTGTTTGCACTACTCTTGGTTTGTACTTTGAAGCTAGCTGTGCAATTCTCTTAATGTGATCGGGTGTTGTCCCACAGCAACCTCCCAGAATATTGACTAAGCCATCCTTTAGGAATTCCTCAACCTGCGAACCCATCTGTTCAGCTGTCTCATCATATTGTCCAAACTCATTTGGTAGTCCTGCATTTGGATAGGCACTAACAAAGAATGGAGCCTTCTCGCTTAAAACTTGTAGATAGGGGCGAAGCAAAGCTGCGCCCAAAGCGCAATTCAATCCGATGCTCAACAACGGAACGTGGGACACGGAAATCAAGAAAGCTTCAGTGGTTTGACCTGATAATGTTCTTCCACTGGCATCGGTAATGGTTCCAGATACCATTATAGGAAGTTCTTTTCCTGTTTCATCGAATAATTCCTGAAGGGCAAACAAAGCTGCCTTCGCATTTAAAGTGTCGATAATGGTTTCTAATAGAAGGAAATCTACACCGCCATCCATCAACGCCTGGGCCTGTTGTTTGAACGCTACAACAAGTTGGTCAAATGTAATGGCGCGGTAGCCCGGATTATTTACATCAGGAGAAAGGGATGCTGTTTTATTGGTTGGCCCCATGGCACCAGCAACAAAGCGGGGTTTGTGTGGCTCGCGTTTGGTAAATTCATCAGCAACCTCCTTGGCGATTTTTGCTGATTGATAGTTCAAATCATAAACAGCGTCTTCAAGATGGTAGTCAGCTTGGGCGATGGTAGTTCCGCTGAAGGTATTGGTCTCAGCAATGTCGGCTCCGGCTGCAAAATATTGAGCATGGATATCCTTGATGATGTCTGGTCGGGTAATGGACAAGAGATCATTGTTACCCTTTAATGGAGATTTGTGATTTTTAAAACGCTCGCCCCGAAAGTCTTCTTCCGTAAGTACATGACGTTGAATCATGGTGCCCATAGCACCATCCAGAATGAGAATACGTTCTTTTAAAATGTCTTCGATTTTCATAGCGCCCTCCTTTGTTTATTATCCAGAGAGCCCTGTATTGGTGGGTCACTTATCTTTTCCTTCCAATTGATTCAGAAGAATGGGATTTAGCACAACATCCCGCAAACGAATGAGGGATAGGATGCTAAGACTTCATAGGGCCCAAACCCTCGGTCTTTCTGGATAAGTGATGCAAAGAAAATCAATAGCGATGAGACTACAAAAACAATTATCGGAAACGATAACCAACACGAAATCCAATAAGGGGAGTTAATGTAAACCAATCTTCCTCTTTGGGGATATTTGCAAAAAAGAAAACATCATCCTCAAAAAAATTATTAATCCCTGGTGGTATTATAGGCTTGTCATAATCAATGTAGCGAAATGACCAGCCACCATTCACATCGATGAAAATGGATTTTGAAAAATGTTTAACAAAGCCAAATTTCAAGGTGAAACCCTGCTCGCGGTAGTTCACAACATAGTTATAATACCGTGTAAAAGTATGCGTACAACTAAGGTCGTAGCATTCTTGTTGGGATGTTTCACGGTCAAAATCAACAATATTCCAATAGCCACCCGGGGCTACGTAATACACCAAATTGCTCCTTTCGCTTGGCATGAGATAGTAACGAATTTCTATTTTACCCTTGTAGCCTCTTTTGTTTTGATATTCCGGATCGAAACTTTTATCAATTTTTATCACATGACCATATCCAATTTGTATGGAAAATCGACTGGCGATTTTTTGCTCGTAAGAGAATTCCAGCGTGGGATAGAAGTTAGCCAGGGTAGCAGGAGCAAACTTTATAGACGATCGTGGAATGAGTTTGGTAAACCTTGTGGAGTCCTGAGCGAAGCAGGAGCCTGTTGCTAAGAATAGAATTAAGAACGTTCGTATCATTTAAATTTCTTCACGCGTAACGGGTATTGTACTAATTAAATTAACATTACCTGTTTCAGTATTGTAACGAAACTGGAAGATACCATCTTCACCGGTAAGGGTGAGTAAACCATCTCGTGGAATAACATCGTAGGCATCAATATCAGTTACTTCTTTTAGTAGCTGAATGTTTTGCTCATTACTCATGTCATAGACTTTTAATCCAGCGGACCCTTCACAAATGAACAATAGATTTTCATCTACCCCCAAGCCGTAAGGAGATGCCATAGGATAATTGGCGATTAGGGTCGGATTGTTTGGATTACTGATATCAAGAATCTCTAATGCATTTACTCCGCGATTACAGAATGTACCTGACCGAAGCGTTACATAGGCCCGATTGCCTTGAACAATAACGGGATCGCACGAAGTGATGTGTGAGTATCTGAAAATAAAGTTGGGTGATTGAGGTTCGGAAATACCGTAGATGTACATCGCGTCCTGCGCGCCCAGGTATAGATATTCTCCTTTCGTAAAAATAGTCTCGAGACCTGAATTGACATTGATAGAATTAACCTTTTCAAAGGCATTGTTCTGTGTATTGAAAACCTGAATGGCATTATGATCAACAACATAAAGGTAATTTCCACTGATAGCAAAACGAGTAAGCGAGCCGCCTTGGCCGCTAGTGTTGTCATTACTTTCTGATCCTGAATCGGAACAGGCGATGAGCAAAACAGAATAGAATAGCGCTCGTATTATTTTAGTTAATGGCATAACAAGAAGGGTTTTTGATTTCAATATTTTTCCAACTTACAACAACTCCTTTTTCAGAGTCTACGCATTCAAAGTAAAAACCAGCAGGTGGTGGAACTCCATAGTTCCAGTTTTGCAAAGGCAGCGATGCCTGCTGCGTAATATTTTCAAAGTCCTGGATGTTTAGTGATACAATGTTTCCCATATGGTCGGCATACAATACATCATTCTTTACGGCCATGTCTGAATTACCAACCAATTGAATAAACCCCAGCGATGCTGGATTTTCCGGATCTAGGTTGTTGTACACATGAATGCCTTGATTGATTTCGTTGATCAGCAAGTATTGACCATACACATAAATTTTACCCGGATTCTTTACCGCTCGCGAAGCCACAAACTTAATTTCGGAGCCATCGAGTGCTCCGTAAACAGGGCGATAGCCCTGGACAGTTGAATCACGTAAAGATGAATCAGTGTTGTTGAGATAACAGCCCTGGAGAATACTAACCAGAAGCAGCAGTTCAAGGGATCGAATTAGGGTTGGTCTTTTTTTCATATCCGGAAACGTTGTTAAAATTTAACTTCAATTTATTAAAATACTAACCTTCGAAAGGTATCAATTCATGATCTTTGCATTACCTAATCTTCAATCTTTTGAAACTCGCTGCCATTGATATAGGCTCTAATGCCATCCGCTTACAGATCTCAACGGTGCTTAATAAGCAGACACCTCCTGTCTTTAAAAAGTTGGAATACGTTCGTTTTCCCTTGCGACTTGGTCATGATGTTTTCGGTACAAACCGCATCAGCGAAAAAAGTATGCAAACCTTTAAGAAGCTGATGCGCGCCTACAAGCTCTTGCTGGAATTATATGAAGTAGATGATTATATGTTTTGTGCGACATCCGCCATGCGTGAATCAGAAAATGGAGCGGAATTGGTTAGTCAGGTTTTTGATGAACTTGGAGTTACCATTCATGTGATTGATGGCAACCGGGAAGCTGAGCTTATTAATCGTGCAATAGCATCGTATCTGGCGAATGATACTTATCTGCATATTGATGTTGGTGGTGGTAGTACAGAATTAAACTTGTATGCTCACGGAAAAAAAATAAAAACGCGTTCCTTTAAAATTGGATCTGTGCGCGTTTTGGAGCATCACGATTCTCCTGTTATGTGGGAAGACATGGAACGTTGGGTGAGAGACAATGTGAAGAAGGATTACGGAAAAGTTACAGCCGTTGGAACCGGTGGAAACATTAGTAAGATTTTCGAACTCGGAAAAATGAAGCCTGGCAAAACCATGTCACTGAAAAAGGTAAAAGAAATTCAAGGCATGATTGAAAGTTTTACCATTGATGAACGGATATACAAACTACAAATGAATCCTGATCGGGCGGATGTTATTATACCAGCAAGCGATATTTACATTAAAGTAATGGAGTGGGCTCATTCCAGCAGTATTCTTGTGCCGGATGTGGGGCTAAAGGATGGTATTCTACTTTATCTTCATGAAAGAAGTATCAAACAAGGGAAGATTGAATTTTCTTAAAACAAAGTCTGTCTCAAAGACTCGATGAAGTTAGAATGGTAAGGTTTCAGAACAAAAAAGTAAATCTACTTTCTCTTATTCTTCACTGTGCTCTTGCCTTTCTTGCGCTGCTCAACTTTCAAATCAATAAGATAGGCCACTGAAATCCGGAAGCCCTGGCTACGCACTTGAAGTGGATCTTGATAATTTAAAGAACCTTCAAAAACACCCTCCTTACGTTTACTCAAATAACTGTGGCCGAGTTCGTAGCGCACATTTAACATTATTCTATTTAGACCCGCTGGCTCAAAATCAATTCCTGCTGTTATGGCCAATCCAAGTTGAAATCGATTGGGCGTAGCAACGTTCATTTCATTTGCTTTTAGAGTAGTTTCATCTTTCTTGAAAACCACTTTGTAATCGAGCTCGGGCAATACCAGTTCATTTAATTCGCTATTATAGAGCTTTCCGTTGCCTCCAAGCCAATAACTAATATTTGGGCCAATCCCCAGAAAATATTTGAACACATTACTATTGCCAAGCTTTCCCTTGAAATCTACCGTGTATACAATTGGCATATCTATGTAATTGTAAGTAGACTTACTCCGTAGGAGCTGATCTAATTTACCTTCTACTATTCTGCCCTTTGTGCTATACACGATTGATGTATGTAGAAAGAATCGCTTTCGAACCATGAAGGCAAAATGTGCACCGAAATGATATCCTAAAACTGGTTTTACATTAAAAGCAATACGATCATCCGAGTCGCTAAATGAATTCCACGAATAATTTACGCCTGCGATAGGGCCAATTAAAATTTTCGAAGTCTTTGCGGCTCCTGGAATTGGCTTGGCAGGAGCTTGAGAAAATGCGGCCGAAGAACAAAGCAGAAGCAAACTAAAGGCGACAATAGGGGCTTTCACGTAATGCAAAGGTTGTTCTTAAGGTTAAACGTATTTATACGAATGCCCTAAGGTACGCATGCAAATGATTCTATAAAAACAAAAAAACGGTGTATATTCGCAATCAACTGTGAACATACTTTTTAAGCTGATGTAGTTCACTCATAGCCGATGGTTGTTTTTTGCTATTGGTTGCAGGTGACAAGCCTGTTTTTTTTGAGTGACTTTTTTGCTTTTGCCCATATTAATGGATGTGAATGCGTTATTTTTTTAATTTTTTTCTAGCCTCAATTCTAACACTGAGCGGTATGGACTTACATGCTCAGAATTATCCTGTATACAATAGTTTTTATGTTAACCCCTACTTATACAACCCAACTGAAGCCGCCACTGAGTTTAGTTATGTCTACCTCACCCATCGCCAACAATGGACAGGAGTGGAGGGCGCACCGGTGTTATCATCATTAAGTTTTAATACACTGATGAATGAAACACGTTCGGGTATTGGTGGGAAAATTTCATCCTACAAAAGAGGTATTTTAAATACAACAGACGTCACACTTTCATATGCTTATGGTATCCCA
The DNA here is from genome assembly GCA_031412655.1 of Chryseolinea sp. GTDB lineage: Bacteria > Bacteroidota > Bacteroidia > Cytophagales > Cyclobacteriaceae > Chryseolinea. The sequence goes on from JANODK010000114.1 coordinate 6,572, forward strand.
ATAAGTAAAAAAAACTGGTTATTCTTTGGACTTTCCGGTGGCGCCATTTCAAACGGTATCGATGTTTCGAAAATCACTGATCCTGCAGTGTTAGACGATCCTGCATTGGCAAAGTACCTTTCCAATAATATTCAACCCGTGGCCAATTTTGGTATGCTGTTTCGCTCTGCTTCGGGCTTGAATTTCGGTGTTTCACTTCCACAACTTTTTTCGCCAGCGTTTAACGGCTCAAGTAATTTTGCAAGCACGGATGTTTCACCTTTCGATAATATTTTTGTAACGGCTTATTACCGAAGAAAGGTAGAAGGCAAAATTGTGAGCCGAATGAAGGGAGGCATGCGTTCACGTGTTAAAACAAAAGAAGCGAATGCACCGCTGGAATTTTATCTCAACTATAAATATTCTGCTGCAGGTAATAGTCAGTTTGAAGTGTTGGCAAAAGTTAACCTCTCAGAAAATTTCTGGCTGGGGGCTTCTTACAAATTACCCTATGGTTTTACGGGTAATCTTGGTTTTAATTATCAGCGCTTCACACTTGGTTATTCTTACGAGCCAGGTAGCCAACCTGAATCAGGATTCTCTTCCGGTACGCACGATTTTATTTTAGGTATCCGATTAGGGGAGCAGAAGAAATTTAAACGTGTAGCACCCGTTCTTCGATCCCAACTTAAAACCAATCCAACGGAGCATCATACTGCGCGCTTTCAGGAAACAGTGGAAGATCCGGACAACATAACACGTGAAGAGTCTACTAAGAAGAAGTATTATGTTGTCATTCGAGCATTCGCAGACTTCTCTCAAGCAGATAATTTTAAGAAGAAATTAATTGGTGAGAAATACAATGCCGATATTTTCTACTACGAGAAGGAGAAAAAATACTATGTACATCTGTTGGAAACAACAAAACAAGGTGAGGCGAATGAAGAGGCCAAGAATTTGAAGAATTATACCAAGCTTAAAGATGCCCGCGTTTTAGTCGTGACAGGGTCGAAATAGGCGTTGAAATTAGGTTACATAGTGTTGTCGTAAATGCATTTATCGAAAGATGAAAAATATGCACTCAAGGATTCTTAAAACCACTGTTTTTCTTACACTCGCAATGGTGGTGAGTCATTTGGCAATTGCCCAACGCCCCATTATTCGCGAAGTCAATAAGGTAAGCGGCAGCATGACCGAATTGGTTTCATTAAAGGGAAGTAATTTTGGTACAAATGCAGCTAACCTTTCTGTTTTTTTTGGAGCCACAAAAGCTTCCGTTCAATTTGTGAACGATCAATTAATGGAAGTTAATGTACCCGCTGGAACAACGTATCAGTATGTATCGGTTACCAATATTACTACAGGTCTTACAGGATATTCGCGTGAATCTTTTCTGTTAAGTTTTGGCGGCATTCTGGGTTTTAATCCCGCTAACTTACAAGGTCAGACTGATTTTCCGGCCGAGAGTGGACTTTACGATATTTGTATGGGCGATTTTGATGGCGATAAGAAAGTCGACATAGCCGCAGCAAATGACAATGCAATCTTTCTGGATATTATTCCCAACACCAGTTCGGGCGTTGGTAACATCAACTTTGGGAAAATTCAGATCCCTCTAGCGGCCAGATCCCTTCATATTACCAGTGGAGATTTAAATGGTGATGGCAAGTTGGACATTGTAGCCTCTGAAGCCGGAACAGGGGATCGCGTTTTTATACTTCAAAACACAAGTGCCACTACTGGTAGCTTTACATTCTTGCAGACAGAAATCAAGTTCGTTGGCAAAAAAACAAAAAGAGTTGAAATTGCTGATTTGGATTTAGACGGGAAACCAGAATTAATTATAACGGATGTTAAGAATAACAACGTTATCGTACTGCCCAACCAAAGCACATTGGGTTTAATAGCTTTTAATCCTGTACCTCTGATTATTACTATACCAGGTGCAGCCAGCACGGATGGTCTTGCCGTTGGTGATTTGAATGGTGACTTTAGGCCTGAAATCGTAACGAGTCAGTTCCTTACGGGAACAAGTAATCTGTATATTCTGGAAAACAAAAGCACTCCGGGTAATTTTAACCTTGGAAGTATCATAACAAAAAGCATTGCCGGAACAGTTGTAAATATTCGTATTGGCGATTTGGATTTTGATGGTTTGAAAGACATTGCAGTAACCCAGCTACTGAACGCGGCTATTTCAATTTTCCTTAACAAAAGTACATTGACCTCCATTGCATTAGCCAATCCTGTTGCAGTAGTAACCGAAGCCAGACCCTGGGGGCTTGATTTTGGAGACCTTGATGGAGACGGTAAAACAGATATTGTTGTCGCATCAGTTAACACCAAAACCCTAACTATCTTAAACAACACAAGTGTCACTGGAAGTTTGTCTTTTACCAAATCCATAGCAACTACAACCTTTATTAATCGTCACACAAGAATTGGTGATGTTGATGGTGACGGCAAACCCGATATTGCCTTTACCAGTATCGATGATAATAACCTTGGAATACCCGCTTCTAAAGTTTCAATTTTTAGAAACAGCGCCTGTATGATTCCGAAGGTAACACCCGAAGGCCCACTTACGGTTTGTACCGGAACTCCTTTGGCATTGTTTGCAACGGTAAGCCGAGGCACTACCTACGAGTGGCGTAAGGATGGCACTTTGTTATCGTCCGGTACAAGTGCATTCTTGAATGTGACGACCACAGGTGACTATACTGTAACGGCTATTGCCGAAGGTGGAAGCTGTTCTAAAATTTCAAATACGGTTAAGGTAATAGTAGGAGGAGCAGGAGGTTCAACAGCAGTAGCTTCTAACGATGGACCAACTTGTGTAGGGTCAGGAAATACCCTAACGTTAAGTGTGACGAATGTAGGGGCCACATATGTATGGACGGGACCTGATAATTATTCTGCTACAACCACATCAACATCGCCTCCGCCTATTACTAACTTTCAGCTAAAAAATGCAGGACGATATTTTGTTGATGTAGTTTTTGGTTCTTGCGTTGCGCAACAGATCTCTACTTTGGTGGAAGCGAATGATATTCCTGAATTTAATGTTTCACCCTCTGGCACTGTGGTGATTTGTCAAGGAGCTACTCAATTGCTTTCGGTGAATTCAGAAGCCGGCTTTGCCTACCAATGGTTTGAGAAAACCTCTGGTATCATAGCGGGGGCTATTACACCTACGTTTACAGCATCTGCCAATGGATCATACTTTGTGAAGGCAACGCCTTCGAGCCCCGGCTGTTTAGCGGTTAATTCTGATACGGTTAAGATTACAATAGTGACGAAGCCTATTGTTAATTTTAATGCTCCTCTCACAGCATGCGCAAATCAAAATGTTCAGTTCACGGATCAATCTACAACAGATAGCCAGGCAATTGCTTCCTATTTTTGGGACTTTAGCAATGCTCCAACATCAGCCGATAAGAACCCCATTCATAAATTCACAAGTGCAAATACATTTAATGTAAGTTTAACGGTTTCGTATCAGGGTAACACCTGTGCCGTTTCAAAAAATCAAGACATTACCATTACTGCCGCCCCACCTGCTGTCATCATCAATCCAGATAATAAATACCAATTTTGCAGAGGCGAAAGTGTGGAGCTGGAGGTTGGAACTTTCACAAGCTACTTGTGGAGCACCGGCTCAACGGACGCTACCATTACATTTGAGGCAGGGGAAACCGAAACTATAAGTGTTGAAGTAAAGGCGAGTAATGGTTGCACACTTAACGAAGAACAAATAATTTCAGTTTTTGAGGCTCCTGACCTTAATCTTAGCGCAACTCCGGAATTGATCAACGAAGGTGAAACATCACAACTAAGTGCTTCTGGATTAAATAACTATGCATGGTCTCCATCTGAAAATTTATCAGACGCAATTAGTGCCAATCCTGTGGCAAACCCTTCTGTTACTACTGTCTATACTGTAACAGGATCAGATGGCAACTGTACCTATGAGGGTACTTTAACCGTAAATGTCGTGGGCGAAGCTATTGTGGGTAAACTAGGACCAAGTATTTTCTTCTCTCCTAATGGCGATGCCGAAAACCCTGTATGGACAGTGAAGGACATTGATCAATATCCTCAATGCCGTGTCACCATCTATGATGACAAAGGAGTGAAAGTTTTTGATAGTAAACCCTATTTGAATAACTGGGATGGAACTTTTAATGGTAACGGCAAGCCACTGCCTGATGGTGTTTATCAATACATCATCCGCTGCGATGGTGAAGAAAATAAGCCTAGAAAGGGCAGCATTACCCTTCTTCGATAGGTTTAGTATTTAAAGTTTAGTGATTCTAACTCCTAAATTCTAAATTCTAAATTCTTTAAAAGAGGTTATTGGTCGGCACTTTAATACAGCTAATCGATAAGGGACACTAAGACGATGCAATCTGGATGTAAACCTTACACCTTCAGGTTACGAACCCTGCCCAAGGAAAATTAAATAGGAAGATGCGAATCAGAACATCTATTGTATTTTTGCTTAACTAACTACACCTATGAAAAGGGTTTTCCAACTGTTGCTTATCGGTTTTGCGCTTATTCCTTCAAGCATTTTTGCCCAGGAAATTTGCGACAATTATCTGGACGATGATGCCGATGGGTTTATCGATTGCTTTGACCCAGATTGTTCGAACAGTGCTGTCTGCAATGATTTTTATTTGGGTAACGATGTAGATTGTCAGCCACTAACTCCTCCATCGAATTTATTTACGATGACGCGTGACTTTGCCTCTCCTAACGAGACAACGAACCACCTTTCGCGTATGGCCATAGGCGATCTGAATTTGGATGGGGTTCCAGAGATAGTCACCATGAACCGATATACTAAAAGAATATTTATTCTAAACGGCAGCGATGGTACAATACAATCGCAGGCCACTGTAACCTGGGAGCCACAATGGGAAATCGCCATTGCTAATATAAACGGTGATGGTTGTGGTGAGATTTTCTTTTACGGAACGGAGGGTAGCGATAAATACCTATATGCATATGATTGTAGTCTGAATTTTATTTGGCGTAGCGCGACTAAATTAAGAGGCGACCCGATTAATTATGGCGTGGCCGATTTTGATAGTGATACAAAAGTTGAGATTTATGTAAAAGATGAAATCTTTGATGCCCATACCGGTACGCGCATTGTTAAATCGACAGCGGCAAGTTGGACTACGATAAACGGTGGACCCGTTGCTGTCGATATGGATGACGACAATAAGCTTGATCTCGTTATCGGCCTCGCTATTTACAAAGTGAATTTGGGTGCACGAACCGCAGATGTTGGTTCCCTTTCATTATGGAAAAGTCCACTGCCAAATGTTGCTACAGACTACTACATACGAAATGAATTTAATGCAACCAGTGTTGCCGATTATAATCTTGATGGAAAGCTGGATGTAATTGCTTCGGGGTCTACCGAAGCGCACGGTAAAAATACAACCATATTTTTCTGGGATGTAACCGCTAATGTTGTTAAAACCTATATCGACAGAATAGCTGGTAGTGTTAAATTATTTGATTGCAATACAAATCCCACAGGTGCATTTTATGCTGATGGATGGAAAAACGGAACGGGTAGAATTAACCTCGCTGATTTGGATGGTGATGGACAAATGAATGCATCGTATGTCTCGGGTAAATACTTGTATGCCTTAAAGGAGGATTTTACTTTATTATGGCGATCCGATGTTAATGAAGAAACATCAGGTTACACCGGCTGTACTTTATTTGATTTTAATGGCGATGGCAAATCTGAAATTGTATATCGCGATGAAAAATTTCTATACATTATTAATGGAAACGATGGATCCATTAACACCCAACAAACCTGCGTTTCGCGAACCAACAGAGAGTATCCCATTGTTGCCGATGTAGATGCCGATGGCTCCACTGAAATTTGCGTTACCTGTGGTTTTGATGATGTTCAGGCAACAACCAATTTTTGCAACATTAGCAATTCAAGATATTCTCATGTTCGGGTATTTAAATCGGCCAGCGAGCCATGGGTGCCTGCCCGAAGACTTTGGAATCAACATGGTTATTTCAACGTAAATGTCAATAACGATTTAACGATTCCGCGGATTCAACAAAAGCATCACTTACCCTTTTCGGGTGTTCCCTGTACGGGTGCCGTTGGATTACCTCGACCTTTAAATAGCTTTTTAAATCAATCGCCCTTTTTAGATTCAAAGGGTTGTCTTGTCTTTAGCGCCCCCGATCTTGGTTTTGTTCCGAATACACTTAATGCTGACCCCCCACCAACCTGCCCTGAAAAAGACTTTTTAATTGATTTCACCATCGTGAATAATGGTGATGCACCGATGAGTGGTGATGTGCCAATCTCTTTTTATATAGGAGACCCCAATCAGGCCGGTGCAATCAAATTAAACACAACCTCAATAACGTTAACTTCGCTGTCGCTCAATCAAACATTTCAAGTGGACAATCTGGTTGTGAACGGGCCAGGCTATGCTTTCGAATTGTACATTGCATTAAATGATGATGGCACCTCATTGCCAACACCAATTGCGTTGACTCCTAACTTTATTGAATGTATCTACACCAATAATGTTGAACACATAACGGTTACCCCTAATCCTGCTATAATTACCGCTTTAAAGGTTCAAAATAATATTGTATGTAATCCAGGATCTCCTCCAAATGGAGCCGTCAGCGCTTCTATTGGAGGTAATACCATTGATTACAATTTCTATTGGTCAAATGGCGCTGCTGCTAAGCCCATCCCTGCTGATTTTATTGGGCCTGTTTATTCTGGACTTGCTGGTGGTGACTACACGGTATATGCCATTCATAAAACGGCCAATTGTGGTTCAAATGCACTCACTATTGACAACCCAGTATTTGATTCCTTGCGAACTATAGGTGTTAGCATAGTTTTAGTTGCCCCAAATGATAATTGTATCGCACCAAATGGAAGTTTGCGGGCAGTTGTCACCGTTGGTGGAGTGGTTCAGCCTCCAGGTAATTATACTTATGAATGGACTCAATTCGGGGGAAATCAAATTTTAAGCAACGCAGCAACCGTTTCTAATTTAGAGGGAGGAGCTTTTCCATACAACGTAATAGCAATTGAAAAAGCTACAAACTGTTCTAACTCATTTCCTTTAGTTGTTCCCAATATTACTGAACCCCCAGTAGTTCAAGTCAATCCTATAATAGATATTGTTTGTTCCAATGCAAACTCTGGTGGTGCTACTGCAACCGTTGGAGGTGTAACTGCAGGCTTTACTTTTAATTGGTATAAAGGAAGTTTCCCTAAACCAACTACTGATTTTCCAGGATCTACAGCAACAGGTGTTATTAGTTCACAACCCGCTGGTTTTTATACCGTGGAGGTTACTAATAACGCTACGCAATGTAAATCAGCTCCTTTCACAATAGAGATTAAGCAAACCCCTGCTTTTGCAGTAACGATTTCAAGTAAATCAGATCAGACCTCATGCGATGTTACCTTGCCAAATGGTTCCGCTACCGCTGGTGTTTCGATTGGCGGATTGAACGAGTATACATTCAAATGGTTTGTAGGTCAGAATACGCTTCCTGCAAATGAAATTTCCGGGGAAACCTCTAATGTTATTGCAGGAAGGGGAGTCGGGATTTATACTGTTAGGGCTGAGAATATTATCACCGGTTGTTCAGATACTGAAGAGGTAACAATAGGATTTGCTGTTACACCGGTGCAAATTACTCAGGTTGATCCGGTGGCATCATCCAGTTGTACTTCACCCAATGGGTCCGTCACGGTTACAGTGGTTAGCCCTGATACGCCAGCAGAGTATACCTTCTTCTGGTTTAAGGGCTCCGATATTAACGGAACACCTATTGCCGATTCAGATAATGTGATAGACAATCTTGAGCCTGGCGATTACACAGTGAGAGCGGTGCATAACACTCGCCATTGTGAAGCGCCTCCGGTAACCAGAACGGTAGTCAGCAGTGCATCAACGATTAACTTTAATCAGACTGGCATATCCAGACCTACCACGTGTGCCGAGGACAACGGGTCATTAACCATTAGCGTAAATGCCTTGGGTAATACCTTAGGATTTGATTTTGAGTGGCGAAAAGGACAAGCACCTTTTCAGGCTCCTGCGATTACAACAAATGTTGCTAACACTGCGTCTACTTCAACAATCTCAAGGTTGTTTACTGGGGTCTATACCTTGATTGCAACGAACCGCGATAATGGCTGTACGGCATCACAGTTTTTTAACCTGCCGTTTGATAACGCTCAGGTACTTTTCTTCGACTCAAAAACACCAATAGAGACATGCTCCCCAGGAACTGGAGGAAGTATTACTGTAAACCTGGTAAAGACATTAGGCTTTGTTGAAGCGGATTATGAAATACAAGTGTATGAAGGAACGAATGATCTGGATCCGGCAGCGCCATTTCTTACCATTCCATGTGTTAATGGAACAACGTTATATACATTGTCGTTGCCAACCTTACAACCTGGGTTCTACACTTTTGTGGCAAAAACAATTAACCCGATTCGAAGTACATTCAATTGTCGATCAGTACCTGTAACAGAAGAGATTTTGGTAGTCACACAAAATCCAGCGTTCACAGCTAACACACCGATCAACAATATGAATTGTGCTGGGATAACAGCAAATGGAGAAATTACAGTGAATATTGCCACGCCTGCAAATTTTGATTTTGATTGGTTTGAGGGTCAAACCACATCGTCACCAACTCTAGGCACAACGACTACAGGCGTAGAAGCTGGAATAAATGGTGAGGTAATTCAAAATCTGCCTGCTGGTTTCTATACGGTAAGAGTAACCGATAACGCATTCCCTTCTACAGGTTGTTTTTCAACACAGACCTTCCAGGTTTTTGATAACCCACCGATTGTTACTTTAGCTGCCGCGGATATTACCGTAACGAATAATTTACGATGTGATGTGTTGACAGGATCTGCCACAATAAACAGCGTGAGTGAAACCTTTAATGGTGCTACAGCTGCCGTAGCGATTGCCAGCTATACATTTAATTGGTATAGCACTGCTGATCCAGTTACACCAATCCAAACCGGAGGATCTTCGATTGTTAATCTTGTTCCTGGTATTTATCTGGTTGAAGCGGTTAGCACGCTTAATAATTGTTCCAGCACTCAACTGATGTTCGAAATAAAGGACATGACCGTTGGTGATCCTACGGTTAACTTAATCAGCTTTATTGATCCGACACGATGTTTAAAGCCCAGTAATATTTTAGGAGAACTTCATGTTGATGCGGTTGGAACAAGTGCTTCCATTCCTCCCTTTAAGTATAGATGGTTTACCGGTAGCGATACTACGTCTTTTGCGTTTCAAGGTGCCGATTTAGTAGGTATTGATCCGACCGTAACACCTGGTCTTACCTTTACCATTAAGGCAATTAATAATACAACAAAATGTTTTGTTCTTGATACCTACACATTGCCAATTGAAACCGCTCCTATTCTTTTAACGGCTTCAGCTAATTCATTAACCTATTGCAATAGTCCTTTTGATGGAACGGTGTTCGCTACCATTACCAGCGGAAGCCAGACTCAATATGACTACAATTGGCGCAACCAACATTTTCCTTTACAAACTTTTATAACTGACGCATCAACGCTACCAGCCTTTACTTTCTCACCGCTCGACTCTGGGAACTACATTGTTATGGCAATCGATCAAAACGATCCTACCTGTTTTGCTTCTGATACAGTTACTGTTTTCAACGAGCGGGTATTCCCTACAATTCAAGCACAAGTGCTTCGATCACTTTCAAGTTGCGATCTGTTGGTTGCAAAGGCTGACGGTGTTGCTGAAGCCACAGTGGTGGGCGAGAATGTGATCAACTACTTCTTTGATTGGTATAGAGATGATCTTCCACCAATAGGTAGACTTTTTGCCAATGGAACTCAGGCAGGCGGTCTTGCTGATAGCACTTATTTTGTTGTGGCTTCTCATATTGTAACGGGCTGTTCAGATTCAACCAGAGTTACCGTTCCTTTTGCTCCATTACCTATACCTTTCCCCAACATCGAAATTATATCGATGAAGACAAGTTGTGTAGAGGATAACGGAGCGTTGTCTGCATCCGTAGGAGGTAACACCAGCGATTATGTTTTTGAATGGTTTACGGGTATATCTCCAGATACTACTTATCTCTCTACTGGTGAAATGATCGAGAATCTAGCGATTGGTTTTTATACGGTAACAGCTACAAGCCGCATCACCGGCTGTAAATCAATACCGGTAAGTGAAGAAATAATAGATCAAACAATAGATCCTGATTTTAATTTTAAAGTAGAACCCGCTACGTGCGATGAGCCAGATGGATTCCTCACACTTTTTTCAACCATCCCCGATCTAGAGATTGCCACCATTGTATGGACAGATCCATTGGGGGCAACCATTTCTGGGCCAAACGTGAAAAATGCTATAGCGGGTCTTTACTCTGTAACAGTCACAACCGTGTTAGGTTGTTTCCACACAAAGACAGTAGAGCTTTTAAATGACATCAGGCCCTACAATGGTGTTTCTGTAAATGGAGATGAAAAGAATCCTATTTTCCTGATTGAGTGTATTCAAAATTTCCCTGAGAATGTGGTAAAGATATTTAACCGTGCTGGCACACTAGTATATGAGGCAAGCGGATACGATAATGAGGTAACATTCTTTGACGGTAAATCGAATAAAGGAATTAGCCTGATGGGTACTCAACTTCCTGGCGGAACGTACTTCTACGTTATTGATAAACGTGATGGATCGAAAGCATTGGCAGGTTATCTGGAGGTTGTTAATTAATGTGTAAACGCATGAACATGTCTTTAAAAAGAATTTTTTCAACGGCTTTATTAGCCCTTGCTTTTTCAGGAAGCTGTTTGGCGCAGCAATACCCTGTGTTCTCGCAATACTACTTTAATGAGTTGGTAATCAATCCTGCCTATGCAGGTAATCATGGGCAAGTGAGCCTTACAACGATGTACCGCAACCAGTGGGTTAATTTTCCAGGCTCGCCCAAGACCTTTAATTTTAGCGGGCATTCTTCCTTTATGAATAATAAAGTAGGTGTTGGTCTTATGATGAACCACGATCAAATTGGAAGCTATAAGAACGATCACATCTACGTGAATTATGCCTACATGCTGCGGTTTAGCAAGTCCACATTATCGATGGGACTGCAAGGCGGTATCAATATATTGCGTGCAGATTACAGTGACCTTGATCTTACCGATCCGGATGATGCAGCGTTTGCCAATATCATTAATAAAATCAAACCTAATTTTGGTGCGGGACTTTATTATAGCCGGAAGAACTTTTTTCTTGGCTTTTCAGTGCCTTTTATTTTGAATAATAAGGTTGCCAACTCTGTTGAAGGTTTGCTGGGTGAATTGAAAGAAGCACGTTATTATTTTTTACGAGGCGGAACGGTATTCCCAATAAACAGAAGCAAGAACGTAAAGATGAATCCATCATTCCTGGTTCGTGCACAGGAAGGACAGCCACTGAGTTTGGATATCAACAACTCCTTTATTTTTTATGATCTCTTTAGTATTGGCGCTTCTTATCGATTGGGAGATGCCTTTATCGGCTTCATTGATTTGAAATTAACCGACCAGATGCATTTTGGTTATGCCTATGATGCCACAACCTCAAACCTGAATCAATTCTCTAATGGTACGCATGAGTTTATGCTGAACTATCGTTTTCGTATTCGCAAGCTACATGGCAACATAGAGTGTCCTTCGTATTATAATTACCGGTAACGATAATTTCAGGCAGTATTTTATTTGATTCGAAATCCAATCTCAAAAGTCAAGAGACAGAATCGTTCAGTTTGTTCTTTTGCTAAATCTCCTCTTAGCCGATTTAATAATCCGTATTCGTAGCGAATATTGAACAATACCTTTTTTGACTTAACTGATAATTCTAAAGGAACGACTGGCATGACGGGTTTATAGTATTTATTAACATATTTTAGTTCGTCATTTGAATTAGGTACCTGCATCCTTGAACGCGACAAGAATAAAAACTGTGCACCCAAACCTGTTCCGACAGATATTCTTTTTGAAAGGGAGTAATGTACAAGTCCGGCTAGTCCCAAGGTATAATCGGAAGTGACACTTGAAAAATCTCCCATCGGTTGATTTGTGATGGTTCTAAACCCAACGCTTTCATCCCAGTATGCGTGTCTGGAAATATTGGCCTGCCCTTTTAATGTTATTTTGCTTTTAATTGGTTTTAGAACGGAGAAGCCAATTCCAAAACCCCCTACCATCAATTTCGGATCAGCGGTTTTATCATACCACAAAATCGGATACGTTCCTTTGCTTGATGTATTGCCGGGTAGGTATACATTACTGTTTACGGTTATAAAATATTCATATCCAGAATCCTGACAGTATACATTGATAAGGGAATTTAATAGCACAAAAACAGAAATGAGGATTTTAGCTTTCATATTTTGATTATGCGTTGAATCGTTTTTATATCTCCCTTTTGTACAATTACCTGATACATCCCTTTCGGTTTGTCAGCGATATCGATCTCGTAATCAGACTCCGATTGATTATCATCAACCATAAATAGAGCGCCACCATTTGTTCCAAATACATGTATTGTGTAAGGGAGATTGGTTGGATTTACGATCCTGATATGAATTGCATAAATTGTTGGATTTGGGTAAACTGAAATTTGATTATCGACAGGCTGAACCTCTGGAGGATTATTACATCCTAGTGAAAGCAATAAGATGCCAAGCACAAATGACGAAATGATTTTCATGAAATATTTTGGTTTTGAACAGCTTAGAGAAAAGTAAAATAACTGACACTGAAAAGATAAAAATAAAAAGAGGCCGTCTGAATATTATTCGGACAGCCTCTTTTTATTTAATACATATTATCTTACGTTAAGTGCCCTTAAAAAGATTTGAAGTTTATTGGCGGATAAGGAATTTTGAGTTTGATGTTTATTCATGGAAGAGATAATATTGGTAGAAGAATTAACTCTGCTTCCTGCATCAGGTATATCAATCTCTGAGAAATCTTTAAAGTCTGTCCCTGCTTTTTCAAAGGTCTGAACCAACAACGGATCCATTTCAGTTTCATCCCATCTATTTATATTGTCGAGAGTATATCGTCCTGTTCGAACAGTGGTGGAAGCATCTACATTGTTAACTATTTCAATGAATGTTAGCGAGAAATCCATTTGATCAACTTTACCAAAATAGTAATTACAACTTAATCCGTACGTGCCGTCATCAAGAATCGCTGTTGGAAGAAAAAAACCTTCAGGAGATTGATAACTAGGTCTTGTTGAATTTAAGTTTGTTAGGCCTAACGTTCCTGCATCATTTTCTGCCCAAAAGAACAAATCCATGTCGACAGAATCTGGCGTTACCGGATATTCCCACTCAAGCAAAATGAGTAGTCCATCTTCCTGTACTATTGTAATTTCTAGATCATCGTCTCGTGTAATTTCAATATCATTACTATCTACATCTTCAATAGAAATTTCAATTGTTTCATCTTCTTCAATTGCAAGATCAGACGAAAGTTCAATTTCGATAACACCTGTGGTTTCTCCTTGTTCGATTTCAACTTCAAGATAGTCGCTCGTTATCTCATAATCATAATTTACTTGATTTGCATCGGCTGTAACTTTATCAATAGCAGTTCCATCTAATTCATAAGTGATCGTAATATCTTCTGTTGCTGGTTTATCTAAAGTCACTTCAATTTCAATAATACCATCAGCTTCGTTTACAGTCAAGGTCGATTCGCTAAAGGAAAGTTTTGGTTTTGCTACGGGCTCATCATCATCACTACATGCTGAAATTGCCAGCGCAAAGAAACTGAGAACTAAACCCGAAAGAAAGAGTGTGCTGTATTTTCTCATAATCATACTGTTTACATTTTTAAATCTACTGAATTCTTTTGTCTTTATATGGCAGACTATCTGCCATAGTTTGAATACGCTTCATTGTGGTTTTTACGATGTTATAATTTGACCCATTTTTTAATAACACTTCTTCCACCCAGATTTATTTGAATGAAATAAATTCCCGACTGCAAGGTTGTTGTATTAAAGGAGTGGGTTATTTTCTCACTTTCCTTCTTCAAAACTATTCTTGAAGAAGCTTCATTTCCAACAGCAGTGTATATTTGAAAATCTACTTCTCCACGGAAATTGTTTTCAACTTCAATATTCAATATACCTTGCCCTGGATTTGGATAGAGCTTTACGCTGTTAGAAGTAAGATGATCGTCAAAGCCCGTAACGTTTTCGCGAACATAGATGGTAGTGGTGGTCACTTTATTACAAAGTTCAATGCCTGATCCGGTAGTGGTAACAATGGTTGTTTCAGTAGGATGAATGATCAATTGTGGACCAGAATAATTTTGAACCTCACCATCATCGGTACTCCAGCTAAAAATGTTAGCACCTCGTCCGTTTAATGTTACTTCTTCGCCAGGATAAATTAATAGCTTTGAAGCAGATACCTGCACGGAAGGATTCATACCAATGACAGGCTCAATGTTCAGAGCGATGTTAGCACCAAAAGCAATAGTATATGAACTCCATGTACCTGATGCATTTTGAGTCCAGGAAGTAGCATTAGTCGACTCTCCGTCTAAAGAGGATTGAATGGCCAATGTATCGCCATCAATATAATTTAATTCCAATCCAACCTGATAGGGTAGACTAAACACAGGTGTTTCGCGATCGAATACAATCTCCGTTGCACGGTTATTCGCAATATCTTCCTGAATTTGTTTTAGCAAAATAACTTTTCGCTCAATCACTGCGCCTGGCGCACGCTGCGGACCAAGGGCGTTCCAAACAAAAATGGTTACAGTCGCTTCTTCGCTGGTGGCGTAAACACGACCGAACCGAATGTTAACACCACTAATGTATTTGTATCCACATTCGTTTATGAAAAACTCTGAAACACCTTTGCTTTTTGCGCTGTTGTGCCCCGTTAAATACCCAGTGTAATTCCCGAACTCAGCAAGCTTGATGGTGGATGCTGTATTCTCAGGTTTGAAATTGTTTATATCGCGACACAGTCCTTGTTCCGAAACTACAATGTAGTCGTCAACAACTAAGGTATCAGAAATACCGACAGCGTTTTTTGCCCATAGTGATACTTTGAAACTGCCTATAGAATTATACCTTACTTTTGGATTACGCTCAGTCGAAGTACTTGGGTCGCCACCCTCAAATGTCCAACGCCACTCGTTCGGAAAGTTGGTAGAGAGATCGGTGAACGTAACGCGACTTCCTAACAGAACACACTTTAGATTTTCGGTACTGAAATCGGGCGTGGGTACATCGGCCACGATCGGACTGCACAGGTTGGCTGCGAGCAATGATTTTCTTCTTGGGCTCAGATCCATTACGGCTCGTATTCTTGTTTTTTGTCCGAGCGTAAAAATATTCATGCAGGCATCGTTGCTGTAATCCATGTAATTTTCAACCATGTTGGTTGCTCCACAACTAAACCTACCAACATTGCAACCGGTACTCGCACTGGCGGCAGGAGGGGTATCCGAAACAAAATCATCAGCACAATTTCCATCGCCCCAAATGTGCCGAAGGCCCAGCCAATGCCCCGTTTCGTGTGAGAGTGTTCTGCCTTTATTATAAGGTGCCTGCATAATGGGAAAACTGCCTTTATCTACTGAACCAAAAGAGGTATATTGAATTACCACGCCATCAGTAGATGCCGACCCTCCAGTTTCATTTAATCCCCCTAATCCAGATTGATCTGGAAACTGTGCGTAGCCCAATAAGTTTGAACTGGTGCCACCAAACTTCACCGTCCAGATATTGTAAAATAAATTGGAGTTCCAGGTGGTGGATGATTTTAAGCTGCCTTCAATTTCTTCGCGTGTCCAACTGGTTTTGTTTCCATTGTAGCGATGAATACCCGGATCGGTTAAGGCATTTCCATTTTGATCAACGGGAGATAAACAAAATTCAATTTCAATATCGGCACCTACCGGATTGTTGTTAAAACCTGGCGTTCCTGATTTTTTCCGAAAGTCTTCATTCAACACATCGATCTGCGATTGTATTTGCGCTTTGCTTAAGTTCATTCCGCTGCCGACAGCTTCCCCATTGTGTATAACGTGCACCACAACGGGTATTGTTAAAACCAAGGCTTGTGTTCTTCCAGATGCTTTTTCGCGCACTTGAATTTCTTTCATTCGTTGCTGGATGGATTCCTCGAAATCATCTAGCGTTCTACGTTGTGGGTAACGGATTTTGTTAATGCTGTCTTGCTCCATCGTGGCACACGTGCGCGGAAGATCAGAGATTGTTTGTTGTGCATTGGTGTTGATGACAAGGCCCGTGAGCAAACAAAAAAATAGGAATATACTTATCTTCATATCGTTCAATTAATCTTCATCAACTGCATCAAAATGGATGCGGTACCCTACCGTGTTGCTTTGGTTTAGAAAAATCTCTAATTCCATTTTATTTTCCTTTACCTCCCGTACAATGAAGGGAAGACCGCCATCTGTTGCCAGTGGAGGATAAAGCATTGTTAAGGTTGCTGTGGCATCGTTGAAAGACCATGAATCCACAATGGTACTTGCTTCCGCAGGATTGGAATCGCATTTTTTTGAACCCGTTGTTACTTCTAAAGTACGTTCACTATTTGCATAGAAAATAAATTTGTCGTCTGTAGAACAAGCGTCTATGTCGGTTTGAACTACTTCGCCATTAAAGGCTACTTCAATGAATTTCATTTTCCAGGTTTTACTATTCACACCAGAAAAAATGGTGGTGGAGTTATAAGGGGTTGGTTGTATTTCTTCAGTGCAGGATGAAAGAAGTAATACCAGACATGAAAGGAGTGCAGAGGATAGTTTCATATCAGTTGGGAGTTAGGGTGAAGTCTATTTCTGCATTATCTAAATCAACGAGTATTACGGTCATTGTAATTATATTGGTTGATGGGTCTTTAGAACCAAAGCCTTTTATGGTTGCAACATCAGATGAAAGATCTTCCTCTTCTTGTGTCGGGATGGTAATCGTATTGTCTCCGTTATCAATAAATTTTAAATCCATTGCAGGAGGAAATTCAAATGAACCAATGGTTGCATAGAAGATTCCGAGGTTCCAGTTTGAGAGAACGTAATTTTCACAATCGGCACTGGAAATGGTTATTCCACCGGAAGAGTAAGAGCCTCGTTCTCCAATATAAGTACCACCCAGTATGCAATCATCTACAATGGTAAACGTGTAACTTTTGCCCATGGCGCTTTGGTCTTGTCCAACCTGGAGTTGATCGGTGTTTACCGATTGAAGAGTAAGGACAATATCCTGTGAACGAATAATGTTATTGGCGTTATTGATCAATTGAATTTGCACAGTGCCAAAGAATTCACCTTTTTCAATTTTTACTTTTCCACGTTCACCGAGAATAGTATAATCTATTCCTTCGCGCGCATCTCCGCTAATTGAATAGGTAATCGTAATATCATCTTCTAAAACCGGTTGTGATTGGTGAACTTCAATTTCAATAATCTCGCTGAAACTTTCTTTTTCAGTCCGTGCTGATTCCGTAAACCGAACAAAATAAGGTCCATTGAAAATAATCTCCTCCGTTTCGCAATTCATCAATGCCAAAAGAGAAAGGATAGAAAATATAGTTTTTGTTCTTCTCATTTAGTATCCGGGATTTTGATTTCCTGCTAAAGCCGGGTTGTTTAAAATTTCGCGTTGCGGTATGGGCCACAACTCGTATGCATCTTTCCAATTTGATGAGAAGGCTGACATCACATCTTTTGCACGACCTGTTCGCACCAAATCATACCAACGATGTCCTTCAAACGCCAACTCATATCTTCGCTCTTCTTCGATGAGCCGTAGCATTTGTGCCTGGTTAACCGAACCTACCAGAGAAGCTTTTGAACGTGTGCGAAGTACGTTGATATCCTGTTGTGCGCTGTTGCTTCCAGTCACTTTGTTTTGTTCCGCACGAGCTTCGGCTCTGATCAGATACATTTCAGCAAGCCGAAAAACCACAACATTATTATTGTCCTGATCGCCTGTTCCATATTTATCCACTGACCAGCCATTGTCATTTCCTTTTAAGTTATTCAGATTAAATGCTATTGAAAAATACCGATCGTGAGAATTAGAGGAAGAATTGAGACTGTCCAATGCCCCAACAAGTTGATTGGCAGGAATCAATTCTCGCCTTCCAACAAAGATATAATTCAAGCCGATGCTTCCATTCGTGCCTGGATCATCAGAGAGAGTGTAACCTACTTCAAAGATTGCCTCATCGGTAAAGTCATCTTTTACTAATGTTTCAAAGTTAGATTCTAACGTAAATTGGTTAGATGAAATAACGTTTGTTGCGTATTGTTCTGCTTTTGCCCACTCTTCATTGTACAAATAATATTTAGCCAATGCCGCACTTAAAGCATAGGTGCTGGCATAACCTGCATTGGAGGTCTGCGTTGGTAGCTTGTCTAATGCTTCCGTGTAATCTTCTAAAATAAAATCCAGTATTTCTTCGCGGGAGGCACGTGGAATGTTCCGGTTCTCATCAATGGATGTTCCAATCACTTTAGGCACGCCTCCATACGTGTAAAGTGCGATAAAGTAAGCATATCCTCTCAGAAAATGAGCCGTTGCCA
This sequence comes from Chryseolinea sp., assembly GCA_031412655.1. Taxonomy (GTDB): domain Bacteria; phylum Bacteroidota; class Bacteroidia; order Cytophagales; family Cyclobacteriaceae; genus Chryseolinea. The sequence goes on from JANODK010000114.1 coordinate 25,230, forward strand.
AAACCCGGTTGCGGTCTACACTTCTAACACCCGGAACGGTTGGAAGTTTTTCAATAATGAAATTGGCAATGTATATAGTGTTGTAAATACTACCCCACAATGCAACTACGGATGCATTTGCTGACGTAATGGTTTTAGTGCCGAGCTCTCTGTATTGCGAGAATGTTCCTCTGAATTGAAGCATGTCTGCAGTAGCATCACCTGCAATTACCACGGCTGGGATAATTGGGCGGAAGGCACTGTATAAACCAATTTCTACGTTGGGAACATCCTTCGCTTCGTTAAGCACAATATCATCAATAAGCAGATCGATTGGTTCAGGTTCCAATAGATTACAGGATGTGCCGGCCACAAGGAACAGAAGGATAAAGTAACCGGTATGTATTCTTCTTTTCATTTCAATGTTGCATTAAGTCCGATGGCAATGGTTCTTACCTGCGGTAATGTAAAAAAATCAATTCCCTGTGCAGAAGTTGAGCCATCTAATGTACTTACTTCTGGGTCAGAGCCGGTGTATTTTGTGAATGTCCAAAGGTTTGTTGCCGATGCGAAAACCCGAAGCTGGTTAAGCATTAATTTGTCAACGAGGTTTGGAGGTAAGCTATACCCAACACTTAAATTTTTTAATCGTAGATACGATGCATCTTCCAGCAGACGGTTGCTGTGTAAATTATTGAGCGTACTGTTCAGTTCATATCTTGGAATGTCTGTTACGTCACCCGGATTTTGCCACCTGCGCAAGGCGTCTACCGACTGGTTTGTTTGAATATCAGCACCCATGTTTACGGTGGATGCCTTGGTGAAATTCAACACTTTATTTCCGAGTGAAAAGTTGAAGAAGATGGAAAGATCAAATCGCTTGTACTGAAATGTATTGGTAATTCCTCCAATCAATTTTGGCTGAGCATTTCCGATTACCATGGCATCTGCATTGGATATGGTGCCATCTTTATTGCGGTCTTCGTAGATAGCATCACCAGTGGCAGAGTTAACACCCAGAAAATTCAGACCCCAGAATGAGCCAAGCGGTTCTCCTTCTTTAATAATATTGGTTCCATCCACACCTTCACCGGTGTAGCCACGATACAGTGGTACTGAATCGGCTAAAAACAAAACTTTGTTCAAATTCTTCGAAAGATTAACGGTGGTTGACCAACGCAAAACTTTATCGATGTTCACGGAGGTTACACTGAGTTCAATCCCCTTATTTTCCATTTCGCCAATATTATCGGTTACACCGGGAAAGCCAGTGGTTAGAGAATAAGGTCTTACTAAAAGCAGGTCGGTAGTTTTGTTGTAATAGGTATTCAACACAACTTGAATTCTTTCTTCTAAGAACCCAACATCTAAACCAACATTCAACTCGCGTGTTGTTTCCCATTTAATATCAGGATTTGGAACATTATTCGGTGTAACACCAGAGCTTCCGTTGTAAGTAGCTGAACCCCACTGTCCTAAATAATTGAATGCACCAATGCGTTCATTTCCCGTAAGGCCAAAACTTGCACGCAGTTTTAAATTATCAATGAAATCGTACTTCCAGAATTCCTCTTGCGAAATGCGCCATGCTGCTGAGACGGTAGGGAAATAACCAAACCGATTATTGGGACCGAAGTTAGATGAGCCATCGGCACGCAAACTAGCCGTGATGAGAATACGATCATCATAATCGTAACGTGCTTCACCAAAAAAAGAAAGAATAGTGTGAGGCGGTTCTCGAAAGGAAGCTCCGGCATCCACTATTCCTGCAGATTGTATGTAGGTAAAATCATCACTCGGAAATAATCTACCCTGAAGGTTCCCCCCGATGGCAGTATTTTGATAAAGCTCAGAGCCTACGACAATATTTATTTTTTGTGATTTTGAAATCTCTTTATCGTAAGAAAGGGTTAAGTATGAATCGATGTTGGAGTAAGTAGCTGCGCTGAACACACCATATCCCTGGCCGCCAACACTGGGAAGAAAACCGCCAATGGCAGTTTGGGAAGATTCATATTGATCTTCCGTAACATTGTTATAATCTAAACTGGCTTGTGCTTTTAATTTTAAATGTGGGTTAAACGCATAGGTAGCATTTATATTTCCCAGTGCTTTTACGGATATGGTATTGAAGCGTGGAAGCAGTGCTTGTGCTACCGGGTTAAAATTTGGGAAGCTCGCATAAAGTGGTGAACCAGGACCAACCAATACACCGTTTTCATCATAGGCCACATTGTAAGGCAAACTTTTAATGGCACCGGAATATACACCATCTAAAAAGTTATCACCCTTTACTCTTTTATTCAATGCTCGTGAAAGTGTGACGTTTGTGCCCACTGAAAGTTTGGACGTTAGTTTCTGATCGAGATTAATGGTAATGCCAAGGCGTTGAAACTTATTGTTGAGTTGCACACCTTCTTCTTCGCGGAAACTGGTGCTGATGTAAAACCGGGTATTGTCATCTCCACCAGTTGCCGCTAGCTGATATTGCTGCATTATGCCTTTGCGCAATACTTCATCTTGCCAGTTTGTGTTTACGGCATTACTTACACCTTCAATCAATCCGAAGCCATCCGGATTTTCTCCGGCATTGGTAACGGCTTCGCGCTGCAGTTCAAGCAATTGAGTGGAGTTTAACAGATCAAGTTTTTTTACCGGATCAATAATTCCACGCTGCACATCAAAGGTCAAACTGGTTTTTGAATTTTTTCCTCGCTTGGTAGTAATAACAATCACCCCATTTGAAGCACGTGATCCATAAAGTGCTTTTGCTGAAGCATCAGAAAGAACAGTATACGTTTCAATATCATTTGTATTGATCAGGGAAAGTGCATTATCATTTTGGCCACCAAAACTTCGCGACCCCAATGCTCCAGTTTCTACTGGTATTCCGTCTATAATATAAAGTGGTGTGTTGCCTGCGCTTATTGAGGTTGATCCGCGGATGCGAACAGAGACTCCGCCTCCTGGTGTGCCAGAGGATTGTGTTACCTGAACACCCGGTGCCTGTCCTTGCAACGCTTGGTCAAGTCCGTTAACCGAAAGACTTTTTAATTTGTCTGCATTGATTGTGGTTACCGATCCGGTAATATCTCTTCGCTCAATAGAAGAATATCCGACCACAACCACTTCGCCTAATTCAGTTGGTTTTTCTGCTAATACAATATTGAGATTGGTTTGTCCGGAATAGGTGATTTGTTGTGATGTATAGCCGATGAAAGAAAATTCAATAATGGATCCCTGCTCCACATCAATTGAAAACTCTCCCCCAATATTGGTGATGGTTCCTTGCGATGTGCCTTTCACCAAAACGTTTACACCGGGTAATCCTTCAGGATCGGACGCTGACGTTACTTTTCCTGTAAGCCGCTGTGTTTGCGCCAGCACAAGAGAATTGAGAAATACAAAGATAAGCAGTAGAGTTTTGTGCATAAATCGCGGTTAGGCAATATTCTTAAAACTACGGATTAAACACTAAAGATCAAGTGATGGTTTGTGTTACTGAAAGAAATTAAGACCAAATCGAAATAAATTAAGACGAAAAATTGAGACCTAACGAAGTGCATTCAAAATGGGGGATGCTTTCTTGATTTTTCTTAACTTTCATATATGAAAATGCTCTCTGAAAAATGGAATTCCTTTACGCATTGGCATTCGGGCAACAGAAGAAGAAATTTACAAGGCATGGACAACACAAGGCGGTCTTGAGCGTTGGTTCTTGCGTTCTGCTGAATTTACAAACCAGCAAGGGCACGTACGCCACCTCCATGATTTTGTTCAGGCAAACGATTATTATCATTGGCTTTGGCATGGATATCCGGATGACGTGTTTGAACGAAAAGAAGTGATTGAAGCGAACGGAAGGAATACATTCAAATTTCTATTTACCGGAAATTGCATTGTCACCATTACATTAAGTCATGCCTTTGGAGAGACGATATGTACGCTAATGCAAGAACATATTCCATTAGACGTTGATCCAAAAACCAATCTTCATCTCAATTGTTCTAATGGCTGGACATTCTATATGACCAATTTAAAATCAGTTTTAGAAGGAGGGCTTGATTTGCGAAATAAAAATATCAACCTGTCGCGTGTAATCAACGCATAAAAAAATGATAATCAAATGATCGATTATCAAGTAACAGAAGTGTTACCTTACCAATTGATATTTTCTATTGATCAGTAATTATTTCAAATATTGTGATGAGGTACAGATTACTTTGCTTGCTTGCTTCGTTCATTGGAACAACTGTTCAGGCAGGTTTACCTCCGCGCATTAAATTCATTGAAAACAAAAATCAGTGGCCTGCCCACGTTTTATTTTATGCGAACATCAATGGGGGCACAATGTCCATTGAACCCGGTGGATTTCGATATTATTTTCTGGACGAAAAACGATTGGAAGAACTTCATGAACAAACGCATCTTCAGTATAGCGAAGCAGATGGACAGAAAATAGTGGACGATGTTATTCGCGGTAATACAGTTCATGTAAATTTTAATGGTTCAAACCGAAATGTTATTCCAATGCCGTTTGGTCAATCGAGCGAATACTATAATTATTTTTTAGGTAGTGATGAAAAGCATTGGGCGTCAAAGGCATTTGCGTATGATGGTTTTATTTATCCTTCTCTTTATTCTGGTGTTGACATGAAAGTGTATTCATCAGGAGAACATGCCAAGTATGATTTTATTGTTGCTCCGGGTGCTGATCCATCGCCTATTATAATAGAATACCTGGGCGCCAAGGAGTTGTCATTGGAAAATGGAAACCTTTATGCCCGAACCGACTTGGTTGATATTATTGAACAGCGTCCCTTGGCGTATCAAATTATCAATGGAAGAACAGTGAATGTTGATTGTGAATTTCGGCTAAGCGGAAACCAACTCTCCTTTTATTTTCCGCAAGGGTATGATGCATGTTATGAACTGATCATCGACCCGCTTTTAATTTTCTCTACGTATTCAGGATCTACTGCCGATAATTGGGGAAGTTCAGCTACACCTGGAGAAAAAGGAAATTTATATTCTACCGGTATTACAAATCACAATAACGTAGGTGGTTTTTTCCCGGCAACACCGGGTGTCTTTCAAACAGCTTATGGTGGATTGTATGATGTTGCTATTTTGAAATATGATTCATCAGGACAACAAATGTTGTATGCTACATATTTAGGAGGAAGTGAATCTGAGTCTCCTCATAGTTTAATTATGAACGCAAACCAGGAACTAATGGTGTTGGGAACTACAAGTTCAAAGAATTTTCCTGTATCGTTTAATGCTTACGATACATCATTTAACGGTGGAACTTTAGTAGATCACGTGTTACGTTTTACAAAAGGTTCTGACATTTTCATAGCCCGTATCAGCAAAGACGGAAGCCAATTATTATCATCCACTTTTTTAGGCGGAAAATCAAATGATGGACTAAACTCAACCGAGGGAGTTCTCACTAAAAATTATGGCGATGAATTGCGTGGTGATATTATCACGGATGAGGCAGGCAACGTGTACATTAGTTCGGTAACACAATCATCTGATTTTCCAGCAGTCAATAGTTTTGATACATCTTATAATGGTGGTGAAACAGATGCCATCGTTTTAAAATTTGATAAGCAATTGTCCCAGTTACAGTGGTCAGCATTTTTAGGTGGAAAAGGAACAGATGCTTCACACACAATTAAGCTGACAAATAGTAATGACATTTACATAGCAGGCGGAACAACCAGTATCGATTTTCCAAGTACGGTAGGATGTTATCAGGATACGTTGAGTGGTGACGCAGATGGGTGGATTGCAAAAATCAAAAACAGCGGTAATAAAATTGATTTCGCTACTTATACCGGCACACCCTCGTTTGATCAGATTTATTTTCTTGATCTCAATTCAGGGGAAGATGTTTATGTATATGGTCAAACCTCTGGAGATTTTCCGGTAACACAAAATGTTTATCACAATCCAAATAGCGGACAGTTTGTTCAAAAGTTTAACAGCTCACTTTCTACGCTCGGTTTTTCTACTGTGTTTGGATCAGGTGATGGTGTCCCCAATATTTCCCCCACAGCATTTTTAGTGAATGAGTGCAATAATCTATACATGACTGGTTGGGGAGGTGGAATTAACATTAATCGCGGGTTCTGGCAGAGCAATACTTTTGGTATGCCGATAACATCTGATGCGTTTCAGAGCACAACCAGTGGCTCTGATTTTTATTTTATTGTACTTACAGCAGATGCATCTGACCTCTTATATGCAACTTACATGGGAGGTAATACATCACTCACCCATGTTGATGGAGGTACCAGTCGGTTTGATAAGGGCGGTATTGTCTACCACGCAGTATGTTCAGGTTGTCGCAGAAGTTTTGATTCCCCTTCCACTTCTGATTTTCCCACAACACCAACAGCATGGTCTCGAATCAATAAAAGCGGAAATTGTAATAACGCAGCATTTAAGTTTGATCTCTCTTCTCTTAAGGCAGGGTTGCAAACCAATTCTGTAACACTGGATATGCCTGGATTAAATAAAATTTGTTTCCCCGACAGTATTGTTTTTCAGAACCTGTGCGTTGGAGGTGAAATTTATGAGTGGAACTTTGGTGATGGAACGGCCACAGTCACAGCCAATAGAAAAAACATTACGCATGGATATGAGTCAATAGGAAAATACACCGTTACCTTAACGGCTATTGATGAGAACACGTGCATTGGAAGAGATGTAGCAACAACCCTTATTGATGTTTTGCCGACTGACACACAAGTACAAGACGATGATGATTTGTGTTTGGATACACCATACACATTGTTTGCCGGTGGAGGTGAATTTTATTTTTGGAAAAGCGAAGATGGTTCATTTGAATCCAGTGATGCAGAACCACCCATAATACCGAAAGATACAACCTGGTATTATGTCACCATTACTGAATCAAATGGTTGCATTCATCAAGACTCGGTGTTGATTAATGCTATACCTACCATCAATCCGGAATTTGAACTGATGCGTTTTTCAGATTGTATAGGTCGGCCGTTTGTGCAAGTAAAAAATCAAACGGATAGTTTACATCCGGGTGATCGCATGTTCTTTGATTTTGGTGATGGAGTTACAAGTGACAATGAAGAACAAGCTCATAAATATGAGCAGGATGGATTGTACTCTGTTAAACTTGTAGGTGTGAATGAGTTTTGTGTTTCTGAAAAAATTGTGCCTACACCTGTGTTTACCTTATTGCTCCCCAATGTTATTACACCCAGTGTAAAAGAAGGAGATAATGACGTATTCTCAGTTCAATACGGAGAACAATCTGATATAACGCCTTCTGATTTTGGTTATAAGGTTTCACTATCAATTTTTAATCGCTGGGGTGGTAAAGTTTTTGAAACCAATGATTATCAGTATGACTGGTCTGGCGAAGGATTGGCACCGGGCGTTTATTACTATGAGGTAACCATTGAGGGACATGCCACCTGTAAGAGCTGGCTGCACCTGCTGAAGTAGTTATTCGCTTTGTTAAAGTGAGATTAGAATTTAACGATTCCATTGTGCTGTCGTTTTTAATACTGTTTCTTTGAGTTTATGAAAATTCTGATTGTAGAAGACGAACTCAACGTGGCCGAAGTTCTGAAGCGGGGCTTAGTAGAAGAAGGCTATGAGGCTGATGTAGCTTATGATGGACAAATCGGATTGCGCCTTGCACAAAATGGAGTGTACGATTTGATTATTCTCGATGTTAATCTCCCTGTGCTCAATGGACTCGAACTGTGTAAGCGACTTCGCGAAAAAGATGATCAGACTCCTGTGCTAATGCTTACCGCTCTCAGTATGAGCGATGACATTGTGCTGGGGCTAGAATCGGGAGCGGATGATTATCTGCCAAAACCATTTCGGTTTAATGAATTGTATGCTCGGGTAAAAGCACTAACACGCAGAAAGAAATTTCCAATATCTGCTCCAGTTGTTGATACACATAAAAGTGAATCATCAGACCGTTTTATCATAGCGGACTTAGTTATTGATTTTGATGCCAAGCAAGTAAGAAGAAGTGATAAAATCATTCAACTTACAGCGAAAGAATTTTCATTGCTTGAATATTTGGCGCGGAATAAAGGTAAGGTGCGGTCGCGATTGGAAATTGCAGAGGCGGTTTGGGATTTGAATTTTGAAACAGGCACTAATTTTATTGATGTGTACATCAATTACCTTCGAAATAAAATTGATAAAAATTACAATCCGAAACTCATCCACACCATTACCGGTTTTGGTTATGTTTTAAAACTTCCTGATTTGTGAAAATACGTCAGCGATTAGCAATTCGGTTTACCATCATCAGCGGATTTCTAACCGGTGCCATTCTCACCTTCGTTTATTTTGTTACCAGTGGATTTGTACATGCTGATTTCATCACACGCCTCAATCAGCAAACGGAATTAGAAACACTGCTCTTTACCAAGCAAACTTCCGGATTAACATTAGATCAGATCAATACATTTGGTCTTGTTCAACCTGCTGTTGTTATTTATCGCGATAATAAAATAATACTGAATCGTGGCCGGAATGAAATTCCATCAGAATGGCTCACAGCTTTACATCGGAAGAAATCATTCTCCATAGATGAAGGCGATTTAAGTACAGTGGGTATGGTTCATTTTATTAACGGTAAAGAGCATTTTGTATTTGTTACGGCTCAAGATGTTTACGGGCAACGAAAATTAAATTTCGAGTTACAGACCATCATCGGTGGATGGTTAATCAGTTTACTGCTCGCCTATTATGCCGGATTGTTTTTTTCCAGAAAAGCCTTGCAGCCTGTTACCCATGTGGTGGACGAAGTGAATAAAATTTCAGTTGAAAATTTAAGTCACCGCGTGCCGTTCACAAAACCAGGAAATACAATTGAAAAGCCAGATGAAATTGATGAACTCATTCTAACCTTTAACGAACTTCTAAAACGCCTGGAAGCTTCCTTCCTCACGCAAAAGCGATTTGTTCAAAATGCATCACACGAGTTAAAGACTCCGCTTACCGCGATTATGGCCGAAGTTGAATTAGCGTTAACGCGAGCACGTCAGCCCGAAGAATATCAACGTACACTTTCGGTGGTGATGCAGGAAGCAGAAAAACTGGAGAAGACCACACATGGATTATTAGTGCTTACACGGCTGGAAGAAAGAGTGGATAATTCGGAGAAAGGTGTTGTTGAGCTTACGGGTTTGGTAAGTGAAATCGTAACCAGTTTTCAAGCCCGCTTTCCATCACGACAAATTATTTTACAACCTTCCAATCAGGTAATCATAATTCATGGAAACCAATTACTTATTGCCATGACGATTCAAAACATTGTCGATAATGCTTTAAAATATTCCACCGACACTGTGGAGATGAGTCTTTTTAAGAATAATGATGAAGGCACTATCCAGGTGAAAGACTACGGTATTGGAATTCCGGCATCGGATATGGATAAAATCCGAACTCCTTTAGTGCGTGCGACAAACGTAGGTGTAATTTCCGGATCAGGACTGGGGCTGGCACTGGTCGATCGCATCGTGAAGGTTCATCTTGGATCGTTGGAGATTAGCAGCAAGGAAGGTGAGGGCACGAGCTGTAAAATTATTTTCCCGTTAATTCAGGAATAGAAATGAAAAAGGCGATCCGGAAGGATCGCCTTGAC
>JANODK010000115.1:0-13884 GCA_031412655.1 Chryseolinea sp.
CGCGATTGATAAAAATCAGGACCAGCATGCGAGTTCTTAAAGCCCGGATGAAAGACAACGATTTCTTCGCCTTGAGTGGTTAGTAAATTGTGCTTGGAAAAATACTGGAATTGCCAGAGGTAATGGATAAACGATTCAGACATCGGAAATAGAATTTAGTAATTCTAGTTACAACTTTTACAAGTGAATGTCAATGATCTACGGCTAACAAAATTGGTATAATAGAGGCTTGCGACTTATTTCTTACTCTTACCACTTTTTTTTCGTTTTAATTCTTCACGAAATATATAAAGCTCATCAGTAGTGATGAACCTTTCAAAGCTTTTCTTTCTCAATCCCTTCACTAGTTTCTTGTCACCAGACCAAATCTTTAATTGAAATTGTTTAGAAAAAGCCACATAGTGAACATCATTCTCGTCAACATCATTCACCAAATCAAATGCGATTCTCCAATTTGACTCAAGAATCAGCTCTTCAGAAATAAACTTTATGTCTTTACAAATTAGAAACTCAGATTCAACGATTTGCTCAACAGGTAATTTTGAAATAGCTACTAATCGATTGTGATGTTTACGAATCTCCTTTCGTAAAAAATCGGGAGCAATAAATTCTATGAGACCCGAAGAATTAATTAGAATGTCGCCAATTTTCCTTTTGTATTTAGTATCCCGCTAAATACCATATTGGCGTCAACAATTACTTTCACTTAATAAATCGCTTCTTGTTTTTACCCCACCATGAGGCATTTACTTCATCAGCAAGTTTGTCGACATCCGACTGCTTGGCTTTGCTTTTTGAAGTAGACTCCAGATACTTTACATAATCAATAAGCCTCTGCAACCCAAAACTATCAATTGAAGATGAAAGTGTAATGGTCAGCTTATTTTTGGTTGTCCGTTCTATTACCATTTTCTTTTTACTAAAACTAAGCAAAAAAGTTAGGGCTGCCCAAATATAATTGCTGCTGGATAAGGCTGCCTTCAAATTTTAGAAGGTTTTCCTACTTCTTCATTAACTTTTGCTTTATCCAACCTCGTCCAAAATAGATTAGCACCCCGATTAAAACAATTGGCCAAATGTTAATTAACACCAAGAGGAGGTTTTTGACAATATCCCAACCATTTGAGAATCCTTGTTTGATTTTGGCGACATAGGGCTTTTGATATGTATCCGGAGTTTCCTGATAATCCACTTTCTGATAGATCTCCAGGTTTATAGTGCTCAGTGCAACCCGGCTCTGTAAATATTTTAGTCTGCCTTCTTTTGCTTCAATCTCCTCCTGTAAAATTCTTATTTGTTCTTCGGCCTTTAATACATCTTCGACAGTCTTTGCTTTGTTTTTTAAAATATCAATGTAACGATCACGAACTTCCTTTTTTGTTCTGAGTCTGCTTTCAATGTCAACAAATTCCTCGGTTACATCTTCAGCAGAAATTCTTTTGAAGTTTGTGAAGATAGCTTCCTTACCTAAATCTTCAAGCAAGGTTTCGAAGTTCTTAGAAGGAACTCTTATGATCAAATTATTGGTAACCTCTGTGCTTGTAGTAATCAAATTCATATCGGCAATAAAAGCCTGATACTTGGCTGCTAGCGCCTGAACCGTCTTTGTACTCTTATTTACATCCTCTACCTGAAATTTATAGCCGGCTGTTTTTATAATATAGTTACTTTGATCTTGTTCTGTCTTATTTGAAGTTTGATCATTACTCGACACCTGAGGAGGTGCTGCCAATGATGACACCATTTCCGGGGCTCTACTCTCTTTCGTACCACATGAAATCACCAATAAAATCAGAACAAATATTAAGTACCTCATACGATTGGATTGATTTATAAACTGGAATTTTAACTATTGTTTCTAAAAAGGTAAACATTCCTTTTCAACTCACAAATACATGTTGCCGAACGTTACCGGGGGAGTTGTTATTTTACTAGCAAGAAAATTTAATGCGAACTACATCCCATCTAAATACCCCTTCATCTGCTGCCGAACTTTCAGCGCCTCCTCGCCTGCGCGATTGGCGAAATCGGCTTCGGATGAAGCGTATATAATAGAGCGGGCTGAATTGACCAGCAGGCCACATTGCTTGTTCATGCCGTATTTGGAAACTAGTTCTAAATCTCCTCCTTGAGCACCGATGCCGGGAACCAGAAAGAAGTGTTCAGGAGCCAAAGCTCGAATGCTTTGAAGTTTTTCAGTTTGAGTAGCGCCAACAACATACATCAGTTGATCGGGTGTTGACCATTGTTGCGCTTTCAAGATTACTTCTTCATATAACTTCCTTCCTGTTACAACAGATTCAATTAATTGAAAATCACTTGAACCGGGATTGGATGTATGTGCCAACAGGATCACCCACTTGTCTTTGAATTTCAGAAATGGTTTTACTGAATCTTCACCCATGTATGGAGCAACCGTGATGGAATCAAAATTCATTTGTTGAAAAAATGCTTTCGCATACAACGATGAAGTATTGCCAATGTCACCACGCTTGGCATCGGCAATAGTGAAAATATCTTTCGGAATGTAATCGAGTGTCTTTTGTAGACTTTCCCAACCCTTTGGTCCTAATGCTTCATAAAAAGCAACGTTAGGTTTGTAAGCCACACAATACTGATGCGTGGCATCAATGATTTGTTTATTGAATTCAAAGATGGGGTCGGATGTACTTAAAAGATGTTTCGGTATTTTTTCAATATCCGTATCCAGCCCTACACAGAGGTAGGAATTTTTCTTCTGGATTTGTTCGAAGAGCTGCGCACGATTCATGGAAGCAAAGTTATCGGTTATCCATTAATTGTTAATGGGCTGAAGCGTCTCATTCAGTTAATGAAATTTAAATTGTTTAATCAAACAACCATTAACTATTAACAATTAACGAATAACTACCGCAGGTCAATCACTTCAACACCCGGATACTTCTTTGTATCAAATACAAAGAAGGTATCTTCAACTTTTACGGTAGGATTAAATTTAGTAATGCTGTATTTAAACTTATTACCGCCCTTGTCGAACATCGTCCAATTAATTATGCTCTTATCTTTTTTGTTGATGAGCATTTTAATCTTGAAATACTGGGCATCTTTTTTTTCAGGTACTAAATCAATTTCTTCACACACTACACCCGCCTCTGTTTTGTCCTGAATGTAGAGGTATTTATAACCCTTCTTATAAATCTCGTAAATCTTAGAAGGGTTTACATCTTCCGATGTTGCATCATAATTATCAATGTTTACTTCCTTCGCTTCAGGAAGGTATGTCCAGATGGTAACACCGTTATTGATTACCTCTTGCTCAGGCAACACCAGGCGATATTTGTCTCCCTTTACGGTGATTTTACCCTTAAACTCTTCATTTATTTTTTCAACATCGTTGGTGAGTGTATAGGAAATATTAGCCTCAAAAGCTGGAATGGCTTTGTACTTTTTAGCCATGGCATCTAATATAGTTAATGCCTTTGGGTCATACTGAGAGGAGGCTGAAAATGCGATAAAAAGGCCTAGAAAGGCGAAAATCAAATTCTTCATTAGGTTTTAGACTTAAAGGTGGCGCAAAGTTAAGATTGGTTGTGTCTTTCTTTCAAAGAAGTCAATAATTGTTCCAAACTCATTTCGTCTTTTATCAGTACCTCCCGGGCCTTGCTTCCCTCAAACGGACCAACTATTCCGGCTGCCTCTAGTTGGTCAATTAATCTACCTGCGCGATTATACCCCAGTTTGAGCTTGCGCTGAATTAAGGAAGTGCTTCCTTGTTGGTGCATCACAATTAACCGGGCAGCTTCTTCAAATAAAGCATCGCGATCCGATAAATCAATATCATTCTTTGCTCCCTCATCATCGCCTTCATACTCTGGCAACATGTAGGCAGAAGAGTAGCCGCGTTGTGAGCCAATAAATTCACAGATTCTTTCGATCTCAGGTGTATCTACAAAAGGACATTGTATACGCATAACTTCTGATCCATTCGAAAGTAACATATCTCCTTGTCCAACCAATTGATCGGCTCCGCCTGAATCTAAAATAGTGCGCGAGTCTACTTTAGATGTAACTCTAAAAGACAAACGTGCAGGGAAGTTTGCTTTAATAACACCGGTAATTACGTTCACGGAAGGACGTTGTGTTGCCACTACCAAATGTATTCCGATAGCACGTGCGAGTTGAGCGAGACGAGCGATTGGAGTTTCCACTTCTTTACCTGCCGTCATCATCAAATCGGCCAACTCATCAATCACCAAAACGATGTAAGGCAAAAAGCGATGACCTTCTTTGGGATTAAGCTTGCGCGAAATAAATTTAGTGTTGTATTCTTTTAAATTTCTTGCTCCGGCATCTTTCAAAATTTCGTAGCGATTTTCCATTTCGATACACAGCGAGTTGAGCGTATGCACTACTTTCTTTGTATCGGTGATGATGGCTTCTTCACTGTTCGGAAGTTTCGCGAGGTAATGTCGCTCGATCTTACTGAACAACGACATTTCAACCTTCTTCGGATCGACCAACACAAATTTTAATTGTGATGGATGTCTCTTATATAATAGAGAGGCGAGAATAACATTCAACCCCACTGACTTACCTTGTCCGGTAGCACCCGCTACAAGTAAGTGAGGCATCTTGGCCAGATCGATTACCAAAACTTCATTGGAAATAGTCTTGCCCATTACCACAGGAAGTTCCTTATCCGTCTTCGCAAAGGCCGCGGAAGCAAACACCGAACGAATGCTCACCATCTCGCGATTTTTATTCGGTACTTCAATACCAATGGTTCCCTTACCGGGGATTGGTGCGATGATACGTATACCAAGAGCCGATAAACTCAAAGCAATATCATCTTCCAGATTTTTGATACGCGAAATTTTGATTCCGGCATCCGGAACGATTTCATAGAGCGTTACGGTCGGACCGATGGTAGCTTTAATGCTTTGGATGCCGATCTTAAAGTTGACCAGCGTCTCTACGATTTTATCTTTATTCTGATTGAGTTCTTCCTGCGATACACCTGCTTTTCCGGTATCATATTCATTCAGTAACTCGAGTGTAGGAAATTTATAACCACTTAAGTCGAGTGTCGGATCATACAATCCACTTTCCTGAACTAATTGATCTGCAAGTTTATCCGTATCCAGCGGTTCCTCAATAATAAAAGGAGGTTCTGTTTTTACTTCTGGTTGTTGAACCTCCAGTTTTAATTCGTGTACGGGAGGCCTCACTGTTTGAACAGGAGGTTTTACCAATACAACTTCTTCCGGCATTAAAGCACCTTCGACAGTTTCAATTGGCCAATTGTCTTTGTCATCGGTATAGGTAGGAACTATTCCATCTCCATCAACCTGCTCGTCTGTTTCCAGCGCATCGTTACCCATTGGTTTGGGATCACGGATATTAAAGGCAGGGATTGACGTAACGTTGAAATAGAAAACAATAAAGACGAAGAGTGAAAGAATCAAAATCAAAAATGTTCCCCAGCCAAACATGGCATCGCTAAGTACAGCCAGTTGATACCCGAATCCGCCTCCGAGGAAACTCCACTCGCTCACGCCCTCATTAATCATAGTCATATAGCCGAGCAACAAGCAAAGCCACACACCTGAAAAAATGGAGAATATAGAATAGGAAAATATCCGAAGTAATTCGCGATTGAACACAATTTTAAATCCGACCACAAACAAAAATGGAGGAATAAAAAACGCTGCAACGCCAAACCATCTGAAGATAAAATAATGAGAGGTGATAGCACCATAAAGGCCCAACCAGTTATCAACTTCCCTTCCTGAATCAGACATGGATGAATCGCTCAAGGCTTCCATCACACTTTGATCGGCCTTGCCATTGAATAGGTAGGAGAACAGTGCGAGAAATAAATAGACCGAAACGATCATCAGGAAAAAACCAGACGCCAACTTAAAGCGCGGATCTTTCAGAAATGCCAAACTAAAGGTGGACTTGCCTGAGCCACTTGCCTTGCTCTTCTTCTCCTTCTCGGGTTTCTTAAATGTATTTGACTTATAGGTATTTTGTGCCATTGAACTGATTAACGCAAAACTAAGGAAAACATTGAAACCTTAGTACATCAATATACCAAGTTGATTTATCTCTTTCTAATTATTGCTATCTTGAAAAACGATGAAGTCTGCTTTACGAAATCTGGTAATGATATGGTGCGCGCTGCCTGCGATAGGTATTGCACAGACCTACCATTTCGAAAAGCTTTCGGAGTTTCATGGCCTCTCGGATAATCGAGTGACCTGCTTCATGAAAGACCATTCCGGCTTTATGTGGATTGGAACTGAAAACGGATTGAATCGATATGATGGACATACCTTTCAAATCTATCGACCTGGACAAACTATACATTCCCTTTCTCATGAACACATTAATGACGTTGAAGAAGATTCACAAGGTCGATTGTGGGTTTCGACCTGGAGTGGTTTAAACGTTATCAATCCCAATAACGATAGTCTTTACGTTTTCACACCGGATGAGGATGGAGCGAGTCAGAATAAATCAAGAATAGCCAGTAGCCTGATTTGGGATTCACATATTGATCAAAACGGAAAAGTTTGGCTGGCGCTTGATGTGCGGGATTTGTGCTACTATGATCCGGCACAAAAAGAGTTTAGTTACTTACCCTGGCAAAAATTTGTGAAAACAATGCTGCCACAGCAAAACGCTGCGTATAAATCGATACAAAAGATTATCCGCAAATCGGATCACGAACTCTGGCTCGGCACCACATTAGGTTTGTTCAGCTTTAACATCAAAACGAATACGTTTCAACATCATGGTGGCGATACAACGGAAGACTTTATTGGTATGCATTATGACAGCGTGCTGCAGCGAATTTATTTCGGACAAAGAAGTTTATATGTCTACGACATTCTAAACCAGAATCTCCGTTCGATAAAACAAAATACAAATTCAATAATTCCAAATTTAAAATCAACTTCAACCGCACTATTACCTTCGCTTAACGGATTGTGGGTAGTCGATAAACTGAAAGAGGAAGCGAACGTTCTTCCGCAAGACGAAAAAAATACATTTACGCTTCAACATGAAAAAGTAAGTGCGGTCTTTCAGGATAAAGGTATTGCATGGATCGGTGCATCTTCGGGCGTTAGTATCCACGATAGTCATCTGGATATTTTTCCATTCGTTCGGGTTTTTCCAGACATTTCTCAATCCATAGCCGGCTCTGTCTTTTATGTATTGGATCATGAGCGGAGCAATACCTATTATATCAGTTCGTATTCGAAAAACAGTTTGATCAGATTGAATAGACAAACGGGCGAGCACCAGGAAATTTCAAGCATCCAAGGAAAGCCACTTTTATTTTGTACCAAGATCGTAAAAGATAGTCGTCAACGATTATGGGTGTTAACTGCCGAATCGATTTTTGTTTCGGACGAACATCAGAAAACCTTTTCTCTATTTCCATATCCTACTACTTCGGACAATTATCGCTTCGTTGATATGATTGAAGATGCTGAAGGTAATTTTTGGTTTGCGACCCTTCGTCAGGGTGTCTTTCATTACAACCCAAAAAGTAATATCTGGAAAGCATTGCCAAAAGATCCTAACGCCTTATTTGTCGATCGGGTAACGACTTTACTTTCCGATCCTCAACATAATGCAGTTTGGATTGCCGACTTTAGTTTTGGTGTTTTCCGACATGATTTAAAAACAAAAGAGTACACCTACTTCAAAGCCGATACAAGAGATCCAGGCGCCATTCAATCATCGTTGATCAATTCTCTCACGATAGATAAACAAGGTGACATTTGGATCGCCACTACATCCGGTGGAGTAAGTAAGTATTCTCAACAAACGAAATCCATCACAACTTATTCAATGAAAAATGGGTTGCCCGAAAACACTATTCATTCCATTCAGTCCGATGCCAATGGAAATATTTGGTTGGCGAGCAGCAAGGGGCTGACGTGTATGAAACCTTCCGGAGAAATTATTCAACAATATGATGCCAACAGCGGTTTATCCTTTACCAACTTTAATACACCGTTCTCTTCCAACGCCAAAAACGAAATCATGATTGGACTTTCAAATGGTTTTCTGAAATTCCATCCTGACAGTCTCGCGCTTACTTCTGCTGATTTTCCTATCGTTATTACTGCTGCACATCAAGGGGACTCGCTTATCCAGTCCGGAAGTTCATTTCGATACAATGAAAACGAATTCAACTTCCAGTTTTCCGCACTTACCTATTCCCTTCCTCAACACGTTACCTATTACTATCAATTAGAAGGATATGATGATCAATGGATTAATGCATACAACAATCATCAGGCGCGCTACACAAACCTAAGCGATGGCCGCTATACTTTCTCTGTTAAGGCTGTTGATCACACCGGTAAGACGTCACAAAATATTGCTTCTATTTCGTTTACCCTCCATCCTCCTTTCTGGAAAGAGAGTTGGTTCGTTGTATTGCTTTTTATTGTGGCAGGTTCTTCTCTCTCGTTCTGGATTTTAAGTTTACAACGAAAAATACAGTCACAAAAAATTTTAAATCAGGTTGCCACTTCTCTTTACAATCGGCACACCATTGAAGATGTATTTCGATCGGTTGCTAAAAATTGTGTCGAACTGTTGGGTATCGATTCGTGCGTGGTTTCGCTCAAGCAAGAAGAAGGTGTACCGATTCAAAAAATAATCTATGGCGCGGATAATCCTTCCCCGAATTCTGAACTCATCATGCCTATTATTATCGAGGGAAAAACGTTTGGAATTATTGCAGCGAAACACGCCAGAAAAAATTTCTTCTCGCGCTGGCATCTCTACATGCTGAAAGAAATTGCCACAATCTGCAGTGCAAAGATTGGTCGCTACTTTATTGAGGAACAAATCAGAACGAAAGTAGCGCGTGATCTACATGATGATATTGGTTCTACACTTTCCAGTATCAACATCATTAGCAAACTTGCAATGAACGAACGTAATGGCAACACAAACGGTCACCTTCAACGTATCGGTGAACATTCAGCAAAGATGATGGAAAGCATGAGCGATATTGTGTGGTCCATCAATCCAAACAATGATTCACTGGAACAGATGATGGTAAAGATGAAAGAGTTTGCCGCTGAAATTCTGGAACCCCAAAACATTGCCTATACTTTTCTGGGCGAGGAGTCATTAAACGGAGCATCGCTCGATATTCAGGTAAGAAAAAACATATTTCTCATCTTTAAAGAAACCATTAACAATACTGCCAAATACAGTAAGGCTGATCAAGTAACGATTCAACTTGAAGTAAAAGACAACGCGCTTCATCTTTTCATTCATGACAATGGAAAAGGGTTTGATTTCGAAGGTATAAAGCCCGGCAATGGATTGCGAAACATTCGCGAACGCGCAAAGAGTATTGATGCCATGTTGGATTTGAAAAGTTCACCTACTAAAGGCACACAATTAGATTTGAATATCCCCATCACATGATTGAGGTATTGTAATAGATTTAGTGATCAGTCAATTTTATAGATCAACATTTACGCTTCCTATGGCTGTTTCGCTTCTCATTTACGAAGACAACGATTTACTCCGCGAGAGTCTGAGCAGCATGATTGCACAGAACAATACCTTAAAACTTGTCGGAGAGTTTGGCCATGTGTTAAATATTGAAGAACAAGTAAAACACCATGACCCCGAGTTGATCTTAATGGATATTGATATGCCGGGTATGACCGGCATTGAGGCCGTAAAAAAAATAAGAACATTCAACTCAAACGTATCGATTCTTATGCTCACTGTGTTCGATGACAACCAGCATGTATTTGATGCAATTTGCGCTGGCGCCTCAGGATATTTACTGAAGAAACATATTTCAACAAAGTTATTTGATGCTATAGAAGAAGTACGAGCGGGTGGCGCGCCTATGTCGCCCAGCATTGCTCGAATGGTCATCAATGCCATGCACCTAAAACCCGCGCAAGAAAATACATACCAGCTTACATCACGCGAAAAAGAGATTCTTACCTCTCTCAGCAAGGGCAACAGTTACAAACTCATCGCTGCACAATTTGAAATCAGCATCGATACGGTGCGCACACACATTAAGAAAATTTATGAAAAGCTTCACGTACATTCTCAAACAGAAGCGGTATCAAAAGCGATTAATGAGAAACTCGTGTAGATACTTAGAAAAGATTTAATACTGCGTTATGTAAAGTTTTAAAAAGGCAATCATTATATTTGGTTATAAACAAATCTCCCTGTTATGAAAATTACAAAAATCCTCCTCCTCTCATTCTGTCTGGTTTTAATCGGAAGTTCAGTAACCTCCTGTACAGAAGAAGAAATACAACCTACCAATATTGAAGGTAACGTAACAGGCGTTGACGATTGGGAAAAACATAATGTGTAGCCGAATAAAAGCAGGTTAATATTTTCTATAAAGTTATAACGATCTCCATAAAAATTAACCGCATGAGTTTCTACTATTGAGCGTGCTAGGTTACGTATAAAACAGTTTCTCTTCCACTTATGTTTTTTATGCTTATCAATTTTACACAAAACCCTGAAACTGATTCGCTTGTTCATCCCGCAAATTCAATTAAATAAAACCTTGAATGCTTAGAAGATTTATCCTTTGCCTTCTAATGCTCCATTGGTTGTGTATGGGTGTAATAGCGCAAACCGCTGAAGTGGATTCTATTCTTAACCTGATAAAAAAATCCTCAGAAGATACTAACAAGGTAAACCACTACCGAAACCTTAGTGGTGTACTCCGTTTTACAGATCCAACACTGGCAATAGTCTACGGAAAAAAGGGTTTTACACTTTCAGAAAAACTGGGTTATGATAAAGGAACTGCCGGTTGTTATATGAACGTATCTACGGCATATATTTATTCCGATAAACTAGACAGCGCCCTACACTATATTGACATCGCACTTCGGTATGCACACCATGTTGGTGACGAAAAAAGACTGGGGCTTGCGTATCTAAACAGGGCCGACATTTACCGGCAACAACAAAACTTTAGCCAGGCAATGAAGAACTGCGATACTTCGTTAGTTTATGCAGACCGTACAAATAACGATGATGTACGCGCCAGGATAAATCAAACCATTGGTTCCATTTATTACCAACAGGAAATCTACCCGTCAAGCATCGAGTACTATGATAAGGCTGCCAAGCTTTACCGCAAAGTGGGTAACCTGCGCATGTCTGCCGTGGTCCTTAACAACATTAGTCTGGTACAAAAAAGCCTCAAGGAATTTTCCAAAGCTATACGGAATGAGAGCGAAGCCATACGCATTACCGACAGCCTGAAAGACATTACTAACCTGAGCATTTTTAACGGGAATCTTAGCGATGTTTATTTTGAAATGGGAAATTACCTGGAGGCTGAACGTTATGCCAACAAGGCATTGGAGTATGCGCAAATGCAAAACAACGAAAAGCTTAAGGCTCTTTCCTGGAACTTCCAGGGAAATATCTATGCAAAACAAAAACGCATACCTGAATCTATCCAAGTACTGGAAAAAGCATTTGCAATATTTGTCAAACTGGATGCCACAGACAGGATACAAACCACCAGCGATCTGTTGGCCGAAGTGTACGCTAGTAACGGGCAAACGGATAAGGCTTACAAATACATCTTAATAAGCAAAACAGCCAACGACAGCCTGGTAAAATGGAGATATGATGATGACGTCACCGCTATGCAAACAAAATTTCAGGTAAAAGAAAAAGACAGAGAAATTCAATTACTGGCAAAAGACAAGGAGCTGCAAGCCCTCGCTCTTAGTAGACAAAAGCTTTTGATTACCTCCATCGTCATTGCATTAATTTCTGTTATGATCATTGGGTTTTTAGTAGTAAACCGCTACCGGGTGATCGGTAGAAGCAAGCGATTAATCGAAATAGAACGCATGCGCAACACTATTGCCCGCGACCTTCACGATGATATTGGCTCTACCCTTTCCAGCATTAATATTCTGAGCCAGGTAGCGCTTGCTGAGAAAGGTGACAATTCTCAAAATTACCTTCAGCGCATTGGCGATCAATCCGCGCGCATCATGGAAGATATGAGTGATATTGTGTGGTCCATTAATCCACACAACGATTCGATGAGCCAGATCATCATTCGCATGCGCGAATTCTCAACCGAACTTTTTGAATCTAAAAATATTGACTATCAATTTTCCGAAAAAGTATCAGAAGGTTTAACACTGGATTCTGACAAACGAAAAAATCTCTTTTTAATTTTTAAGGAAACCATCAACAATGCTGCGAAGTACAGCAACGCCAGTAAAATTGAAATAAAACTGAGCCAGATAGACCATACTTTGGTGATGTCGATAAAAGACAACGGACAGGGCTTTGATGAACATACTATCAAATCGGGCAACGGACTGCGTAACCTCCGTGAACGCGCCAGAGAAATAAATGGAATCGTTACGCTTAAGAGCGTTGTGGGTGAGGGAACTGAAATGGAGTTGCGATTACCTATCGCATGAACATGCGATAGCATCGCATCGAAAGGGTGACGATCTTTACTTACGTATATGACGACTCACTGCCTTTTACTGTACGAGGATAATTTACTTTTGAGCGAAAGTATTCAATCAATGCTTCATCTTAATAAGCAGATCAAATTGGTGGGTGCTTATGAAAATCCCACAGAAGTAAATAATCATCTTCAAATTCTAAAGCCCGATTTGCTGATCATGGATATTGACATGCCCGTCATGAACGGAATTGAAGCAGTAACGCTTGTTAGAAAGGTCAACAGAGACATACCCATTCTCATGCTCACTGTATTTGATGACAACGAACACGTGTTCGATGCGCTTTGCGCGGGAGCATCAGGTTATTTACTGAAGAAGCATATCTCGTCCAAACTTTTCTCAGCCATTGAAGAAGTATTGGATGGTGGTTCACCAATGTCGCCCAGCATTGCACGTTTGGTGCTTGCATCTATGCATCAAAAATCCTCACCAGAAAATCCATATCAGTTGACCGCCCGGGAAAAAGAAGTATTGACTTCGTTAAGCAAAGGCAATAGTTACAAGATGATTGCAGAAGAAGTATTCATCAGCATAGATACCGTGCGATCACATATCCGAAAGATTTACGAGAAGCTGCATGTGCACTCACAGACAGAAGCAGTTTCAAAGGCAATTAATGAAAAACTAATATAGCTATGCAACAATGGAATAATTGAAATCATTTTATGAAAAAACTGCTCTCTGGAATTACTCTCATCAGTTCTACTCTTGTTGCGCTTTGCTGCTCTACAGGAAGTAAATCAGAAATATCAAAGGAAAGTCAAGGTTCATCTGATAGTACATCGATAACCAATGTTGTAAATAATCAACCCGAAACGATTTCAACCGACACCAGTTCATTTGCCTCCTTTATCAACTTGTTTAATCAACCCGACACATATCTACCCGAATGGGCTGTAGAATCTTTTTTAGGAATTGAGAATATCGGCCATGCCACCACAAAAGGTGTTCTGGAAACCAATCCTTTTTATGTTATTCTCTATGTTCATTTTATACCGGTAGGTCCTGGGATGTATAAACTTTACGCAGCTTCCTTTAACCCTGACGGAACGAAGGTCACCGATATGGAAGTTGGCTCTTCCTATCCCTCATCCGGTCCTGATGGTGGTGGAAAAGACTATACCTACAACTATGATACCAACCAACACGTGTTGACCGTTACCAACTCAACTACCGATTGGGATGAAGAAAGTCAGCAAGAAATTACTACGGAAGTAACCAACTTCTATTTGCTCGAAAAAGACGGAAGTCTCGTCAATGGACGAAAGTATCCGCAGGTGTCCGAACGGAATTTGGATGCTGCAAGTCTCACGGGATATTCCAAATCTGAACTCAAAATTATGCGCAATGAAATCTTTGC
>JANODK010000116.1:0-34371 GCA_031412655.1 Chryseolinea sp.
GGATCGAAAAGTCGATCCGAAAGTATGCGGATAAGCCTGTATTCTTTGCGACCATCCACTATGGATTAGCCCTACCTATTGGGCATGCAAAAGGTGATTTTGGTCGTGACGTAATCCTTGTAACCGGTATTGCTGAAGCTAATCCTTTATTAGCTTATATAAAGCAAGGATTTGAATTGAAAGAGCATGTTCATTTCGGTGACCATCATACATACTCCATTGGCGATCTTGTGAAGATCGAATCAATTCATCAACGCTATCCTGGTGCCAGTCTCCTGACCACGGAAAAAGATATGGTGAAGCTGGATGATCCTGAGTTTAAGTCATTCATTGACCGGCTTCCGTTTTTTTATTTACCGATTGAGGTCGAGTTTATAAAGAATGGAAGGGATTTTGATGAGCTTGTCCTAAATTCTGTAAGGCGTGCTCAATAGAAATTTTTTGACTCAAAATCGTTCGAACCACAATCTCCGCTTATTTTTGCCCGTGCATTTTTTAAGAATTTCCATTTTTTTGGTTTTGTGTCTTTTGCATTCTAACATTTCAAAGGGACAAGACACAGATGAAGGCCCCCGTAGAGGTTCAAAGATTATTGATGACACCACCAAGTCGGTATATGGTCCGCGAACATCCAAGTATTATTTCGAACTGGATGATTTCTACAATCGCCCAACGTTGTATTCTATTGACACCGTCATTAAAAATGTACATCGGATAAACAGTTATGTTCAATTCAATAATAGTCTCTATCAGGATCTGGGCAATACCGGAACGGCAATTCAACCGTTGTTTTATAAAACGCCAGATCTGATTGGTGCCAGCTCCGGCTTCAATTCTTATGATATGTATTGGGACTCAGAAAATATTAGATATTTCGATACCAAATCTCCTTATACCAATCTGCGAATCATCATTGGCGGCAGAGGTAAATCAATAACGCGTATTGCGTTTAATCGAAACATTAATCCACGATGGAATATTGGTTTTGATTATCGCGTGCTGTTAATCGATAAGCAAATACAACGCAAAGGGAAAGGCGATCGAAATGTGAAGGGAACTTACCTGGATTTTCACACGGCTTTTCAATCAAAAGACAGTACCTATCGATTGTTTATGAATTTCAGAAACAATAAGCATGAAGTAGATGAGTATGGAGGCGTTCAGCTCGAGGGGACTTACGAATACAAAGACTTCTTTTCAAAAGATGCGTTACCCTGGTTAACGGAGGCATCAAGTATTGAAAAACGAAATAATTTTCACCTTCATCACCGATATGAAATTGCAAGGGCGCTGCAGATTTATCATACCTTCGATAGCTACCAACAAGGCAATGGCTTTAAAGATGATCTGTCGAAATCACCTAACGATTATTATGATAATGTGGAGGTGGACAGTGTATTAACCGATGACTATGCGAAATTCAAATCGGTTCGTAACGAAGTTGGAATCAAAGGAAACTTGCTCAAACTTTTCTACAATGGCTACTATGCCATCCGGAATTATGATATGGATTATAAGTACATCTCAGAAGACACATTGTTTACAAAAACCAAGGGTGTTGAAAGTTATCTTGGAGGGAGAATCTCTATGAAATTGGATTCTGTATTCGAACTGACAGGCTGGGGAGAAATTATGCAGACCGGAAACTATCGTATTGACGCGCAATTAAAAAGTAAGTGGCTGGAGGCTTCCCTTAAACAAATGCAATACGCACCTTCCTTTTTGCAGCAAGCGTATCGCGGTAGTCACGATCTTTGGGATCATGATTTTCGAAATGTAAACATTACACAGTTAAATGGGTTCTTGCATTACACCACGAAGAAACTGGAGATATCTCCGGGTTTAACGTTCAGCACACTTACAAACTATGTATTCTTTAAAAGAGGATATTACGGTCAAGACCAACACGTGCTTCCCATTCAATCTTCCGGAACCCAAGTGATTGCTGCGCCTGAATTCAAATTTTCGATTACATTTTTAAAGCATGTAACGCTGAGCAGCCAAACCATTTATACAGCCTTATTGAAAAACGATGACGATGCGATACAGGTGCCGGAGCTTTTTGTAAACGGACAGTTGGCCTATCAAAATACGTGGTTTAAAAGCAATCTCGATATGCAAGCAGGTGTTGATGTACATTGGCAATCATCCTACACTCCGAATGGATACGACATCACAACACAACAGTTTTATGTGCAGCAAAGTTATTTTGTACCGGCCTTCCCGTTGGTTGATGTCTTTTTTAATGGAAGGATTAAGAAGGCCAGAATCTTTGTGAAGTATAACAACATTATTCAACTCTTTACCAGAGAAGGATACATGCCAACACCGAACTACCCAGGTGTGCGCAATACATTAGACTTTGGTGTGGATTGGTCTTTCTATGACTAGAATTTTTGATTAAAAATGAAAGCATCTGATAAATTTACGTTGGGGCTTGAATTGCCTACCGATCCGCGATGGGCGGATATGGCAGGCAAAAACATTCGCGATATTTTAGTGGATCATGCGTACTGCGAACAAAAGGCCGCATCATCCTGCATCTCCCTTATCATTCTCCATCACGACCGAACCGAGTTGGTTGAAATGCTTACTCCGGTTGTTGCTGAAGAGTGGGCACACTTTGAGCGAGTGATGGAAGAACTGAACAAGCGCGGCTGGACACTAGGACCTCAACGCAAAGACGAATATGTAATACAATTGAAGAAAATCATTCGCAAAGGAGGCAGTCGTGAGGAACAGTTATTGGAGAAACTTTTAATGAATGCTTTGATTGAAGCAAGAAGCTGCGAGCGTTTTAAAATGTTGTGGAAAAATATTCCGGACGAATCGCTCTCGATGTTTTATTATGAACTCATGATATCTGAGGCAGGTCATTACAAAAACTTCATTCAACTCGCTAAACTCTATTTGCCCGAAGAAGTGGTGATGAAACGTTGGTGTGAATTTCTAAAAGAAGAAGCGAAGATTATGAAAGAGTTGGAATGGAGAGGGGATAGGATGCATTAGTATTGTTAGTTAAAGGTCAATCCTCAATTGTGGTTTTCGATTTGTAATGAGTGACTATTGATTTGCGATTTGTAGATCAATCGAATTAAGGAAGTTTTAAAATGCATTCTTCACACTATCAATTTCAGAAGATACTGATGATTTGGCAAACTCCAAAACTACCTTCAAATTCGTTTTTGCTTACAGTTACTTTACCTTGAGGTGTAACCTGCTAACTGTGGAATTCATTTCTACCCACTGTGGAAATACTTCTATGTTATTGGATTTTGTATTCAGATCACATTACATTCTTACTTTAAAGCATATTCAGATCATACTCACTTTATTTTGTGCCACTGATCCCTTACCTGTGTTTTGAGCTGGAAATGAGGATTTTAATTTCTCCGAAAAATTAAATGCAATCGTCAGGTATAATTGATCCAATTGGCATAGTACTATAGAAGTAATTACCTCATTGCCTTTCGAGGGCACGCTTCTTGTGCTCTAGTGGAGTTACATCATCTATTTTTTCCTCAGGCACTATTAACATGGCAAACGAAGCAACGCAAAGAACACCGGCAAAAGCGCTTGATGAAACTGAACAATATTATCATGAATTTCTGGAGGGGCTTCACGCACCTGTTTATACTTGTGATCCCTCGGGGTATGTGAGGCTTTACAATCAGGCTGCCGTAAAATTTTGGGGTGTTGAACCACAAATAGGAAAAACAAAGTGGTGTGGTTCCTTTAAAATATATTCCTCGGATGGTTCTCCAATGGAATTGGAGGAATGTCCGATGGCCGTTACCCTCAGGGGTGGTGTAGTTTTAGACAATGTAGAAATTATTGTCGAACGTCCTGATGGCATACGCATTAATGTTCTGCCGCATCCGAAACTCATTAAGAATTCGGATGGAAATATCGTGGGCGCAATCAATATGTTGCAGGATGTAACAGCCCTCAGAAATTCCGAGCAAAAACTACGCGACAGCGTATTGCTTCAATTGGAAGAAGCGGAGAATTTTAAGATAAACATGCTGGCAAGTAAATCGCATGGCGTGCAATTGGAAAATGAGGCAGAGAAGAGAACGCAGGAATTAGAGCTCGCAATTAAGCAGATTGTGTTTCAAAATGTTGAGAAAGGAAAACGCTCTGCTGAATTAATCATAGCAAATGACGAGTTGGCGTTTCAAAACGGAGAAAAAGAAAAAAGATCATTTGAATTAATAATCGCTCGTACTGAACTTGCCTTTCAAAACACAGAAAAGGCGAAGCGCGCAGCCGAACTGGCATTTGCTAATGAAGAACTTATTTTTCAATTGAAAGAAAAGGGCAAGCGCGCTGCTGAATTGGTAATTGCAGACAAGGAACTTGTGTTTCAAAATGATGAACGAAACAGATTCGTAGAAGAATTAAGCATAGCGAATAAGGAGCTTGCTTTTCAAGAGTTAGAGCGGAGAAAGAGAGTGGCAGAGTTAATCGTTATAAATGGAGAACTTGCCTTTCAGATCGCGGAGAAGGAAAATCGAGCAACGGAGTTGACGGGTACCAACCTGGAACTTGCCCTGCAGCTGGAGAAAGTTGCAGGACTTCTTATTACTAATGGTGAACTTTTATTTCAAAACCGGGAGAAAGAAAAACAGGCGTCAGAACTGATCATTGCCAACGGAGAGCTTGCTTTTCAAAACGGTGAAAAAGTAAGACGCGCATCGGAATTAATCATTGCGAACGATGAGCTCGCATTTCAAAATGCTGAGAAGGGTAAACGCGCGGCTGAATTGCTGATTGCCAATGGTGAGCTTGCTTTTCAAAACGGAGAGAAAGAAAAACGCGCATCCGAGCTGATCATTGCCAATGGAGAATTAGCCTTTCAAAATGGCGAGAAAGAAAAGCGGGCTGCAGAATTAGTAATCGCAAACAGGGAACTTGTATTTCAAAATAGTGAGAAGGAAAAAAGAGCTGCGGAGCTGATCATAGCCAATCGGGAATTAGCCTTTCAAAATCAGGAAAAGGGAAAGCGAGCAGCTGAATTAATCATTGCCAATGGTGAACTTGCTTTTCAAATCGGGGAGAAAGAAAAACGTGCTGCTGAATTGATCATTGCGAATGTAGAGCTTGATTTTCAAAACAAAGAGAAAGGAAAACGGGCTGCAGAGCTTATTGTGGCCAACGAAGAACTCGCCTTTCAAAATAAAGAAAAAGAAAAGCGCGCAGCTGAATTGATTACTTTAAATGAAGGATTAGAGGCTTTTAGTTATGTATCCAGTCATGATTTACAGGAGCCATTGCGCAAAATTCAAATTTTATCCAGCAGGCTTTTAGATGTTGAAAGTGAGACGTTATCAATAAAGGCTAAAGGGTATTTAGAAAGGATGCAATCCGCGGCATCCCGAATGCGATTACTGATCAATGATTTACTTGAATTCTCGCGACTCAACATTGCCGAGCGTCAATTTGAAGCAACGGATCTCAATAAAATTATTGAGGAAGTAAAAAATGAATTAAGAGAAGTAATCGAGGAAAGGAAAGTGTTAATTGAAGCTGCGAATTTATGTATTATAAAAATAATCCCATTCCAGTTTCGCCAAATCTTACATAATTTGATTAGTAATGCTCTTAAATTTTCAAAGCCCGATGTAAAGCCTCATATTATTATTGCGAGTGCAATGGGTTTGGGAATGGAGCTTAATGAAGCTAAGCTTTCTCCTCAAGTGAACTATTGGCATATTTCTATTTCGGATAATGGAATTGGTTTCGACCCTGAACACAAGGATCGCATTTTTGAAGTTTTCCAACGACTTCATGGCACTGCACAATATGCAGGCACTGGGATAGGGCTTGCTATTGTTAAAAGAGCAGTTGATAATCATAATGGTTTTATTTCTGCTACGGGTGCTCTGAATAAAGGAGCAACGTTTAATATTTATATTCCCGTTTCTTAAGCAATCTCCAAACGGCATACGAAAGTAAAAATTCATCACTTTTATAAAAGTCAGAGAAGGTGCTATTAAAACGATAAGACAAGCTTTATTTAAGAATAAGACATGATGAACAAATATGAAGAAAAACTGAAGGACGGGAGTGAAGGTAAAGGACGCAGACCTGAACCCAATGTATCCTTAGGAAAAACGATCGGTTTTAGAAATGCTGATTCAGGTTTTATAAGCTAGCATTCTATTTATAAATCCTTGTTTCATTACATAGGTGACTAAGAGATGAAATGTGTTGCTTGCCTGTTGGATTCAATGGCTGAATGCATAGCCAAAATGATTATATTTGAGGGTTGGAATGTGAATGCTTGACCACTTTTTGCAGACAATAGTTGCTCATATGAAGTCTTTAAAGGAGAACTCCTTATTCTTGAGGGTTATTTCTTTGTGTGGTGTATTCGTCTTCGCGTTCATTTGCGCTGAAGGGCAAGGTTGTGATTGCCCGAAAATCAATACTTGCGGAGCTTGCAACGGAGGCCTTATAAGCTTAACTCTAAAGTTTAATGGATCTGCGGCAAGTTCAGTTACGGCCTCTGATCAAATGGGTAATGTCTTTTCAGCAATTGTTAACCCTGGGGCCTCATTTACATTTACAGGTTCTCTTGCTAATCAAAAATTTGTGGGACCTAACATTGAGGTGCGGATAGGTATTACGCTGAATGCTACCATAAGCAGTGTATGCGGAACGCCAGTGTATATCGGAGATGTCTTTGGGAGTTTTACTATTGTTGCAGGACAAAGTAAGAATGGTGGTTCATTATGTTGTGCTACAGTCTCAATGGATAATGTAAAGCCTGTTATTTCGAATTGCCCGACTAATATTATAGCCAATCTTCCAAGTGCTGCTTGTTCAACTTCAGTAACCTGGGCCGTACCTACTGCATCAGACAATTGTTCAGTGGAAAGTTTTACAAGTGATCATGCCTCTGGAGAGATTTTTCCTCTTGGAAGCACTCCTGTTGTATACACAGCTGTGGATGCTTATGGAAATACTTCTCTCTGTTCATTTTCGGTTACTGTGAAGGATATTACAAAGCCTGTAATTACAGGCTGCCCAAATAACTTTACGGTTTCTGCCAATTCAAACTGTAATTCCATCGCAACATGGACTGCCCCAACGGCTACAGATAATTGCACGGTTTCGCTTACCAGTACCCATAATTCAGGTGAAACCTTTGCATTGGGATCTACTGCCGTTACCTATACCGCCACGGATGGAACAGGAAACGTTTCAACTTGTATTTTTAATGTCATAGTAGTGGATAACTCTAGCCCTATCATTGAAGGATGTCCATCCGATATTGAGGCTACCGTGGATATTAGTTCGTGTAATGCGGTAGTTTCGTGGACTTCTCCCACGGCTTCGGACAATTGCTCTATCACGTTTTCTTCAAATCATAACCCAGGTGAGGCATTTCCCATTGGGACTACAGAGATAAAATATACCGCAACAGACTTAAAGGGAAATGTAACGATCTGCACTTTCAATGTTATAGTAAGTAATCCAAATGAGATAGTGCTAACGGGATGTCCTGATGAAATTACGATAAATGCAAATCAAAATGGTGAAGCGACTGTGACTTGGGGCGAACCTGAAGCGTCTCAGCAATGCGGAACGTTAACAACGAAAAAATCACACGAGCCAGGGACTGTGTTCTCTATTGGAACCACTTCTGTGATTTACGAATTTACGGACGATACAGGGAGTTCAGCAACGTGTATGCTAAAGGTTAATGTGCTGGAACCGGAGGCTCTGTTTGCGATCAGCAAAGTAGTGACTCCGGACGGAGATGGTATAAATGACAAATGGGTGCTTACCAATATTGAAAATTTTGTCAATAATACAGTGCTGGTTGTCGATCGGTGGGGTAATAAAATTTATGCCGCCACTCAATATGACAATGAAAATATTGTTTGGAATGGCACGAATAAAAATGGAACAAAAGTTCCTACTGGAACTTACTTTTATTCTATCGAGATTCGGTTACAGGATTCCGTAGTTAGGAAGAATGGTTATCTTGAAGTGATTCAGTAGCATGAAGATTTCAACTCCATTTAATTTAAAAGGAATCCTTGTTATCCTGTCTATGGCGGTCGTTGTATTTTCAGCCTCAGCACAGCAGATTCCCCAGTTTACTCAATTTATGTATAATAATCTGGTTATTAATCCTGCGTATGCAGGATCAGATGAAGTGCTCAGCTTAACGTTTGTTAACCGGAATCAGTGGAGTGGAGTTGAGAACGCTCCCGCCACCCAAAGCTTTTCAGCGCATACCTTGGTTAAAAATAAAAACATAGGAGTAGGGCTCACCATCATAAATGACAAGATTGGTATACATCGAAATTTAAGTGCATTAACAAATTATGCTTATCGAATTGCAATAAGTGAGCGGGCAACCTTGGCAATGGGCCTTCAGATCGGTGTGACCAATCTAAAATCGGATTATGCTTCGCTGTCAGGTAACAGCAACGATCCGAAATTGGTTAGCTCCATTAATGAAACGATGCTTGGTTTCGGTGCCGGCATCTATTTTAAAAGCTCCAGGTTTCAATTGGGATTGTCGGCTCCTGACTTGCTTTCTAAAGCAGTTGAAGTGAATGACACACTATCTATCAACATTCGCAGACTTAATTTGCTTGCAAATTCGCGCTATCGATTTAGACTTAGCGCGTCATTCGAAATGGAGCCAGGCATAATGATCAAGTATTTTCCTGATCTCCCTTTGTCTTTTGATCTTAACCTTAATTTCATTTACCAAAAGATAATTACAGGGGGATTGTCTTATCGCAGAAACGAGTCGATTGATATCCTTTTCAAATTTCAAATTACAAGGCAGTTTCAGCTTGGCTACGCGTATGACTATCCAGTGAAGTATGCGGCCAAAATGAGTAGTGCTTCAAATGAATTGATGGTCAATTATCAGTTTCACAACATTAAAAAAAGCGTTTCATCGCCCAGATAAATTACGTGAAGAAGGTGAGATGGTTACTATTGTTAATTGGATCTTTGGTTTGCACCTACAATGGTATGTGTCAGACTACTGCTTTTTCAGTTATACAGGATCCGTTTAAGTTGGCGAATAAGAATTATTCGGAGGGTAATTATGCAGAGGCAATTGAGCAGTATAAAAAAGCGCTGACTAAGAATTCAGATGATCCTGCTATCCGGGTGAAGCTTGCACAATCCTATTATCGGGTGAAAGAGTATAGACAAACCATTTTAACCTATGACGCAGCGATCAGAGCGAAGAGTAATTCTTTATCTCAACTGGATTTATACTACTATGCTCAGGCACAGACCGCTCTTCAAAATTATACACTTGCCATTGACTTTTATAAACGATGTCTGGAGCATGAACCGGATAATGAGTTAATAGCAAAGAAAATCTGGCGCCTCAATAATCTACAATATCTATATGAAGACTCTGCACATTATGCCATTCGACCTGTAAAGTTCAATACAAATTTTGGTGAACTCTGTCCTGTGCCTTATCAAAGTAAAATTATATTTACGTCAAACAGAAGGGAAGTAAAACTAATTGAAACCGTGAATGGAAAATCAAATGAACCATTTTACCAGCTCTATGCAATATCATTGGTGACCGATACGGCAACACAAATCAATTCGTTTTCTGACCGACCCAATCGGTTTGCCAAGACGTTAAGCTCTAAATTAAATACAGGACCTGCGGCTTTTTACAATAAAGGTTTGAGTATGGTCTTCGTATCCTCTTTGGGAAAGAATGCTGACGGGAGCAGCCATAATCTGGGATTGTTTTTCGCCTCACTGAAAAACGGCAAATGGAAAATGGATTATGAATATATTTTTAATAATAGCGACTACTCAATCACCGATGTCACAATTAGCGAGGAAGGAAAAAAGATGTTCTTTTCTTCCAATATGAAAGGAGGATATGGTGGCAAGGATATTTATGTATCGGTATGGGTTGACGGCCGATGGTCTAAGCCTCGGAATGTTGGCGAAGCGATTAATACAAATCAAAATGAGGTATTCCCATACCTTTACCCTGACGGTACGTTGTATTTTTCTTCAGATGGGCATGCTGGTCTGGGCGAACTCGATATCTATAAAGTTCAGGTAAAGTCGGACGGATATACGGAGCCCCAGAATATAGGATATCCTTTGAACAGCAGTTACGATGATTTTGGAATAGCATTTGATTCGCTGGGATCACATGGTTACGTCACTTCAAATAGAATGAATGGCGGTTTTGATGACGACATTTATGAATTTGACATGGATCTACAAACCTATCCCTTTACCATTACAGGTGTTTTGAAATACAGAGAGCATACCTGGACAGATCAATCTGCGATCCAAACCTGGCCCAATGCCAAGGTATTGTTATTTGATAGCTGGCAAGGCACAAGCGTTTATGAAAATACAACAGATGATGATGGAAATTTTTTGATTACTATTCCTTACTTTAGTAAATTCTATGTTCAAATCATAGATGAGAATGGAGATGTTTACAAGGCCAGTCTGGAAATTCAGAAGTACAGAGCACTGACGAATGTCCATGAGATTGTAATAGTGAAAGATATTTTTAAATGAAATTCAAATTTGGAGAAATAGGAGTAATAGAAATAACCAATCCTATGAAGGTTAATTCTGAAACGTTTATAGGCAATTCTTTTATTTGGAAAGAGAGACGCGTATTTTTAGTCATCGCTATTTTTCTTTTGACCAGCATCTCAATACTTGCCCAGGAAAAACAAGTTGTTCAGATTAAAACATTCGATCAGAAGCTTCAGGTACTGAAGAATATCGAAGTATCCATTAACGGTAAAGAATATGTTTCGGTCGGTAATAAAGGAGTTGCTATTATTGAAATGAATTCAAATGATCTTCCTATTAAATCGATTCAGATAAAAGATGATAAACAAGAAGCTGCATCCTGGAATTTCTCAAAAGGTATAGTAGAAATTCTCGTTCGACCGAAAAGTTACACATTAGTCCATTTTGTTGTTCGATTTCAAAACGGCAATCCATTATCGCAATCGCCTGTTGTCTTTAAAGGTGTCAAGACGATAACCTTGACGACAAACCAAATGGGTGAATTTGACCTTCCTGTTTCGCTCAACGATAAAATCACCTCTACCGAACAGTTCCATGTACAGGATATGGTGGTGACGAAACTTAATCTTTCTGATCAGGAAAATGTTATTCTCGTTGACCGTCCTAAGCCCATTGAAAATTCACAAAGGAAAACAGATGAAGTTACTTTAAACAATGAAGAGTTTGAAGCTTTCGATGTATCACGGTTAGACTCTATTCAGTCACTAACTGAATTTTATGCAATATTCAAGAGTATTTCTATCCGAAATCTGAACGAAGAGACGAAGGCCTTAATTGATGAAAAATTTTATCGATTGATGATGCAGCGAGAGGATTCCGTTTCCAATAGGAAATCTAATTTTATGAATAATATTTCTGACTCTTCCTTTGTTGCTGAAGATGTTAAAAGTCTGTTGAATTATGCAACGTTGGAGAGTGAAGCACTTCAGGTGAACCGGATGGATTTTGAAAATAAAGTCAATGTAATATCTTCAAAATTGGAAAAGGGTATTTCTAATTTAACGGAAGCTGAACGACAGAACCTACTGAATGATCTTGATCTGCTGGAACAACTGCTCAGTCAGAACGAAAGAAAATTTTACCAGAATCAGGACGACTATCTGAGCATCATTAGCACTTTAAAACAAAAATATTTTGACATTCAAAATCTAGAGACTAGACTTTCTAAGGCGGAAAAGGAAAGAGAAGAAGAGCAACGAATATTCCGCCAGCGCTTGATTATCATTGGTGGTGTGCTCATTGTATTTGCTGTACTAATTATTCTTCTCATTTCGTTTAGTAGCCGATTGCGTAATCAGGCAAAAGAACTGAAGGCAGCAAATGAGGAAGTGAGTACGATCAATGAGAATCTAGAGGAGATTGTAATCAGGAGAACCAAACTATTGGAAGAGTCAAATAAAGAGTTGGATACATTTTTATATCGTGCATCTCATGATTTGAGATCACCCATTCGATCGATTCTTGGGCTTTGTAATATTACAGATCATATTCCCCAATCTGAACTGGTAAGCCGGGTTATGTATACTACCTATAGCATGGATCGAATGCTCAGCAGATTAATTGATGTAAGTGAGATTGGCCAGGAGTCATTGAATTTGACTACGATTAACGTGGCACAAATAATAAGTAAAATTAAGATTGAGCATGAAAAGCTCATTAAGACAGGCGGTGTACAAATTCATTTCGATTGCCCTACTGATATCACCATACGCACAAGTTCATCACTGTTGGAAAGTGTTTTAATTAATCTAATTGAGAACGCTATCTTCTTTAGCGCACTAAAGAATCCAGAGCATGCAAGAGTAGAGGTAAAAGTCAGCAGGGAGGTTAATGATCTCGAGCTTTGTATTTACGACAACGGAATAGGCATTGAAGAATCTATACGTCCCCGAATTTTTGATATGTTTTTTACAGGACACGAGATGTCAAAAGGTAATGGACTTGGACTGTATATGGTTTATAAATGCATTGTGGCTCTCCATGGAAAAATTTCTATGGAGTCGGAGGTTGGACGATATACCCTGTTTAGGGTAATGATACCAAATGAGTAAAGGTATTGTTGCAGTTCCCAAGTATAGATAACCGCTTCGAGAGCCCAACTTTCATAATTAAGAGCAAATGAAGAAGGCCCCTTTTCAGGAGCCTTCATTTGAGGAAATCAATAGCCTTAATCCTTAATCCTTATTTCTTCCCCCAAAGTTCTACCACGGCTTTTACATCCGATTTATTATTTGTGTCGTACCAGAAAATAACTTTGTCCAGTTTTAAATTACTTCCTTTCATGTCAATGGTACGTTTGGTACTGGCCTTTACGTTATCTGGAAAATCAACATCTTTCATGGTACCATCAGAGAAATGAAGTGTACACTTGTGGATGCTGAGTGTTCCTTTTTTTATTTCAAACTTTAACTCTTTAAAGACACTTGCATCAACAGCAATTTCATCACGATCAATCAGGTAATCTACGGTGCGTGAACCCAAAAAACTCCAGCCTTCTGTTCCATGACTGGCGCTTACGGTTTGAGCCGCAATGGTATGAGATTGTGAAAGCACCGCCACTCCTATAAAGAATATCAAGAAAATACTTTTCATGGTTATCTGGATTTGCGGTTAACCTGTTATTTTAATTTTCGGAGTTAGCATATTGATGTTTGGTGGATACAATTTCACCAGGTTCATCATCGTCTTGATCATAAAAGAGAATTTTCGTCTTTGGAGTTGGCGAGTTCGGTCCATGAAGATTGGGCTTTGGCTTTTTAGCTTTTGGCTTGTTTTGCTTTGGTTTCGTACGCATTGTCCATTTCAGTTTAAGTGAAACATCTTTTTTAATAATTGTAATCAGCTAAACAACCATACCAGTCTTTGTAGTGCGAAAGGATTGTTCTTTACCCATTTTAAAGGCAATCAATTGTAGCAGGTTTTCTTCGAGCGTGGAGATTTCTCTACAACAAGAACAAAGATTTCTGCTTAATCCACAAGCTCAGTCACAGGCGCTTTCTTCTTTATAAATTGATTCGAAATGCCTTTTAGAACCAAGGGTAATACAGCCCGCATAATCCATCCTGCTTTCGATAATAGTTTATCACGCACCAGTAAATCGATGCCAAGCGATACACCTGTTTTGAGCAATGACTGCGTTCCTGTCTCTTTCTTTTTAAAGATTCCTAAAAAGGAAATGACATCACCAACAGGTTCAAGCTTTTCCTTTACCGATCGTATCTCTGATTTCAGAATGGCTTTTTGCTTGCGAAGTTCCCCCTCCAGTCGAATGCGTTCGGCTCTGAGTTCAGTATAATTACTAATCTGTGTCATAAATCTTTTTAATAATGAGATTGCGTATGGCGGGCACTACAAACTTGCGGGCGGTGACCAGCAAGATTCCCAGCAGAACAAGGTAGCCACCTCCAACAATAAAGAATCCTGCCATTCGATTTTGCAACGCGTCCCCTGCCCAACAGGCAGCGCCTAAGCCAATGAAGAGCAAAATGCACAAGACGAATAGTAAGACTAAAATTCCCAGAATGCTAAACGATGCACCCAGTGAAGTTTGCTCAACAATTCGAATGGTAATCAGATCACGGTACGTCTCAATGAAATTTTCTGCACCATCAACCCATTTCTCGGCCGTATTTTTTTCTTCTTCCATGGTTCACTGCTTATTGAAGACGTGAGTCTAAATCCTTATAATCAGAAAGCTCTGATTTCATGTTGCTAAGTTCCTGCTCAGTGTTCGATCTTAATTGATTGACAACATCCTTGCCGGTTGAAATCAATCCGTTAAACTCTTTTAACCAGTCGGTAGCACCGTCTTTGATTTTCTTTTGCAAGTCTGTGCCTTTCTCAGGAGCCAGCAACATTCCGATGGCTGCTCCCGCTGCGGCTGCTACCGCCATTCCTAGTACTACTTTTGTCGTGTTGTTCATATAATTTTTGTTTTAATTGTTAAACTACTTTTTGCGCCATCTTTCTCTTTTTCCCGGAGGAAGTGTCATTTTTTATTCCATCTCCTAATAAATCACCCCACGGTTTTAATTCAGTT
Organism: Chryseolinea sp.; assembly: GCA_031412655.1. GTDB lineage: Bacteria > Bacteroidota > Bacteroidia > Cytophagales > Cyclobacteriaceae > Chryseolinea. Next base: position 14,618 of record JANODK010000116.1, read on the forward strand.
ACCTTATCACAGATTACTTTAATAACAGCAATGGTGGGTATAGCAAGAAACATCCCGGGTATCCCGCATAACATTCCACCAATAAGAACTCCGATAATGGTAACGAGTGCATTGATGCGCACTTTGTTTCCTACTATAAGCGGCATCATAACATTGTTGTCAAGAATCTGAACTACTGCTAAAATTGCGCCTACCCATAAAACATCAGTAGTACTTTCGGAAGTGACAAGCGTGATAATCATGCATAAAATATTAGCGGTTAACATTCCCACATAAGGTATGAGATTGAGCAAAGCTGCAAGCAGTGCCAGGAAGACAGCGTATTTAATTCCTAATATTAAAAAACCAGCCGTATTCAATGAGAAAACAATAGCCGTTTCAATAATGAGCCCCGTAATAAATTGTTGTGAAATGGTTGTCGACTGAGTTAGAATTTCTGTTACCTTATCTTCTGAGCCATTTTTGAAAACACTTACCAGGAATTTCTTAATTAAGGAACGATAGTATAAAAATAGAAACGTATAAATGGGTACCAGGAAAAGATACGTGAGTATGCCGGTGATAGAGCCAACGGTTACACCTGCTATTTGCGGAGCCTTTTCCTTTAAATTATCCACGGCTTGCTGAACGTACACATTTTGCTTTCGGATCGTCATGTCTGTACTTTCTCTAAACCATTTCTGGAGGGATAAACCCACTTCGCTGAATCGTTCTTTCAAAGTAGGAAGGTCTTCTACGAAGTGCATGATCTGCGCAGAAAGCAAATAAATTATACCAGCCCCAACTACAATCGATAAGAGCAGCGGAAGGATGATCGATAAAACTTTGGGAACTTTCTTTCTAACCAAAAAATTTGTAAAGGGTAACAACAGTGTCGCCAATAGTATCGAACACATGAGTGGCATAAGCAAATCACCACCATAAATAAGGGCAACACAAAGTATTGCGATGGATATTAAGTTAAAGCTAAATTTTTTGTAGAATGGTTCTTCGTCTGTCTTCATCGACTGTGCTTTTCTTTCTTTTAAACATTATCGTGCCAACCGAAGAGCTGGATTTCAAATGATCTGAAAGTGATGTATTTATTAAAAACGTGTACTTTTCTCTACACCTGAAGCGGGATAAAATACCCAAATCCCAGTTTACTTTGGTCATTCCATTCTGTTTTTGCAGGTATGCTTATTGTTACCGCATCGCTACTAACGTGTCGCTATGCAGAAAGTATTTCATATTTCGTGGGCCATATCAAAGAAGGCGGCTGTCAATTTTTTTAAGGGAGATTCATTTTCGTATGCTTCGTCAATAGCATTTTCAACCATCTTTTCATTGCCTTCTATTCTGATTATTGCGCTTTCCATTGGTGCTACTGTGTATGAAAAGGATATTGTTCAGACCGAACTCTTAAACCAGATTGGAGCGCTTATCGGAAAAGAGAGTACGCTGGAGATAGAAAAGATTATTCAGAATGCTGCCTTTGATATGAGCAGTTTTTTAGCACGTGCCATCGGTCTTGTGGCTTTACTGTTTAGCGCCACTACCGTTTTCATGTCGCTTCAATCGAGTTTGAACAGCATGTGGGGAATAAGATCAAAACCACAGCGGAGTTGGCTGAAGTTTATCATCAACCGGTTACTATCTTTTGCTATGGTGATCAGTTTTGGATTTGTGTTACTGGTTTCATTGTTACTCGATACTATCCTTGTTATTTTTCAAAATATTGTAACCCGGTTCTTTGACGGCATAACAACGTACATTATACAAGGTGTTAACCTGACCATTTCGTTTGTCATTATCACTTGCATTTTTGCGCTCATGTTCAAAGTATTACCGGATGCGAGAATTCGTTGGCGCGATGTGTGGGTGGGTGCGTCTCTTACCGCCTTGCTGTTTACAGTGGGCAAATACCTAATCGGATTTTATGTTGGAAACAGTCCGATTAATTCTGCCTATGGTGCAGCAGGCTCATTGGTTGTTATTCTCATTTGGGTCTATTATTCAACCGTCATCTTTCTCTTTGGCGCTGAGCTCACTTCGATTTATGCACATGAGTCAGGAAGACCGATTGAACCCTATGCCCATGCCGTGCGATTTAAAATAGTGGAGATACCGAATGAAAAACCACCTGTTCAATAGAAATAACGCTTTATGAAAATTAAGAAAATAAAAAAGAAGTATATCATCATCGGAAGTGTTGTGCTGATCCTGATCATTGCGCGTTTGATGTTACCGTATTTTGTAACGCGATTCGTAAATAAGGTTTTGGCGGATATTCCAGGATATACAGGTTCTATATCGGATGTCGATATTCAATTGATTCGCGGGGCCTACATGATTCACGACTTAAAACTATTTAAAGTAGAAGGTATTAAGAAAATTCCATTCATTGATATCCCCACAACAGACCTGTCTGTAGAATGGAGTGCCATCTTTAAAGGATCCATTGTTGGTGAAGTTATCTTTACTAATCCAAAATTAAATTTCATTGGTGGCGATCAGAAAGATGCCGCAGGTAAAACAACCAATCAAACCGGGGAGGATGTCGATTGGACAGTGCCCATCAAACGACTCATGCCTTTGCAAATCAACCGCCTTGAAATTGAAAACGGTTCAATATTCTTTTATGATTTCACAACGAAACCCGAGGTTGATATTCACTTAAAGCAACTTCACCTTCTGGCCACCAATTTAAACAATGCAGACAAACAAACTGTTGCATTACCTTCCCGGGTAACGGCTACAGCCGTTTCGATTGGCAATGGCCAGTTAACAATTAACATGGATATTAATGTAATAAAGGAAATTCCGGATCTGGATATGGATATGAAATTTGAATCCATCAATATGCCAGCTTTAAATGATTTCTTTTTTGCGTATGCTAAAATAGATGTGGAGAAAGGAGTCTTTAATGTGTATTCCGAATTAACCATCGATGACGGAATATTAAAAGGATATGTAAAGCCGCTGGCGCAGGATGTTAAAATTGTAAGTTGGAAAAATGATAAGGGCATTAATTTAGTATGGCAAGCCATTGTCGGATTCTTTGTTGAAATCTTTACGAACCAGGAGAAAGATCAATTTGCTACAAAGGCAGAGCTGGCGGGAGATTTAAATAATGTAAAAACAAAAACGTGGCCCACTGTATGGAATATTTTTAAAAATGCTTTTGGCAAGGCCTTTGAAAAGAATACCGATAACACCATAAGGTTTACCCCGCGCAAAATACAGGAAACGAAGAAAGAGAAACGTAAGCGTGAAAGATCTGAAAAGAAGAGTGAAGCCACTACCAGTAAAAAATAATCGGAGCCTGCAGGGCTTTCAATAACCTCTCTTCACTAATCGCAATGAATGCTCATATTATTACTGAGCAAATTTGGAATTTGTATGGTAAAGGTAGTGCCCTCACCCAAAACGGATTGTAACGTAATATCACCCTTCATTTTTGCAATACTCTTCTGAACAATGTGAAGACCCAGGCCTGAGCCGCGATGGTCATCACTAATACGGAAGAGCTTATCGAATATTTTGGATTGAAATGCTTTGTCAATGCCAATACCGTTATCTGTAAAAATCAGCTTAGCCACGCCCATTCGGATTGACACATCAATGTGCAAAAAGGAATTCTTATTGCGATCGCGATACCGGACAGCATTCGAAATCATGTTATTGAAAAGACTCAGTATTCTGTTGTAATCGGAAAGAAATAATCCGGACTCTTGTGCTGAAATCGTAATATGAACCGAGTCCATGTCTTCCATGTATTGCAGGGAATGCAATGACTCAGCAATAATTTTTCTGAAATCAATTTCCTGTTTTTGTATTTCGATGGATTCACTGTCTTTTGAAGAGTCAATAATACCGGAAATGGTAGCGTTCATTTTATCTACACTTTTCTCCAGGAAAGTTATATATTGATCAATGTTTTCCTTGTTTGTTTCAGACTTTAACAAACAAACCAATCCTTTAATAGACATAAGTGGCGCGCGCAAATCATGTGTTATGGAATACACATCCTGATGTACAGTAACCTTACCGGTCATGCTTGCCTTATCTGAGTTATTGCTCACGTCCCTAATCATGTTGCGCATATTGATTTTTAGTAAGTGGAGTCCTGTTATTAACTTCACTTTCCTATAAACGAACAATAATGCCAAAACGAAAGCAACAAATTACGCCAGATGCAGGCTGTAATTGGCATATCTTATCAAATGCCCGGTAATGAAGTGTGTAGAGTTCTCTGGTGGTGCGCATCTTATTCCACAATGACATGGATATTCAAATGCTTTGAATCTTATTTCTTTTCGCTGCCCAATACACTTGATTTGAGCCCGTCCTGAAGTGATTTCCACCAAAGATTAAAAACAAACCGATGCCGGTCACGATCGATATTAATCGCACCAATTCGTTTTCGCTGCTCAGTCGATTCATCTTTGGTCTTTTTTAGAAAAGCATTTACTAAAACGGTTTTAACTTTGTCGATGGATTTTTCCTTATCCGCATTAAGCACGGTGATTAGTAAGTTGTCGTAGTTGATCTCCACTAATCCTTCTGACTTAAGATCAGTATAATTAAAGTTGAAATACAATTCATTTAACTGACCCGATTCAATGCGCACCCGTGCTGAATTCTCAAGAATAGGATTAATATCGGACAGGGGCATGTTTGCAATTTTGCCTTTCGCGGAATACAAGGGTGAACCATCCAATGGGAACCGAAACGATGCCGTAATCAATCCGCTGCCCATGAGTTTTGCCTGCGCATCCAATTGAGAATATTTCGGCTTGTTATTATAATATCGGTTGCTAAGTCCCGTCATTAATGCCGTTAAGTTCTGAAAATTAATGTGACCGGGTTGAGTGGCTTGCTCAGCAAATTCCTCAACTGTGATCTTTGTGCTGTCAATGGTAATGCTGTCAATCTCCAAAGCAACTTTCAGTTTCTGCAGACTTTTCATGGGCAAATCCATCAAACCGTTTTTGAAAGGCATTCGTTTGTCGCGAAAGGAGTGAAGGTTTGCTGCGTGAACAGCTACTTTGCGAATCGAAATTAAACTATCGAAAATCGTATTATAGTTTAATCCTGAAATGTCAATGTTTCGAACACTCAAATCCAATCTACTCACTTGCTTTCCCTTAACATGTGCAAATTCATATTTGCCTTGCATTGGAATAAGCTTGAGTGAGTCAATGGAGAGTAATTCATCTTCGCTATCGAATTTGATTTTATCAATGTGCGAAGCATACAGTCCGTTTGCCTTCTTTAGTTTCACATGTGCTATATCACCTTGAAAATAGCGAAAGGCGGACCTAAGTGATGCATTAAGATTGCCGAGTGAATCAAATTTCAAAGCGCCATATCGAAGGTTAAGTAATGCTTCAATCTGTGTCACGGAATCCTGCTTCAATTCAACAAATACATCGTGCAGAATCACGTTTTCAATTTCAAACGGAAACGATTTACGAGATGATTTTTGAACACTATCCTTTTTTTGTGAAGGCTTAAACGAAATCGCACCACTGTCTACTCGCAACGTTTGAGCATACAGTTGTTTATTGATGATCAGTTGAAACAAACTGATGCCCTGAAGCTTAATGCGGTAAATGGAAGCTTTATTTTCAGTTGAATCTTCAGGAGATTTCCAGGAAATATCATGAACAGTAACAGACCGCTCGAATAAATTAATCTTCAGTGACGAAAAACTTCCGTTTACTTTTTGAAACTCTGTCTCTGCTTTTTTCTGTGCATAATAGGAAAGAATGTATCCCGCGCAGACGAGAAGAATGCCCAGACTAATGATGACGATTGCAAACCACTTGAAAATTCGTCTGGAAGCCGGGCGTTTTGAAAGGAAATTATCCCCGTTATGGTTAACAGGGATAATTTTTCTAAACCCTGCCACCGCCAATAAGACGAAACAGGATTGCAATTACGGCCAACACTAATAAAACGTGAATAATGGCTCCTGCACTAAAGTAGAAGACACCAAGCAACCAACCTATAATAAGGATGACGGCAATAAGGTAAAGTAGATCTCTCATAAAGTTTGAATTTCCTGTATTCTTCTAATATTGATGCCAATGCGAAAACAACATGCAGAGCCGCTAAAAAATCAGGATCGTTCCACAAACTGTGGAAATTTTTCCCCGTTACTGTGGCCATATATCGCGAGGAGCGCTAAAAACAGTGTATTTTAGTATCTGGATTGTGGCACATTATTCCCTCTAGGTTCATCAACCAAACAATTCAACACTGATGGATATAGTAAAAATAGCAGTCGCTCTACTTGGTGGATACGCTGTCTTTATGGGACTTATCAAAATCCTGGTCAAAACGTTCTTCCCATTCTTCACAATGGAAGAATTGAAACAGAAGAATCGTGTGCATCACTATAAAGTCCATAATTAATAATCGGTAGGTCAAAATTTTAGTATGGGAAGTGTATTGGTAGTGGATGATGAGATTGACATTTGCATGCTGGTTACAAGGCAGTTGAAGAGTATTGGGATAAAAGCAGAATATGCGTTAAGCATAAAGGAAGCTTTATCGAAGACCGCGTTCACTCCATACGATTTATATATGATAGACTTAAATCTCACGGACGGATCGGGCTTTACTTTGGTGCAAAAATTAAAAGAGGCACAGCCGAATTCAAGAATCATTATCATCAGCGCATACGACCATGAATCGAAGAGAGCCATTAAGAGTGGTGCAGATTTATTTGTAGCCAAGCCTTTGTCAAAGAAGACAATTAATGATGCACTCCACGCAGTAAATTTTGTATAACCATGAACACTAACATTAACTATTAAACTTCGCAAACATGCCCAACATTTTAGTCATTGACGATGATAAAGACATTTGTCTGACGCTTTCGAAATTCCTCACAAAAAATAATTACCCAACTGAGGTAGCGCATAAAGGTGAAGAGGGTTTACGGTTGTTACGAAACAATCACTTCGATCTTGTGCTCTGTGATTATCGCCTGCCCGATTATAACGGTGTGGAGCTGCTACAGAAAATAAAGGTACTGTCACCTTCCATTGCTGTAATTATCATTACCGGATATTCAGATGTTCGTACCGCAGTTGAAACCTTCAAATACGGAGCGAACGATTACGTTACAAAACCTTTATTTCCGGATGAACTTTTGGTGACGATTCGGGAAACATTAGAAAAGAATAAAGCCCGAAATAATAATACGGAGCCTTCGGAAGATGGTAAACCAACGCCTAAGAGTGGAAGAGGCGAAGCTCTTTCTACAGCTGATTTTATTGTGGGCACTAGTGCACAATCACAAACTGTGCAACGTCACATTGAGCTCATTGCACCGTCCGATATGTCTGTAGTTATACATGGTGAAACCGGTACAGGGAAAGAATTTGTGGCGCAATCTGTTCATAAATTCAGCAAGCGGAATGATAAACCTTTCATTGCCATTGATTGTGGTGCATTACCAAAAGAATTGGCCGGCAGTGAATTATTTGGTCACGTGAAAGGATCCTTCACTGGTGCCATCACCGACAAGCAGGGAAGCTTTGAAGTGGCCGATGGTGGTACTATTTTTTTGGATGAGATTGGCAATTTGTCCTATGAAAATCAAATCAAACTATTGCGTGTTATCCAGGAACGAAAGATCAAACGGATAGGCGCAACCAAAGACACCGCTATTGATGTACGCATCATCGCGGCAACAAATGAAGATTTGGGTAAGTCAGTTAAGGAAGGAAGGTTTCGTGAAGATCTTTTCCACAGACTAAACGAATTTAAAATTCAGTTGCTTCCGTTGCGTGAGCGCAAAGATGACATCATGGTTTTTGCACAATACTTTTTAAAGAAGGCAAATGCTTCGCTGAGCAAAGACGTAAAAACGTTTTCAGATGAGGTAATGGGATTTCTTCGAAACTACTATTGGCATGGAAACTTGCGCGAATTGGCAAACGTTGTGAAACGCGCTGTGCTGTTAACGGCTGGAGATGAAGTAATGCCGGATAGTTTGCCAAGCGAAATAATTCATGGCAATGATGCGAATGGCAATTTGCAATTGGAAGAAAGTAAAGGCGTTTTAAAATCCATTGCCGGTACTGCTGAACGGCAAGCCATTGTTGAAGTCTTAGAGAAAGTGGCCTACAACAAATCGAAAGCTGCAGAACTATTAAACATTGATCGGAAGACGCTGTATAATAAACTAAAGCTTTATAACATTCCGATATAATAAATAAATAAATTCCTTTCGGTTACGAAAGGGATTTATTTACTCTTAGCATATTATTTCTGCTGGGCAAGATTAAAAGACATATAAAGCTGTGCTACAGAGTTCTTAGAATCACCAATGGCAGTTCGTGCAGCATCGCTATCTGCAATTTTCACAAGACCATAATTGTAACGCGCGCCTACTTGAACAGGTCCAAAGTTAAAACCTATACCACCCAAGAGTCCCAAGTCATATGATTTTAAATTGTCTTTGTCAATCTCATCCGTACCATTTGCAAAATCGCCATTGTACGAAATATTGGCGTTTAACAAATAACTAGCATAACCGCCTAAATGAATCTCAGCCGATTGACCCAATTTAATCACAGCCATCACTGGCAAATCAAGGTAATTGAGATTGTATTTTACTTCTTGTTCGAAAGTGCCATCATAAAACGCTCTGGAACCTTTTGTAGAATAGAGCAATTCCAATTGGAGCGCTGCTGTTTCGCTGGACAACACCTGACCATAAAGCCCAACATTAAATCCGTATCGCGCGTTTTCATCAGACACATCATCAATGAATAAATTACTTACGTTAAGCCCCCCTTTAACACCCATTCGCGCTGATCGGTTTACGCTGGTTTGGGCAAAGGCAGAATCCGTAGTCAATAATGACATTGCACCCACGGTCAGTATAGCAATTAAAAATTTGTTCTTTGTTTTCATAATCATTTCATTTTTTTTGGTTGTTTATCCTATAGTAATAATTAGGCCATCTCAGAAGAATAGAAGAAAGCTTGATTTTGAAAGATTTTTTATGATGAAGATATTTTTAACATTGAGAAAAATGCACAACTGTAGACAGATAACCACAAAATGAAGAAATACTATTCACAGATAACCTTCTTCTTCATTGTTGTCGTATTGATTTCGGTTAGTTTTCTGACGTATCAGAAATTAAACAACTATACAGATGAAGTGAAATGGATACGGCATTCGAACAGAATATTGAGAACATTAGAGTTAACCATGTCATCCTTAACGGATGCAGAAACAGGACATCGTGGTTATCAATTAACCCGTGATACCAGCTTCATTGATCCCTATTATTCTGCTACTCAAACTATTCCGTCTTTGGTGAAAACATTGGACAGCCTGGTGTCAGATGATTTGGATCAAGCGAAGAAAGTGGATAGCCTGCAGGCTCTTATTAATTATCAATTTCTTCTGATTTCAAGAATTCTAGCCAATGCCGAACGCTCTGCTTTATATATGGACACCTATGAGAAAAATTTACTTATCGAGGAAAAAAATAACATGGGTGCTATCCGAAATCAGATCCGCGTTATTATGGAGGTTGAAAATCGGATATTAATTGAACGCACCATTAAGGAAACTGATTTTCGAAGTATCGCCCCACTCGCCATTTTAGTGTACACACTTATTGCCATCGGTGGTGCCGTTATACTTTTCTATAGAATATTGGAGGCACTTAGAAAGCGTGAGCAAACTGAACGCGAACTAGCCGATAGCAATATAGCCCTTCAAAAAGAAGTGCAAGTACGTGAGTTTACTCAAACCCTTCTGCGAAATGTTCTTGATAATTCCATTAATGGTATCATGGCATTTAAATCTATCCGAAATGCTGAGAATGAAATAATTGATTTTGAATGGATATTGGCAAATGCGACTAGTCTTAAGGCTTCTTTCAATGAAGAGAAAGACCTTCTAGGAAAAAGATTGCTTAATGTAATGCCGGGTAATAAAGAACAAGGACTCTTTGATTCGTATAAAGATGTGGTTGAAAAAGGTGCTCCGATGTCAACGGAAATATATTATACCGGTGAGGGAATCAATACCTGGTTTCATATATCGGCAGCTAAGTTAGACGATGGATTTGTTGTTACCTTTTCGGATATCACCGAGCAGAAAAATCAAATTACGTTAATAAAGGAACGTGAATTATTATTGAAGGAAGCAGAAGTACTGGCCAGTATGGGCAGTTGGAAATGGACTGCAAAGACGAATGAAATGGTTTGGTCAGATGGCTTAAGTAGAATACTGGGAAATGTAAACGAAGAGAAACGTTCGTGGGATACCTTCATTGAATGCGCACACAAAGACGATAAAGAGTCTCTTCGAAATTTCATTACCAATGCGATGAATACACTGGAGGGATTCCGAATGGAATATAGATGCCTTGTAAATGGTGCAATTCGTCATTTCTATATCTCGGTAACCACTGAAACTGAAATTGAAAAGGGAAACATACTGGGCATTGTTGTTGATATTACCGATCTCAAACTAAAGGAGAAGCAACTGGAACACATGAATATGGACCTGAAGCGATCCAATGAAGACCTTGAACAATTTGCCTATGTAGCGTCACACGATTTACAAGAGCCGTTACGAAAAATCAGAGCTTTTGGCGATTTGCTGTTAACGAAATACAGTTCAAAAGTCGAGGCAATTGGAGCGGATTATATCGACCGCATGCAGGGAGCCGCAGCACGCATGCAGATTTTGATACAGGATTTGTTGTCTTTCTCAAGGGTTTCGAGAAATTCTGCACAGCATGAAATGGTTGATGTGAATCCCATCATTACTGAGATACTGGACGATTTAGAAAATCAAATTGTGAGGGAAGGTGCCACCATTACCGTAGGCAATCTTTATTCTATAGTAGGAGATAAAGCACAACTCAAGAGGCTTTTCCAGAATTTAATCAGTAACGCTATTAAATTTCATAAGGCAAATGAAAAAGCAAAAGTCAATATTTACGCAAGCCCGTTGACAAACGCAGAGCAACAAAGGTACTTTCCTGCGGCTGACTCAAATACCAAATACATTGTGTTCATTGTAGAAGATAATGGCATTGGGTTTGAACAACAGTATGCTGAAAAGATTTTTAATATTTTTCAGCGCCTGAATGGACGGATGGATTATGAAGGAACCGGCATCGGCCTGGCCATTTGCAGAAAGATCATTACGAATCATAGAGGTGTCATTGCAGCTGAAAGTATAGAAGGAGTAGGGTCGCGATTTATCGCTATCTTACCGAGCAATTGAACTGTGCAAGATGAGGAATACGTCAAAACCAATATCGATATTAATGGCAGATGATGATCCAGATGATAGGATGTTGATGAAGCAGGCTTTAGCCGAAAATGGTTTGTCCAACACGATTGAATTTGTGGAGAATGGAGCCGATTTACTGGACTATCTAAATATGAAAGGAAAGTATTCCTCTGCGGAAACAACCCGCCCTGGTTTAATTCTGCTAGATTTAAATATGCCCAAGATGGATGGACGAGAAGCACTTCGCTTGATAAAGGCCAGTGCGGATTTAAGAAGAATACCGGTTATTGTGTTAACCACTTCGAAGTCAGATGAAGATATTTTTCAGACCTACGACCTGGGTGTTAATTCCTTTATATGCAAGCCCGTTCGCTTCAATGATTTGGTCGAAGTGACACGTGAGATTGGAAAATATTGGTTTGGAACTGTGGCACTGCCGCATCATTAAAAATATTTGATTTTTCCATGAAAGGTTCAATAGTAAAAGTTCTGATTGTAGAGGATGATGAAGATGATGTACTTCTTGCGCGCGAATACCTCTCGCGAAGCGAGCATTACAGATTTGAAGTGTCCTGGGAATCGGATTCGAAAAAGGCTCAACATCAAATGACAAAAGGCGACTTTGATGTCTTCCTGATTGATTACAGGTTGGGCAGTGAAAATGGATTGGACCTTGTAAAGTACGCACACGATAAGGGTGTATTAAAACCTTCTATTTTGCTTACGGGACAGGGTGATTTGAAAGTGGACTTAGATGCCAGTCGATATGGCGCTGCAGATTATTTAATTAAAAGTGAATTAAATGCTTCGGTGTTAGAAAGAAGTATTCGCTATGCCGTTACGCAATCAAAAGTTATTCGGGAGCTGGACGAGAAGGAAAAGAAATATAGTTCATTGTTTGAACGATCCATCGATCCCATATTCCTGGCGCGATTTGATTTTACGCTCATCGATCTGAATAATTCATTCTATCAATTTTTTGGATACACTCCTGAAGAAAGAGAGAAACTGGAGATTCGTGAAGTATTTGCAGATGAATCGGACTATCATTATTTTCATAATACACTCAAAAACATTGAACAGATTAAAGACTTTGAAGTGTTGCTCATTAATAAGCATGGAGTAAAAAAGTGGTGTTTATTAAATTGTGTTTTTATTCCGGATCAGTCCTCTGACTTCTGTTGTTACCAGGGTATCATTCACGACATCACCCTTCGGAAAAAAGCAGAGAAAGATTTAATTGATGCAGAACGACTTTCATTAACTGGTAAAATGGCCAGAATTGTGGCGCATGAAATCAGAAATCCACTCACCAATTTAAACCTTGCACTTGAGCATTTAAAGGATGAAGTGCCTTCTTCCAGCGAAACGTTTCGGTTGTACTCGGATATCATCCAGCGCAATGCAAATCGGATTGAGCATTTGATAGGAGAGATGCTCAACTCATCCAAACCGAAAGAACTTCAACTTGACTTAACCGCTGTTAATACAGTTGTAGACGAGACTATTTCATTGGCGATAGACCGTATTAATCTGAAAGAAATAAAGCTGGAAAGAACTTTTGCAGAAGATTTACCCCGGATTCTTGTTGATAAAGAGAAAATAAAAATTGCATTGCTGAACATAATCATCAATGCTGTTGAAGCCATGACAGCAAAAGAGGGCACTCTTTTTATTCGAACCAGTCAGGAAAATAATACCATCATTATATCGATAGCGGACAATGGTAAAGGTATTTCTGCTGATGAAATGGATAAGTTGTTCGAACCTTTCTTTACAGCAAAGCCAAGTGGCCTGGGTTTAGGACTTACCTCGACAAAGAATATTCTCGATAGCCACAATGCTGGCATTCATGTTATGAGTGAACAAGGAAAGGGTACTACGTTTAATGTTCTTTTTAAACTAGCAGAATAAGCCGGTAATCAGTAATCGGTAATCAGTATTCGGTATTTAGTGACCGATTACCGATCACCAATAGTGCAGTGTGCTTCTAATAGCCAGGCTGTGTAATTAATTCCACATCATTCTTTTCTAAAACTCTGTTTCAACTCTGATTCCATCATCTGAAAAGTGGGACAGGAATTGTATTTCATTTTGAAAACAAACTAAAACCACTATGAAAAACCTGGGTATTGTAATTATCGTGATCGGAATTTTAATGACTGTGTTTACAGGATTTAACGTCTTCACAAAAAAGAAAGTAGTTGATCTTGGTTCGGTGGAGATAAACAGAACAGAAAAAACACCGATCTATTGGTCGCCCATTACCGGATTAGTTTTAATCGGTATTGGAGGAATAGTATTGTTCGCAAGCCGAAAAAAATAACTCATAACATCATGGAACAGAATAAATTTTTATACTCCGATGGCAAGGAGGTTTTCGTAACGCAATCCACTTTGCAAACGAAAAAGAAGCTATACCGGTTAAAAGGAATTACCGATTTTGGACTTAGTGTATTGAAACTCAATCGAATTCCGGGTTTAGTAGTTTTTATTATTGGAGCCGTGATAGCAGCCAATGGCTACTTATATTTTATTCCAGCTTCTTTTTTTGAATTCCTTTCAATCCCTACAGCGTATTCACAATCCAATGTTTTAATTCCTATTGGAATTTCTATTGCTGTCATTGGGCTAGCGCTCATGTTGCTTATCCGTAAACGATATGCTGTTCGAATCGAAACTGCGGAAGGACAGAAGGATGCGGTAGTTTCAAAAAGAAAAGAATACGTATATCAGATTTTAAGTGCCATGCGAAGAGGAAAAACTTCGGCAGCCAGTCGGAGATAATATAAGTTGACTAAGTCGACATTAATTAATTAGAGATATAAAATATACATGAAAAGGCTTCAAGACAAAACTGTTTTTATAACCGGAGGATTATCAGGCATCGGCAAAGCGTGTGCGGTTGCTGCTGCCAAAGAAGGAGCCAATGTAATTGTTGCAGATCTTCGATCCGTTACGATGGATTCAGCGATGAAAGAAATTCAAGGTGAAAAAGATACAGCAACCTTCATTGAATGTGATGTTGCGTCTATGGAAAATGTTGCAAGTGCTATTGCATCAACAATCGAAAAATTCAAAACACTCGATGTAGCACTGAATGATGCAGGTATTGGTGGTGAATCAACACCTATTGCTGAAATGACAGAAGAAAGTTGGAACCAGGTTATTCGGGTAAACCTCACGGGAGTCTTTAACTGTATGAAACAAGAACTGCTTCAGATGACCTCCCAAAAAAGTGGAAGCATTATTAACATGTCTTCTATTCTCGGTAAAGTTGGTTTTTCAGGATCAGCAGGTTACGTAGCCGCTAAACATGGCGTACTTGGTCTTACAAAAACTGCTGCCCTTGAATATGCAGTGAATGGTATACGCATCAATGCGCTTTGCCCTGGGTTTATTGATACGCCTCTTTTAACAAAAGGAGGAATCAATGACAATGAAATAGTTAAACAGCAGATCATGGCCTTACATCCCATGAATCGATTTGGCAAATCAATCGAAATCGGAAGTGCTTTTGTTTTTCTGGCATCGGATGAGAGTTCGTTCATTACCGGAACATCATTGGAAATTGATGGAGGGTATTTGGCAAGATAAATCAGGTTATAAATAGTGAACAACATGCAAGCAATAAATGAACTCGAAATTACCATCCATGATCTTTTTGTAAGTTATACCGATGATGGTGATGAGCACGCTCCCGTAATTGTTTTTATTCATGGCTTTCCACTAAATAAATCGATGTGGAATGATCAGACTGAAATGCTGCGAAATAAGTATCGCGTTATTACCTATGATGTTCGTGGTTATGGCAACTCGGAAGCAGGTACAGAAGAATTAACCATTGACCTGTTCGCATCGGATCTGAAGCGATTCATGGATGCACTTAGTCTTAAAAAAGTAATTCTCTGTGGTTTTTCTATGGGAGGGTATATCGCTCTTCGTGCAGCAGAAAAATTTCCGGATCGATTGGATGCACTTATGCTTTGCGACACACAATGTTCAGCGGACAGCGCAGAAGCAAAGGAAAAAAGATTAAAATCAATTAGTGCCATCCGCATGGGTGGACTGGAACTATATGCCGATCAGATTCTATCGGGTTTTTTCTTCTCTGATTTGACGAATAAAAAGTCGAAAGAAATGATTGAAGTAAGGCGAATGATTGAGAGCAACTCAGATGAAGTAGTATGCAATACGCTTACGGCATTGGCCGATCGATCTGAAACGTGCAGCAATCTTGAAAAGATTGAAATACCGGTTCTTATTCTGGTAGGCGCGGAGGATACTATTACACCTCCCTCGGCAGCGGAATTTATGCATTCAAAAATTGCAGGATCAACACTTTTTACATTAGAAAAGTCAGCGCACTTATCCAGCATGGATAATCCTACTGATTTTAATAAGCATGTTGAAGATTTTTTGGAGTTAGTGACGCAAAAAAAATTGTAATCGATTCAACAAAATAGATCATTAAACAACAACACACTAAAAAAAACAATTATGACAACCTTATCAACAGAAAATTTAACAGGCGTTAATCCCGAAGGAAATCATGCCAACATGCCCCTTAAATATTTAACTGCAACTTCCATCATGGCGGATAAAGTTATCAACAAAGAAGGAGAGAAGCTTGGCGGTGTTAAAGACATCATGATCGATATTACAACAGGTAAAATCGAATATGTAATCATTGAGTTTGGAGGATTTCTGGGCATCGGAGAAAAATTCTTTGCCGTTCCTTTTCGACTGTTAGCCGTCAACACGGATGAACACGCGTGGGTACTGGATCAAACTAAGGAGACATTGGAAGCAGCACCCGGTTTCGATAAAGATCATTGGCCTAAAACCAATAATCATGAGTTTGAATCCTCTGGTGCGTATTGGGGTGGTTTTATGGGTCCCAATACTGGCGGTGGTTATTAATTAATAAGGTTGCAATTCAAATTGTCGCAGGGCTAAAGCCCTTCAAATTTTGCAGGTAATAACCACTCACTTAAGTGCGTGGTTATTAAACTACTCTTGAATTGGACTTTAGTCCAAAGCGATAATTTGAATTCAATATAATAAGAGTCCTTTAAATGCAAGTATTATGTCTGGTCAAATGAAATTCTGTTTTGTAGAAGAAATGTCATCGCGGTTGACTCATCAATCGGATGATGAAATGCGAAATCTCGTGAGCGATGAAAGCATTTTTGTTTTTCCTCTGGTGAATCAATTCGCTAAGGATAGGTCGGCCCGGATGAACTTAGTATTGCATTTGAAACGAATCTTTATACTTTTTGCTTTTAGTCAGATCGCCAGAAATTGAAACTTTAATATCAGTACATAACCACTATTTCTCAATGCGCTAAACTACAGTGTATGAAAGGTAACACGCGAGTAATATATCATCCTAACATGGAAATTAAGACAGGGAATGCAACGTTCGCATCCTTCACTCACCGAAACTTTAGTGACAATGAATCGCTTCCTGGAAAAAGGGTACACATGGAAATAGTGCGGGATAGCGAGCCTATTGTAGAAAGGATGGATAAATCTATACAAAACCTCATTCGAAAATTCTGGTTTAAGAAAATGTAATTATGTTGGCGCTTTTGTGAAGGGCATCATTGTCAGCTTGCGATTCCGCATAATGGTAATGATGCCCTTCGCGTTTGTTCAGATGACTGCTAGTTATTGGAGTGTAATGGGGTGTTCGCTAATCTCTACAATCAATAGTTAAAATCTACAGGTGATCAAGAAAGAGTGGCGCTTATATGGCGGATTCCAACGTTTATGAATGGCATGTTTATTCCTTTGTTGTTTTAAATTTTAACACTAAATTCTAAAACTATGAATACTAATAAAGCGAATCAGTATCATGGGAAGCATGACAAGCATGCACCTAAGCAAACTCAATCGCAGACTCCAACGCATGGAAAGGGCAGAGAAGATGGACAAGCCAAGGGATCAGAAGGAAAAGCGCCATCCATGCCGGATAAAAACAATGACAAGAACCGAAACGGTAAATAAAAAACAGATCACAGAATGGTGATAACAATTAATTGAGAATATCACATTTTGTATACTACGAAAGAGAAAGCTGACCAGAAGAGTGTAGTTGAGGTATGGGGTTACAGGTAGGTAACTCACTCTTCTTGGTTATGCTGAAAGCCTCCTTGACGGGAGGCTTTCCTTTTTTAATACAGTTCAATGTTTGACTAAACAATCAAATCAGTTTACCCCATAATGCCATTTCAAAAACTATAGTCAGGCTTGTTCAAAAGGAAGAATGATATGGAACGTTGCACCTTTGCCTTCTTTCGCTTTCACAAAGATTTCTCCGTGGTGATTTTCAACTATCTTTTTACAAAGCGCCAAACCGATGCCGGTGCCTTTGTAGGATGCTTTATCGTGCAGACGTTGGAAGATGGTGAAGATTTGCTTCTCATACTTTTGATCGAAGCCAATGCCATTGTCTTCCAGAATGATTTCAGAATACTTGAATGATGGGTTCAGCAAAGGATACTGGGTTATTTGTTTTGCCGAAAGTATGGATGATGTTATGCCGATAACGGCTGACTCATTTGCTTTCGCAAACTTAAGTGCATTACTGATCAGGTTGTAAAAAAGCTGATTCATCTGTAATGGAATGCCATTGATGGTCGGCAATTTATCGGCCTTTATGCTCGCTTTCTTCTGCTCAATGAGTAATTCAAAATCAGATAATACATTTTTTAGTATGGTGTTCAGATCGATTGATTCAAATAATTGTTCATGGTTAATAAGGTAGGAGTAGTCCAGCAGATCTTTAATAAGGGTAATCATTCGATCGGATGAGGTGACGATCTTTTTCATTAAATTTTCTGCATCACCAGAAAATTCATTTCCGTGCCTTTCCTGAAGAAGATTCGTGAACGTAAGGATTTTCCGCAAAGGCTCCTGCAAATCATGACTGGCAGCATGCGCAAATTGCTGTAACTGACTATTGGTTTGCTCTAAGTCTGAGGTTCGCTCCCTAATTTTGGCTTCTAATTCAGTATTGAAGTTTTGAATGTTTTCAGCAGCAGTTTTTCTTTCGGTAACATCTTCAATGGACAATAGAACAAGTTGCTCGGCTGTCTTTTCGTTTACAATTTGCCGTGCATTTAATAGTAATGTACGTTCACCAAGAGACGGAAATTTGAGCTTGATTTCAAAATCTTCTAAACTGATTTTTTGAGGAAGAATCTTTTCAAGCATCGACCGCATCATCTGATCATCCCAAAGTCGGTTCTGTATTTCGTAAAATAGTTTTCCTTCCGTTTCCTGTTCGTCTATGTTAAATTTTTTGTAGAAGTAGGCATTGGCCGTTTTAATGCGCAGGAATTTATCGAGAACGACAAGGGGTTCGCGTAAAGTGGAGATGATCGCTTCAGCATAAATGCGGGAGACATTTAAGTGTTCCTGTTTATCGAGTAGTTCGTGATTAACAATGGTTAATTCTTCATTGGTTGATTGCAATTCTTCTTTCGATGTTTCCAATTCTTCATTCAGACTCTGCATCTCTTCGCTGCTGCTCAACAACTCTTCATTGGCGCTTTGCAATTCTTCATTTGCGGCTTCCTGATCTTCCGTAATGGAGCGCATATCTTCCCGACTTTGGGCTAATTCATTCTCAACTTGTTGAATGCGCAATTGTGCTTCCTTTTTTATTTTCTGCGAGGCAGAGGTGACTTTACCTTTTTCTTCTGCAGCAGCGGCTTGAATTGTTTTGCTAAATAATATTAAATAATGTGGTTCAACTGTATTCGTTAATGGAATAATCTCAATGGTAACCAAGGACTGTTTTCCATTATTATTTAATGAAATACCTTTTTTAATAACCGTTGCCTGGCTAGTCTTGGCCTTGAGTATAGCATTGCGCAATTCGAAGGCTAGTCCCTCGCGTGCCATTTTGAGAAGGTTAAAGGTAGGTTTGCCTGGCGATGGCTCTAAGTAGGGTGTGATGATTCCGTGAATATGAACGATGTCTAATACTTCATTTACCACTACACCGGTGGGTGTATATTTTGAAAGCAACATTGCCTCGGCACTCTTGCGAAAATCGGCTTGCGTTGTTTCGCGCTTTAATGTCTTCCCTGCTCGTTCTGAAGGAATATTCTTTAATGCCAACGCTTCTTCTTTCCGTTCTGTGGCCACATGCATAAAACGCCCGGGCATTGGTCTGCGCGAATAAATTTTTTCGTGGCGTGCTAATGGAATAAATAAATCGGATGACGCACCAGTGGTTTCTGATTTACCAAGTACAAGAAATCCTTTTTCTTTTAGCGCATAATGAAACGTGGCCAGCGCTTTCTTTTGTAAAAAAGCATCCATATAAATCAACGCATTTCGGCAGGTGATCATATCCATTTTGGCGAAAGGCGGATCTTTTAAAAAATTATGAGGGTCAAACACACACATATCGCGAATGGTCTTTCCTACCTCGTAATCTCCATTGTGTTTGGTAAAGTAATTTTTGAGCC
>JANODK010000117.1:0-9396 GCA_031412655.1 Chryseolinea sp.
GAAATGCTGGCGTACCAGGTAATCTCTATTCAAGTAGGCGAAGGTTTTAATAATTTCTGGATCGCTAAAATAGAAACAGCAGAAGCTATTCTTTAAGCATACAAATCATCTTTATCAGCGGTGGCCACTTCCAAAAAGAAGCTGGCCACTTTTGTTGTAACGGCTTTAAAATATTTCTCTCCTTTTTCGGCTGTTGCTTTTCTTGGATCACCAACACCCGTGTCTTTCGTTACCTTCATCCATTTTCTCTCTGCCCATGCCCAGCCTTCGCGAATAGCCGTGATGCGAAATTTCTTTGCTGCTCCGTCACCTGCTTCCGATAAAGGCCGAACCAATTCCGGTTTCAAATGCATAATGACACTCGTTTCCATTTCACCAGCATGATCATCTTTGTTTTCAAAAAAATCTTTCTGATCAACAGCCTGATACCAATTGCATTGGCACAGAAACATCGAAGGAAATTGGAAACCCAATTCACGGATCATGGTTTTAAAATCATTTCCTCCGTGACTGTTTAGAATTATCAGTTTATAAATTCCATGTCGATTCAATACATCTACTACATCTCGTAGCACTAATAATTGTGTTGATGGATTCATGTTCATATCCAGTTTCACATCAAGCTGACCGGTGTTCACGCCAAATGGAATTGCCGGTAGCACAATTACTTTTCCACCTTTCTCCCATGCAATTCGTGCTGCCTCGGCTGCTACATAATCTGCTTCAATGATATCTGTTCCATAAGGCAAGTGATAGTTGTGAGCTTCGCATGCACCCCATGGAAGAATGGCAACATCAAAAGATGAATCTTTAATGGTCTTCCAATTATTTTCGGCAAGTATGTATGGGCGCATGATTTGAGGTACGAGGGTATAGGTACAAGGTACGAGGGTATAAAGATTTAATCAACAGAACTGGATGTTAGGCTTTGGACTTACGGAGTGATCAAATTGTTGAAATACTCTCTCGTAGCTCATACTTCTTTCCTCGTACTTTACTTCGGCAATGCAATCCGATAGGTCTTTCCTTTTTTTACAGTAAGTTTCTCTGACCGCAACCACGGATTATGTCGTTTTAATAATTTATAATTTGTTCCGTTCGATTTAGCGAAGGCAACAAAATCGTTTATCGTTTCCGACACTTCAACATAACGCAACGGTTCTTCTTCATATAGATTGTTCTTGTTGATCTTGAATCCATACTTCAACGGATTATTCATAATTTCTTTAATCGCGACTATCCGGAAAACATAACGTGATGTTTCGTCATTGAGGTACAAATCATAGAATGATTCTTCTTGCTGTTCTTTCATCGCACGTTGAATGCCCGCCACTCCACGATTATAAGACGCTGCTACCAAGGTCCAGCTTCCAAATTTTTTATATGCTTTTGTTAAATATTTACATGCCGCTTCAGTGGCTTTTAGCGGATCATATCGCTCATCTACTTCGGATGTAATTTCAAGACCAACTTCTCTTCCTGAATCCGCAAGAATTTGCCAGTATCCTACCGCATCGCGAGGCGATCGGGCATTGAGAAGATTACTTTCAATAAGAGGAAGGTACTGGAAATCCTCTGGAATATTGTATCGATCCAGAATCGGTTTCATTTGCGGCAGCCACCGATTTGCACGCTTCATTAAAAACAACGTATTGCTATGAAGATAACAATTGATTTGAAGTTCTTTGTCGAATCGTTCTTTTACATCGGGTATGTCGATGGGTACCGATTCCTCTGCAAAAAAAATCTCAGAAGGAAGATCATACGCAATGGCCGCCAGAAAAGTGGGATCTGTTATCATCTGCGGTTCTGATGTTGACTCTTCCGCGCTGCTAAAACTTTTATTCAACCATTTGGAGTAGGCAATGTAGCCCAACAAAAAAGCAATGATAGAAATGAACAATACTAGTGATACCTTCTTCATATTCTCAAACCTGAAACTAGAAATTCGGTGACAATAAATATTTCGAATAAAATTCGTCAATCACTTTTACAGCTTCTTCAGGTGTATCAACCAAGCTGAACAGTTCATCATCATTTTCACCGATCATTCCTTCACTTACTAAAACGTTCATAAACCAATCGATCAGACCTTTCCAAAATTTCTTTCCCACCAACACAATTGGAAAACGTCCAATTTTTTTTGTTTGGATCAATGTAAGTGCCTCTGTCATCTCATCTAGTGTTCCAAAACCTCCGGGCATAACAATAAATCCTTGTGAGTATTTCATGAACATTACTTTACGAACAAAGAAGTAATCGAACGTAATGAGTTTATCCGGATCAATGTAAATATTTCCTTTCTGTTCGTGTGGAAGATAAATGTTAAGTCCAACTGATTTACCTTTTGCACGATGTGCCCCTCTGTTACCCGCCTCCATTATACCAGGACCTCCACCGGTTACTACACCATAACCTTGCTGCACTAATTCGTAAGCAATTTCCTCTGCCATTTTGTAATACGGACTTGTCGATTTCACTCTTGCAGAACCAAAGATGGTAACACATGGCCCAATCTTCGCAAGCTTTTCAAAGCCCTCCACAAATTCACTCATCACTTTAAAAATCACCCAACTGTCGGAGCTTTTAATCTCCGCCCAATCTTTATCCTTAAACGCTTTACGGATACGATTTTCCTCTTCCATTTCTGCTTGCGTCATAACATCCGCAGTCTTTTTCTTTTTGGCTGTCATATCGATTTACATTATCCTTTGCAACGAATATACACGGTAGAAACGAAAAGAAATGAGTATATCTGTTTCAATGTTGTTTCTAAAGCGGGTAATGGCCTCACCCTCGTTCCCTCTCCGGGTGGAAAGGGATGACTAAATCTATGACATTCTTCTACATACGTTAGGGTCTGCTTTTTAAATTTCTCTTTCCGGGTCTATAAAAGAAAGTAAGCTCGTGGAGTTTAGAAACGACATTGATGAATTTCCCCTCACTAAAAAATGTTTGTTGAATGGAATTTCAATTCCTGATTAACAAATCGCGAAGCGCTTTGTCTAAATTATCAAACTGAAAAGAAAAACCGGCTTGTTGTATTTTGGAAGATGATACTTTACTTCCACCCAGAACAATATCGGCCATTTCTCCAATGATTATTTTCAGAATAAAGCCTGGAATTGGCGGAAGTAACATTGGCCTGTTCAATACTTTTGCAATTGCCCTGGTCAGTGCACGATTCGTTACAGGATGCATACCAACTCCATTGTATACACCATGCATCTTTTTATCTTCGACTGCTTTGCAAAACATGGCACACAAATCATCAATATGTATCCAGCTCAAACATTGATTGCCTGAACCTAAGGGTGAGCCAGCAAAAAACTTTATCGGTAGCATCATTTCCTTTAATGCTCCTCCCTTTTCACTCAACACGATTCCGATTCTTATTTTTACTACGCGTACGTTGAGTGATTCAATTTTATTTACCTCTTCTTCCCATTGCTTCGTTACGCTTGCCAGATAATCCGTTCCGGCAGGACTATCTTCCGTTAATTCATCGTCACTCCTAAAACCATAATATCCGATTGCGGAAGCGGAGATAAATGTTGTTACCTGATGATTACCTTTCTTTAAAACATCAAATAGTAATTGTGTTGATCTCGTTCGGCTGTCTAAAATTTCTTGCTTTCGTTTTGCAGTCCATCGTTTGTCTGCTACGCCTGCTCCTGCGAGATGAATTATAGTATCAATGCCGTTGAATGCATCTTCATCCATTTGATGCTGATCAACATTCCATGTGAATGATTTTACGCCACCATTTTTTTTGCTTCGGCCCAGGTGCGAAACCTGATGCCCCTTTTGAAGAAGCATTTCCGTTAAGCGAGTTCCAATAAGTCCTGATGCACCTGTGATGAGAATATTGTTCATTGATTTTTTTAAAATATAAACTTACGCAACTTGGTGTATTCTTAGTGTCCTTGTGATTTCGTGGCAAAAGAAATCACCACAAACCTGCCTGCCGGTAGGCGGGGACTCAAGGTCACAAAGGTTCACAAAGAAAAATTAAAAGTAATTCACTATTTGCTTAACATCCGCGAACAATAGTTGATTCGACAGCTTCTAGTTTCTTTCTTTGCAATACCAAAACAATATTACTAAACATGAAGTCCACTAAAAAGTTTACGTTACTGTTTGTCGCTCTTTTCATATCCTTGCTTGCCCTGGGACAAACTGTAAAAGTAAAAAAAGAAAATGCCCGAATAAAAGGAGAAAATATAGAAGGTTTTGAAATTGAATGCGAAGGTGCATACGCTGATGTGAATGCATCGTTTGTAAAATACCTTAAGACTATTGGGAAGGTAAAGCAGAGTGGAAGTGAAATTACCATAAACGAGCCTACATTTAATAGCACAAACTACGGAGTTCCTGTTTTAGCCTCAACAAAAGAGAAAGGAAAAAACACGGCAGCGTGGATTGGAATAAAGACATCCGACTGGCCAGCTGAAAGTGTTGATAAAGTAAATAAAGAGTTGGAGAAATTGCTTTATGAGTTTGGTGTAAAATTCTATCGCGATAAAATTCAGGTTCAGGTAGATGAATCCCTTCGCGCTTCTCAAGCCGTGGAAAAGCAACAACAAAAATTGGTTAACCAAAACAAAGACCTCAACACCAAACTTGAAGACAACAAGCGCGAAAAAATTCAATTGGATAAGTCTATCGAGAACAACAAATTGGAATTCGAAACTCTTCTAAAGAAAATAGAAAAGAATAAACATGATCAGGACTCAATTTCTATCGCTGGTGAGCAAATTAAGAAAGTTATTGAGATGCATAAGGTGAGGCAGAGTAAGGTGAATTAATTGTTCAAGATTTTCCAGTCCAGGTGGATTTGATATAAATCTTCTTGAGTATCCTTTTAATTCATTATGCTTTGAAAACAATTGACAATAATTAAAATTTAGTACACAATATTTTTACGGTTTTGAGGTTGTGATTATACCTAACCTTTGAGCCATGAAAAAAGCCTTAATCATTTTTGGAATACTGTTCGTTTGCTCTTGCACAGAAGGGATTGTAGATTCAGCCGCTCCCATTACACCTTATTCATCTTTTAATTCTGGTTCGTATTGGGTTTATGAATGGTATATAACCGATGATGTTTCCGGCATTAAAAAACTGTACGGGAAAACAGATTCGGTATTCATTGAAAAGGATACTATCATTGATGGCGACATACACTTCATTGAAAGAGGGACGTTTTTAGGGAACAGGAATTTTAAAAGCATAAAAAGGGGCGTGGCTGACCATATTATTGAGAAGCCAAATAATCATATTGTTTTTTCACTGAATGAAAATTTTATACGTACAGACTCCACTATGATTGGAGATGAGATACTCTTCATTGGTTATACCTCAAGACAAAGTGGAGTTCAAAACATTTCCGTTCCGGCAGGAAACTTTGATGTAGTAGACTATAAGACTAGAGTTGAATTTCAACATCCAGACTTTCCAATCGGCACGCGGTATTGCCATTTACAATATGCTGCCAATGTTGGTCAGGTTTTGAAAAGTATTACTTTCTCCAGTTCTCCTGATGTTCTTACAAGCGAACTCTTAAGATATCATATTGAATAGAAATTATTCAAACCGCACGGAATCTAATTCATTATCTCTCCATTTTCTTGCCTTCACATCAAACGTGAACCGATCATCTGGAAATTCGATGAATTTACCTTTTTGGAATTTGTTGATTTACAATGCCAGGTCTTTTTCCATCGGCTTGTGCTGTATTTAAATCTTTGTTTTCCAACTTCTACTATCCTTATCATAAAAAGTCCGGTCATCCGGAAATTCAATGTATTGATCACCTTTATTTTTTGAGTAATACGGTTCAAGTGATTCTCCTTTTATAAGCAGGTCAAATAAGAATAAACTTCTTGACTTTACATCTGCCGGAGTCATTTTCCAGGTGCGGAAAATTTCTTCATATTCAATTAACTCGCCTTTGTCATTTAATTTAAACCTACCTGCGGTAGCGTGTCTCTTTTCTGTAAGACTAGGAGCCGGTTGAGTGATCAGAAAATAAAAATAGTCTTCTTGAGTTGTATAGGCTTCCAGAAAACAAACCTTAGCTTTCTCTTGATAGTATTTATCATTTGATGGTTTAAATATATCTGAAGGTGACACACCTTCGGGAGACTTAACAACGTAGCGCAAAACTGAAGTAAGAACAGCATCCTTTTCCTTTGCTGTTAGATAGGAATCGGGATTGTAATCTTTAGTCTTGTTACACGCCACCAGGTAAAGACTTAAAAAAAAGAACACTTTGATTCTTGTTTGCATTCGCATGATTTAGAAGAGTAAAAATAAAAAAGACTTACCAAGGTGGTAAGTCTTTTTTACAAATTAAGGTTTAAAAGCCTAGTATGCCTTATTCAAAGGTTGAAATTCTGCCCACCCATCAGTCCAGTCAGTTGCACCAAAGGCACCTCTAAATGTTCCGGTTGTAGTGAAGAATGCATTGCCATTGAATTTTGCATTTGCATAATCAGCACCTGTTGCAAGTGTGCCTGAAGCTACCGCAAAGTTTGGTGTTGGATACGCTCCAATTAAGTTTCCACCAAAGAACAAGGTAGACGTAATACCTAAATCTGTGTAAGGATTAATTGAATTGGCAGGAGTACCTGGAGTTGGTGACCAGCCAGCTCCACCGGTTGGGTTGACTACCGTGTTCCCATTATCAGTCCAATACGTACTCACTACAGTAGCATCGCCTGTTCCAAGGTTAGTTGCAAATGCAGCGTTATTTTGGGTTGTTATCGAACCAATAACTGTTGTGTTAGGAGAAGCTAGTACGTTAAATTTATGAACACCTGCACCAGCAGTAAGATTGTCTAATGTACCTTGATCATCGACTCTAACGCCAACTGGGAAACCAGCAAAGAATGAGTTGAAAATAGATATTGCAGTTCTTCTTCTAATGTGAATTGCATTTCTATTATTACCTGAGATAGAACGTGCTGAAGTTCCGGAACCTCCTAAACCAGTTGTGAAATCACGTGCTCCTAAAACTGTTATGTTAGAGAAGATGGCACGTGTACAACCTGCTTGTGTCGTACCGTCACAAACACCAGCGATCGTATTTCCATTTGCCTGATTATCACTTTCAAATGAATTTGATTCAGATTGATCTGCATAGGTAGGGTAGCGTACCACAAGACCGTACTGTACATTTCCACCAAATCCAAAATCAGTATCAAAATCATCATCCCATGTTCCAAATGAAATTAAGTTTTTAGCATTTACGGTTCCGCCAAACCATTCAAATCCATCATCTCCACCAAATGAAACCTGAACATTGCTTATTGTTGTTCCATTTCCTACGCCACCCATTGTTAAGCTATTGGTTTCGTTGTTTGGTGTAAGCTCAATGCCTGCGTATTCAATACGTACATAAGTAAGTGTTCCGCTATTTTCTGTTGCATTGCTTGATGGAGTTCCGTTATCAGGAGCACCAACAGCTGTACCATAAGGAACTGCAGGACTGATACCTTCAATTGACGGTTTAGAAGCTTGATTTACAAACGCATTACCCAGAAGGACAACGCCACCCCAGTCTCCGCGGTCACGAGCACCAGCAGCTTGATTTGATGTAAACACAACAGGAGATGCAGCAGTACCATTGGCAACCAATTTCCCACCTGGCTTCACTACAAGCGTACCTTTCGTTACTTTATCACCTTTAATAACAACACCTGCAGGAATGGTTAACGTTACACCCGTTTCTACAAACACTTGTCCTTTCAATAAATACGAAGTGCCTGATAATAATTCACGGCTTGCTGCAATGCTTCCAGTTAATTGAACAACAGGATCTCCAACCGTTACTACTAAAGTAACCGGGGAGGAAGACAAGTTATTGTTATCTGTTGCTGTAATTACAACTGGAATAGTAGAGCCCACTACTGCGTTAGCAGGAATGTCGATTTCAACATCTTGTTCTACAGAAGTCTGGCCTGCTAAAGTAATGGTTTCCGAAACACCACCTGATAATACTATTTGTTTTGCTCCTCCTGGAGCTGTTACAGTAACACCCACTGTTACCGTTGCACCTGGAACATCTTGAGCAGTTGTTGGATCTATTGTTACAGTTGGGGCTGATGGTGTTGCTTCATCGTCTTTACACGCAACAAAACCCAACACCGAGCATAGTAGCAACAGGTTTAAGATTTTTTTCATAATTTCTTCATTTAGTTGATTAAATATGCCCAAAGTTATACCCCTGGATTGCTTAAAAAGCGAAACTGACTTTATCAAATTGTTACGAGTAGTTTACTCACAGTTAACATTCGAAGCGCTTAACTATTGCTTTTTTAATATAAAAAGCCTCGATGAGAACTTAGTTAAATTAAGTTCTCATCGAGGCTGCTATTTTCACTTACTGGCTTAGTCCTTTGTAAATTTCCAATTAACAGATAGCGATATTAATTGTCCAGTTCTATACCCTCGAACGGTTTGATCTATTTCCTTCTCAATTTTCTGATCATCATTATCGTCTTGATAAATTCTATACTTTGAATTCAAAACATTGCTAACACTTAATTTTAATTCTGTTCTTCCAAATGCCTTTGATGCTTGGACATCCAGCGTATTCCTCGGCATCTCCCACCATGAAGGCAAAATAGTACTTCCTACTGCCAGAATCCTTTTACCAAATATATTGTATGCTACATTTGCTGAAAATCCATTTTCATCTGCATAATATATTGCGGCATTTATCACGTAGGGAGATTGTCCTTGTAGATTTCTTTTGTTTCGTTGAAAGCCTGTTAAGTCATCCAATGTTACCTGACTCTGTATCCATGAGGCATTTAAGTTTACTGTGGTATTTCGAAAGAATTGCGCAACAGAAAGACTTGCTAAGGATTTTTTTACTTCTAACTCAATTCCGTAGCAATATGCCTCTGGTGCATTTTTATAATTAAAGTTTTGTCCAAGTCCTCCAATATTTACCAATACGATTTCGATAGGATTTTTAAATGTTTTATAGAAACCTCCGACACTTATCATTTCACCAATATTTGGATATAGTTCCCAGCGAAGATCGACATTGTTTATACTTGCCGTTTTTAAATCTGGATTTCCATACACGTTAGCATCATACTCAAATTGATAGTATCCAAAAGGTGAAATCTCCCTGAATTCCGGGCGGTTTACCGTTCTGCTATACGCAGCTCGTACTAAAGATCTTTCCGTTAGATTGTAGGCAACATTTAAAAAAGGCAGAGGTGAAGCTACCGGGTTATTAACCTCAATTGATTCCACATCATTTTGGGCAAATAATTTTTGAACATTGTACTCAAACCTTAAACCTGCAGTAACATCAAATTTACCCACTGGCAGGGATCCCGATATATAAGCGGCAGTGTAGAGATTTTCTCCTGAATA
>JANODK010000118.1:0-19769 GCA_031412655.1 Chryseolinea sp.
AGCCCCGACATTTATGTCGGGGAACAAATAAAAATAAACCAAAGGGGCTTTAGCCCAATGTAATTTTGGCTAAAGCCAAATATTTTTGCCATTCATTTCCCAAGACATAAATGTCCGGGCTATTGCATAATCTCGGTTAAAATTATAAACTCTTTAATGGCATTATCCTTGTAACAACTAACTTTGTAAAAAATCACTTGTATGAAAAAATCAGTTGCTTCTATATTCTTTCTGGCCGTTATACTCTTAACCGGCTTTCGCTCTGATCAGGGAGAGAACGTTGAGTTCAGTTGCATGAAGATGCAGAAGTCTACCAATACCTGTCATTTTAATTTTATTGTCGATGGAGCCAAGTATCGCTACGTAGACATTGGATGTAAATTCAGCAAGAAGAAAGATGAAGCCATTAAAAAAGTAAAAGAAGGCTCATTAGCACTTTCTAAAGACTGGAAAATTGAATGCCCTGAGGTAAAGGAAAAGAAAGACGGACAGGATTTTTAATGCAATGTGTTTACAGTGCTTTAATCACCTTCCAAATTTCTTCTGCCACAAACTGATTTCCTTTCTCGTTTAGATGAACGCGATCCGAGGTGAGAATGCCTGACTCTTTATTTTCTGTATTGAATTTTAAATTATAGTCCAGGAAACTTTTGCGTAAATCAACCAGTGGTAAATTGTTTTTGCTGGCCAAATTCCGAATGATGTTGCTGTAATTATTCAAGTCTCCATCCAACTCGTTACTGGAATCTGTCCGCTCACCAATTGCAGCAGGTGTGCAGAGTACAACCTTGATGTTTTTCTCTTGAAATTTCTTGATAAGCGCTGTATAAAACTTTTCAAACTTATCAGCATCTGTACCGGTGCCGTGCGTGCGTTTGTGCCACACATCGTTTACACCTATATACAGGACAACAACATCTGGATTTTTACTCAGCACATCCTCTTCAACGCGGAGGTATAAATCGTAGATTTTATTTCCACCAATGCCGGATCCGATAAAATCGAATTGATCAGCTTTATTCTCTTTTGATGCGAGTTCTCCAACTTTTAAAATATATCCTCCTGGCTGTACACCGGCCTGTGTTATCGAGTCGCCAAAGAATACGACTTTCTTTTTTTGTTGCACGATGAAGGATGAGAGCGTTGCTAAAAGTATTGCTGAAACAAATAGAAATAGTGTTTTCATTCCTGAATTCTAATCTTGTTAAACGCGAGAAAGAGCTAGGGTTAAATCTTCTAATAAATCGTCAACATCTTCAACGCCAATACTGAGACGTATCAATGAATCCACTAATCCGCTTTTAGCTCGTTCTTCTTTTGGAATACTGGCGTGTGTCATCGATGCCGGATGATTAACAAGGGACTCTACACCACCCAATGATTCCGCTAATGAAAAAAGTTCAAAACTCTCCATGAGTTTAATGGCTTTTTCAAGACTATCATCTTTTAAAGTGAAGGATAACATCCCCCCAAAATCTTTCATTTGTTTTTTCGCGATAGCGTGATTAGGATGATCCGCAAATCCCGGCCAATATACCTTACCTACTTTTGGATGTTCTTTTAAAAAGGCTGCAATTTTTTTTCCGTTGAAGCAATGACGTTCCATGCGAAGATGAAGGGTCTTGATACCGCGCAAGACAAGAAATGAATCCTGAGGACCTGGAACAGCGCCACATGAATTTTGAATGAAGGCCAGCTCCTGGTATAGTTTCTCATCGTTCATCACCAACGCTCCCATAATTACATCAGAATGACCACTCAAGTATTTCGTTACAGAATGCATAACGATGTCAGCACCAAGATCAAGTGGATTCTGCAGGTAAGGTGACGCAAACGTATTATCGACTGCTACAATCGCGTTAATTTTTTTAGCGATGTCCACACAACCTTTTATATCAACAATATTCATTAAAGGATTGGTAGGTGTTTCCAGCCAAAACAATTTTGTCTTCGGAGTAATGTATGCGTTTACATTGTTGATATCAGTCAGATCAATGAAATGAAATTTGATTCCGTATTTTTCAAACACACGCTTGAACATGCGATAAGAACCTCCATACAAATCGTTGCTTGTAATAACTTCATCCCCCGGACTTAAAAGTTTGATCACAGCATCTGTTGCACCCATACCGGACGAAAAACAAATTGAGAATTTCCCGTTCTCTAAAGCGGCAATACTTTTTTGTAATGCATTTCGAGTTGGGTTTGCTCCACGGGCATACGCATAGCCTTTATGCTTCGCAGGTGATTCCTGCACATAGGTAGAAGTTTGAAAAATAGGCGTCATGATCGCGCCTGTTGATGGATCTGGCTCTACACCAGCATGTACGGCTTTGGTTCCGAATTTCATTTCTTTGTCTGTTAATAGTTACTGAGAGATAGAGAGAAACTTGTTGGTTAATCGTGTTATAAACAACGACTAACCCTTAACGTTTGTTTGATTTCCAATAGTTCCGGATGGCATCCTTCCAATT
This sequence comes from Chryseolinea sp., assembly GCA_031412655.1. Lineage (GTDB taxonomy): Bacteria > Bacteroidota > Bacteroidia > Cytophagales > Cyclobacteriaceae > Chryseolinea. The sequence continues at coordinate 2,475 of JANODK010000118.1, forward strand.
GTCTCCGTTCTTTAGGTAAAGTGCGGTGTTGATCAACATCTTGTCTTCCGGAAGAGACTGGTTTTGATTTTCGAGGGACTGAATAATTAAATCATAGAATTTTTGTCTATAGGATGAACCCTCTTTAGCAGCAAGTGCATTTAGGTCACGTAATAAAGTCGATGTAGAAATCTCCTCGCTGATGGTTGGGGCTGCAACTGCAATTGGACTTTGCCTTGCAGGTTTTGGTGCTTCAATTTTTTCACTGAGCTGAACTGGGGAGACCAATGTGGCCGCCTGTTGTTTCAGAAATTCATCCAGATCCTTTAATGTATTTTTCTTTTTGCTCATACGAGGTGGTTCAATATTGCCTGCGCGATGGGCTTGTACTCTTGCTCCGCATCCACTGTGCTGAAATTTACAAAAAGATTTTTCTGGGGCACGATTACCGGAAGGATTATCGCATCTAAGTTTTTCAGACTATCACGAACGGTATGTAAACCAGTGGATGAATGTATTCGATTGGGTAAAATAAGAATGCGAAGCTGTGGATTAAGCTCTCGCGCTGGCGCAAGGTCAATAACGGTTTGATAGGTTACAAGCAGATCGTTTTGAGTAAGGCTGGTTGGAACTACAACAGCGTCACTCACCAGGCATAGTTTCTTAATGCCCTCGTCAGTTGTTTTACCAGCACTATCTACAACTACAATATCAACGGTCCGCGATTGCTTCATGCTGACCAATTCACCTGCAACCTGTTCATCGTTTGATCCCAGAATTTCAAAACCAAATTTTCCATTCTCGCCTTTGAATATCTCCATCTTTCGAAGGGTATTCAACGTATAGTTGGTGTCGGTTTCCACAAGCAATACTTTATTGCCCATCTGGTGCAGGGTTGTGGCCAGGTTGATGGCGTTGGTGGTTTTACCTGTTCCACCTTTTCGACTGATGAAGGAAATGATTTTAGCCATACCTAAAAGTAAGAACAACTCATCTAAAAACAATTAATAATTACTTTGAAAACAATTACAGAAGCGTTTATATTTCCGGTTCACTTAAACTTAAAATCGTTATGAACAATTTGAAATTACCAATTTCACTTCTATTTCTTATTTTATTAACAGTCATCGATATGTCCTGTTCAGAGGATGATGTAAAGATTGCCGCAGCTGGACAAATGATTGCTACCGTTGAAAATCAGGCTTGGAGTTCCAGTTCTGCTGTTGCCTTGATTTACGATGGGAACATCACCATCAGCGGAGAAAGTGCTGATGGCTCCCAGACCGTTCTGTTCGTTAGTAGTTCAGCAATTGGTACTTTTGCAGTTTCAGGCGCTATGGGATCGGCACCGGAAAATATAGTTTCGTTTACTCCTAAAGATGCCGATGTTTTGACTAATCCTACTTATTCTTCAACCTATTCAGAAGAGGCTGCAATTGGTGAAATTATTATTACAGAGATTGATGAAACGAATAAAACGATCTCTGGAACTTTTCATTGTAAAGTGAGCCGCTTCTTGCCAGAGGAAAAAGAAATTGAAATGAAGTCGGGATCGTTCACCAAGATACCCTATACTGAAGATGGTGGAAGTACAGCTGATAATACCTTTAGTGTAAAAATTAACGGATCAGCCTTTGTTCCAACCACGATAGGTGGCGTTTCTGGTTTTGGAACAATTACGCTAAACTTTGCGACAGGAAATAAAGCAATTTCAATTTCGGTGCCTGATGATACAAACACTGGATCATTTGATTTTGAAACTTTTGGAGGAAGCTATTCTGCAGTTTACACAGATAACACAACTGTATATGAATCTGTTTCTGGTAGTATTACTATTAATGTGCACGATAAGACAAATGATAGAATTGAAGGAACTTTCAGTTTTGGAGGTGAGTTATTCCCATTGGGTGGTGGAAGTCTGTCAGTAACAGAAGGTTCTTTTGGCGTTTCATATTGATACGATCAACTGTATAAGTCAAAAAGGGAAGGTTAATTTAACCTTCCCTTTTTTGCCTCCGACTTTTTCTAGTTCGTCCTGTTCACATCAAACTTCTCCAGGTAATCCGCTACCCTTCTCACAAAACTTCCACCCAAAGAACCATCGACAACACGGTGATCGTAGGAGTGAGATAAGAACATTTTATGACGAATGGCAATAGCATCACCGTAGGGTGTTTCAATAACCGCTGGTTTTTTCTGAACTGCACCCAAGGCAAGGATGGCCACTTGAGGTTGCATGATAATAGGTGTACCCATTACGTTTCCAAAAGAACCAACATTCGATACCGTGAATGTACCGCCTGCCAATTCATCTGGTTTAAGTTTATTTTCACGCGCACGTTTCGCGAAGTCGTTTACAATCTTCGCTAAACCTGCAATATTATATTGGTCAGCATTGCGGATAACCGGCACAATTAAATTTCCACTAGGAAGTGCAACAGCCATACCGATGTTGATGTCTTTTTTCTTAATGATCTTGTCACCATCCACCTGAATGTTGATCATTGGATAATCTTTAATGGCTAATGCCACGGCTTCGATGAAGATTGGTGTGAAGGTAAGCGCATCACCTTCGCGTTTTTGGAATTCGTTCTTCATCTTGTTGCGCCAGAAAACGATGTTTGTTACATCGGCTTCTACAAATGACGTAACGTGTGGAGAGATTCGTTTTGAATCCACCATGCGTTCCGCAATCATCTTGCGCATGCGGTCCATCTCAATGATCTCATCACCACCACTAATTGATACCGGCATTCTTGTTGGTGCTGTTGAAACAGAAACCGAATGTTGAATCGTTTTCACAGCAACGCCAAGCTTTCTGTTTTCTACATAAGTCAAAAGATCTTTCTTTGTCAATCTTCCTTCTGCACCAGTTCCTTCAATAGTCTCTAGTTCAGCTACTAATATATTTTCTTCTTTAGCGATGTTCTTCACCAACGGTGAATAGAATCGTGAAGACTCTTTATAACCGGTTGCATGAGAAGTACCATTCCCATTTGATGATGATGATGCTATTGGTGCAGCAACAACTGAAGCGGATGCTTTTGCTTCGCTAACGGGCTTATCAATTACAGGAGTAGAAGATATTTTTTCTTCTGCATCGGTGGTCAGGATGGCGATGGCGCTACCAACCTTTACCACTTCGCCTTCTTTCGCTAGCAATTCCTTCAAGACACCAGCATGTGTAGAAGGTACCTCAGTATCCACCTTGTCAGTAGCCACTTCCAATACGGATTCTTCCAATTCGATTTTATCACCCGGCTTTTTGAGCCAGTGCAAAATGGTTGCTTCGGTTATGCTTTCGCCCATTTTGGGCATGATGAGTTGCACTTGCGCCATGAGAGTTGAATTTTTCGAGTTACAAAGTTAGTATTTTTAACGCTTTACACTAACGTTTGAAATGACAGAAATGTAAATGAAAAGGGATCGTTTTCGGAGCCGGAAAATTCTCCCTGTTGCACCTTTGTCGGAATTTTATTCGGAGTTACAAACTAGTAACGCATTCAAATTGTTGAAAGCCGTCCCTTTCTCGATTTAATGGTCGGGGAATTTCAAAAGTTTGAATAGGGACAAATTATTAATAAAAATTATCCGGCTTCATTTACAGATTATCTTAATGAATAAGCCAGCTACTATTGAGGCAGACTCATCCGGATTAAATTCATTACTGACGTAGAAGCCAGCTTGATGTTAATCATTCTGTCTTTTGAAAGTTGAAGCTTTCTTGTAACCGTATGATGTTTGTCGGAGTACGCAATCCAAACCGTTCCGACTGGTTTATCATCCGTTGCTCCACCGGGTCCGGCAATTCCACTGGTTGCAACACCAATGTCGGTGTTGAACTTTGCACGAACAAGGTTGGCCATTTCAATAATAGTTGGCTCACTCACCGCTCCATATTGTTCAAGCGTCTCTGGCTTTACACCGAGTTGTCGCATTTTAATTTCATACGCATACGGTATCATCGATCCTAAAAAATAATCAGAACTTCCGGGTACGCTCGTAATCAAATGAGAGAGGTATCCACCAGTACAGCTTTCCGCGACAGCGAGTGTTAATTTCTTTTGACGTAATGTATTTCCCAGAACCACTTCAATCGGATCAGATCCATAACCAAAAATAAATGAACCGATGTGTTCTTTTAATTTTTCAATCAGAGCATCAGCTTCTTTTTCAAGTGAAGGTAAATTCTCACCAAAACAAGTGAGACGAAGTTTAACACCACCAAGACTTGGCAAATACGCCAACTTAATATGACTGGGCAAAGAAGCTTCCCAACCTGCAATTTTTTCAGCCAGAAAAGACTCACCTTGCCCGATGGTTTGAATTACCTTATGATAAATGACCGGAACTTGAAACGTCTTCAATAATTTTGGAATCACACGTTCCGTCATCATCTTCTTCATCTCATGTGGAACACCCGGCATCGACATGAATACTTTTCCGTTTCGCTCGAACCACATGCCCGGTGCTGTGCCAATCGCATTTGTTATTTTTTCGCAACAGATAGGTAATGCTGCCTGTTGACGATTGATCTCCGTAAGTTCACGGCCTCTACTTTTGAAAAATTCCGTTACTTCTGCCAACGCTTCTTCATGGATTTTTAATTCGCAGTTAAAATATTTTGAGAGCAATGGTTTTGTTAAATCATCATTCGTAGGACCAAGTCCACCGGTGATGAGAACAATGTCTGCTCTTTTCTCTGCTTCCGCGAAAGCGGTAAGAATTTCATCTGCCTGATCGCCTACACTCGTTTTTCGAATTACCTTAATGCCGGCATTGCTTAGCTCAACACCCATCCATTGCGAGTTGGTATCTACTATTTGACCGTAAAGAATTTCATCACCAATGGTTAAAAGCTCTGCTGTAATCTGTGCCATTTATATTTTTTCTTAAAAATTTTTCTTCTTCATCCAACGTTAGGCTCTCAGGTTCAGTCTCCCCTCATGAACCCAAACAAGGATAGCAATGGAAACAACAAAACTAACCCGAATGATTAAAACTATTTTAAAAATTTTTACGCTGGCCTCTTTGGTGACAGTTTTCTGGTCTTGTGATGTGCTGGAGTCAGACTCCGATATTCAGAAACCGACAGCGAATATTACAGATCAACAGATATTTGCGCGGTCTAACAACTCCGTGTTGATTGATCTGAATTCTAAAGTTCAGGCCAATCAAACCGTTACATTAGCCGTCACTTCATCAACCCGTTATGGAGATTTGAATGATCTTGGAAAAGGATTGTTGCAATACTCACCGAATGCTGGAACATCACGTGATGCTTTTACTTTCACAGTCTACGATCAGAACAATGATGCAATAAAGCTGGATAGTGTCGTCATCATTATAGAAGACGACTCAACGAATTTGCCATGCAACATTTACCCTGCAAATGATTATGTGAATGAGAACGCTTCCCAATTTTCGGTTTCGATTGATGTATTGGCCAATGATATTTTTTGTGGATATGATTATACTGAACTAAAAGTTTCAATCTACCAGCCGGATTCAAATTCATTTGTCTATCCCCATGCAGGTACAGCTAAAGTGCTTTCGAATTCAGTTATTGAGTACACCACAGGTGCTTCTTTTGCGGGCAATGATAAATTTATTTACAAAGTACAGGCAAAGAATGATCCGAATGTTTTTGCTTTTGGAATAGTCTACATCACCAGCACGCCTGCATGCACTCTTTATCTGAATGATGATGACTATTCTTTTAATGTTGATTCAGCAGCAATGGATGCTGGAATTTTCTTACCCATATTTAATAACGATATACTTTGTGATAGCACCACTTCCAGCAGTCATCAGTATCGTATATCAACTGAACCGCAGTTTGGTCTTGCATCCATCAGCTTAAATGGTATTCAATACGTCCCGGATAGTTTATCTGCAGGAGAATTCAGAATGGATTCCCTGCGATATGAAGTATGCGATAATGCAAAGTGTGCTAAAGCTAGTGTGTTGATTAGTTTAAAAAAGTGAACAAAATAAAAATATAAGACCATCTATGGAAAGAGACCTTCACTGTGTAAGTGAAGGCTTTCTTCATTTACATGATTCAGCACTACGATCTATTTGAGAAATGCAAAAGGAGAGATGCGAAAGCACAGCGCATACTCTATGACCTTTTTAAAGCCAGGTTAATGGGCTTGTGCAGAAGATATGCGCGAAGCAGAGAAGAAGCACAGGATGTTTTACAGGAATCTTTCATCAAGATATTTTCTAAGTTTGGTCAGCTGGAGTCAGTTGATAAATTGGAGAGTTGGATGAAAGCGATAACCGTGCGAACAGCGATCGATCAATATCACAAAACAAAAACGCGTGATGCTTTTTTTAGCCAAATGGACAAAACTGAAGAAATGGAATCTTCTCATGAGATATCTCTTCCTGATTTGATGGACGAAGAGGTAGTAATGCTTGTGAATGCTTTGCCCGATGGTTGTAGACTTGTATTCAATCTGTTTGTTGTGGAAGGTTATAGTCACAGCGAGATTGCAACCATGATGAATATTTCAGAAGGCACTTCACGATCGCAGCTGCATCACGCAAAATATTTAATGAGAGAAAAACTTAAAGGCCGCACAGTGGCGCATTATTATGAAAAACTTGCCTGACAACGAGTTGTTTGATGAGCTTGGAAATCGGTTAAGAAATTATATCGAACAACCCGATGAGGATGTGTGGAATAAAATTGCAGCAGCAACGCAAACTTCTCGCGAGCCGAAATGGATTTTCAGAACGCTCTATACTTCAGCCGCAGCCTCCATAGTAGCATTTTTACTTCTTGCTTACGTGGGCAAGTCGATTATGAAAGAAAGAGCCCAATGCAAAAGTATCGTACAACAAGAAGTGATATCAAAAAAGACAGAAACTGAAAACGCATTGATGAGTGGAAATACAACAAGTCAGGCAATGAAAGAAACAAACATCGGTAGTTTTAAAGCCGGTGGAGTTAATACATTACCACATGACATAAACCAAAAAAACACAACCCCGAATGATGTACTGGAAAGTGAGATTATAGTAGATCAACACGTAACTAAAAAAGAAACTGAAGCGAATGATGAATATGTAAATAGAATACTGCACCCAAAGAACGCATCAGATGAAATTAAAATTACTTCAGACTCAACAATTGAAACTAAAGCTCCACTCGATTCCGTAAAAGTTCAAAACAAAAAACCGGTTGATGAGAAAAGGAAAAAAGATCGAAATGGTTTTTTATTTTATGCTTCTGTAACACCTTCTCTTTCGTATCAGAAAATTACACCATTGCAAAATGACCAGATAGCAGTGGATCGATTCGAATCAAGTCCCGTTTTGTCTGGCGACCGTTTTGGAGTATCCATTGAAGTTGGGGTGCAGGGTAAAATCTCAACGCGTTTCGAATATTATGGGGGCCTCTCATACTACCAGCAAAATCAAACACTTTCATACCACTATAAATCCGGAGAAGGTACAACATTAGAAAAAGGTGGAGATCCACTTCGCACACGCTTCATCCGGGAGAGCACAATAGTCAGATAGAATATAGCATGAAGAACCTGGGAGCACAAGCAGGTATTTTGTATTATTTAAAAGGAGACAAATTAACGCATAAAGTAGGGGCAGGCTTGTCTTTTCAACAGGGACTACAAAAGGCTGCTTCGCATACTACATATGATAATTCAAAATCAAGCTATATGTTTTACCAGTTGTTTTACAGAACAGAGTTTACTGTGAATAAATCAATGCGTATCTTCTTTCAGCCAAATTTCAGTCAGGCTTTTATTTCAAATGAAAAATTAAGTGAGCCTTTTAAATTAAAACCATATCGTGCTGGACTTAGCTTTGGGATAGTGTATCATTTTTAAATGATACACTATCCTTCTCTTCCTTAGAGCATTATAATTTCAATTGAAAATCATCAACGAGTTGCGGTTTTTGTTGCGGGAAATGATCGAATAGTTCTATCCTTTTCCAACTTTATTCTTTGTCCTCATGCAGGTCGATGTTACCTTAGTCTTTATGAATAAGAGACCATCCGCACTCGACTGGCAAAGCCAAATCTATATCAATGGTTTTGCAGGCATTCGCCCGAAAGTGAATATCGATTTAGCAACGCTTGAAGAATCGGCTAGAAAAGTAATTAGTCCCGAGGCTTTTGCATACATAGCAGGCGGTGCAGGAAATGAAAGTACTGTTCGTCATAATAGAGAGGCATTTGAAAAATATAAAATTGTTCCGCGCATGTTGTGCAATGTGGGTGTGCGTGACACGAGTATTACATTATTCGGACAAGAACTTCCCTCCCCCTTTTTAATTTCACCCATTGGCGTGTTAGAGATGGTGCATCGCGATGCAGATGTTGCGGTTGCAAAAGCTGCTACTCAATTAAATGTTCCTTACATTTTTTCGAATCAGGCTTCAAAGCCAATGGAAGAATGTGCAGCAGCGATGGGCAATAGTCCACATTGGTTTCAATTGTATTGGAGCAAATCAAATGATCTCGTAGCAAGTTTGGTGCAGCGTGCGGAAAAGTGTGGATGCTCAGCAATTGCCGTAACGTTAGATACAACCCTGTTAGGTTGGCGCACGCGCGATTTGGAATTAGCATACTTACCGTTTATGGAAGGCAAAGGTATTGCTCAATATACTTCTGATCCCGTCTTTTTAAAAATGCTCGAAGAGCAAGATGATGATAATGTAAAACGGAAAATTACTTTTCAATCTCTTTTGGGTTTAATGGGAATGGTAAAGAAATATCCAGGTGGTGGATTTTTTCAAAAGTTGCTATCAGGTAAGCCGGTAAAGGCTGTTCAGAAATTTGTTACCACTTATTCCAATCCATGTACTACGTGGGAAGATTTAAAATTTCTTCGCCAACACACGAAGCTTCCAATTTTATTGAAAGGTATTCTTCATCCTGACGATGCTCGCAAGGCAATAGATGTTGGTATGGATGGTATTATTGTTTCCAATCATGGCGGGCGACAAGTGGATGGTTGCATCAGCTCGATTGAAGCCTTGCCAAAAATTGCGGAGGTGATTAATGGAAAAATCCCGGTGTTGCTTGATAGCGGAATTCGAGGAGGTGCTGATGCCTTTAAAGCAATTGCCTTGGGCGCAAAAGCAGTTTGTATTGGCCGACCTTATGTATATGGCTTATCTATTGCCGGACAGCAAGGAGTTTATGAAGTGCTTCGCAATTTCATGACCGACTTTGAACTTACTATGGGATTGACCGGATGTAAAAATATCGGAGAGATTACAAAAGAAACGCTGGCCTGAATGTAATGCAGGAAACGCGATTTACGTTAGCTTTGAACTTGGAACTTTAAACTCTAAACTCGAATGCAACGAATCGTAACATTACTCATAATGTCATTAGCCCTTGGATCCTGCACTTCAGCGCAGATTAGTCAGACACTTGGAGAAGTAAACAAAACCATTGGCACCGATCAACAACCTTCAACTGCGGAAGTGGGAGAGGGATTGAAAGAAGCATTGGTGAAAGGTATTTCAAAAGGTTCTGATCTGGTTTCGCAATTGGATGGATACTTGAAAAATGCTGAAATTAAAATTCCGTTTCCGCCCGATGTAAAAAAAGTAGAAGATAAACTTCGCCAAATTGGTTTGGGAAGTGAAGTCGATAAGTTTGTGGTATCGCTTAATCGTGGAGCAGAAGATGCAGCGAAAGAAGCAAAACCTATTTTCGTTAATGCCATTCGGCAGATGACCATTCAGGATGCGTGGAGTATTTTAAAAGGTCAACCCGATGCCGCAACACAATTTTTAAAGCGCACCACAACTACTCAACTGAAAGAGAAATTTAAACCGGTAATTCAGAATTCTTTGAATAAAGTAAATGCAACAAAGTATTATGGCGACTTGATCAATACCTATAATAAAGTGCCCTTTGTTCAGAAAGTAAATCCTAATCTCGATGATTACGCAACCGACAGAGCCATTGAAGGATTGTTCATCATGATTGCAAAAGAAGAAAAAAACATTCGTCAGGATCCTTTGGCCCGAACGACAGAGTTGCTGAAGAAAGTTTTCGGAGCACAGAAATAAAGTAAATTTGTTTTGGTTGAAACGGAATGCAGTCTTGCGCCATCATAGGTCATTGCGAGGAAGCTTTCAACGTTTCGTTGAAAATGCTGACGAAGCAATCCACAAGCTACGAAATGCGCACTTCAAGCCGGGGGATTGCTTCACGCCCACGCAATAACCCACGCTTCAGTTCGCAATGACGGTCACATTGAAGGTCAATGACGAGCTTTTTTTATTTTTGTTCCTGATCATTGACAATTCCTGATTTAGACTTTATCTGCTATACATAATAACATTTCTATGAATCTCTTTAATAAACACCAGGCTTTAGTTCTCAAAGCAATTGAAGCCTTACACGAACGCACTTTTTTTGCAGCCTTCCCTGAAAATCCTTCACCTGCCAATTATGGCGAGAATGCGGATAGCGAAGGAAGAGAAAAATTTCAATCTTCATTGGGAAAAAAATTTGATGAATTAAAACAATCCGATCCAGATTCATGGATCGGACAAGAAGAATCACCTTACACACAAGATGCATTGGGTGTTCTTTATCCTTCCTTCTCTGTGAATACATTGATTGATCGGTCAGCAAAAGCATTTCATGTTTGGCGCAAAGTGAGTGTACAAGATCGCACAGGTATTTTAGTTGAATCATTAGAACGTGCTAAGGCTAGATTTTTCGAAATCGCTTATGCTACTATGCACACAACAGGTCAGGCCTACATGATGTCGTTTCAGGCATCAGGTCCTCACGCTGCTGACCGCGCACTTGAAGCAATTGCCGCAGGTTATGAAGAGTTGCAGCGTTTCCCATCGAAAGCGTTGTGGGATAAACCAATGGGGAAGTTTAATCTTCAGGTGAATAAAGAATGGCGTGCTGTGCCGAAAGGTATTTCCGTAGTAATTGGTTGTTCAACTTTTCCAACATGGAATTCCGTAACCGGAATTTATGGAAGCTTAGTAACAGGTAATTCAGTAATTGTAAAACCACATCCGGGTGCGATCTTACCTATTGCGATTTTTGTAGCAGAGATTCAAAAGGTATTGGCTGAAAATAATCTTGATCCGAATATTTGTCAGTTGGCTGTTGATACTGCGGGTAATATGATCACAAAAGAACTGGCAGAACATTCCGAAGTAAAACTCATCGACTTCACCGGCAATGCAGTTTTTGGAAATTACCTCGAAGGTTTGAAAGATAAAACCGTCTTCACGGAAAAGACAGGAGTTAACTCTGTGATACTAGATTCAGTTGAAGATGCTGATAAGGTAGCGGCAAACTTAGCGTTCTCTCTAAATTTATATAGCGGACAAATGTGTACCGCACCTCAAAACTTTTTTATTCCTGAAGGTGGTATTAAAACTTCCACTGGAACCTTGTCATTTGATGAAGTAGCACAAAAGCTTGTGGATAATATCAATGGCTTAGTTGATAATCCGAAAGCAGGACCGCATGTGTTAGGTGCTGTGCAAAGTAAAAAGACAAGTGAACGTGTTTTGGTATCAGAAAACCTTCCCGGAAAAGTGTGGTTAAAATCGCGTTCCTTCGAAAACCCAATGTTTAAAAATGCACGGGTAGCAACTCCTGTTATTATAGAGGTTGACGCAACCAAGAAAGAAATTTTCAGCAAAGAACTTTTTGGTCCGATTGCTTTGCTGATCAAAACAAAAAATACAGATCAGTCAATTGCGTTAGCAAAAGAAATGGCAGAACATCATGGAGCCATCTCATGTGGCGCATACACCACTGATGCAAATGTGAAAGAAAAGATTGGCGATGAAATGAGTTTAGCGGCTACGCCAGTATCCTTCAATTTAACAGGTGGCATTTATATGAATCAAAACGCGGCTTTCTCCGACTTCCACGTTACAGGAGGCAATCCATCGGGTAATGCATCATTCACTAATCCTGAATATGTAAATAAAAGATTTACCTGGGTGGGGCATAGGGAGTTGGTGAAGGTGTGATAAAAATATTATGTGGAGTGTATTTAATATCTTTAGAGATTATTAAGCAAATAACGAATGACAGAAATTGAACTCACAAAAAAGATAGTTGAATATTTTGAGAAAAGGATTTTTGAGAAGCATATTGATTCATCTTTAAAAACACATTCCACATTAAAGTCGTATAACATCAATCCTATTGTTGTTAAATATCTATCGAAGGTACTGGACGATAAGTACAGTGCTGAAGGAGTTGCAAAAGCTTTATTTTATCCGAGAGTTTTGGGAACGTCAATTAATACTTCATTTGGCACGCAAATTCAAAAAATGTTTGTCGATCTAGAAATTGCGAGTGGGTCTTTGATTAAGGGAATGGATATTGAGTTTCATGATAAAATTGACAATAGGAACAAATGGTGTCAACTTAAATCTGGACCAAACACCATCAACTCCGAAGATGTAAGGCCGCTAGTAAAGAAAATCACCGATACCATAAGGTTAGCAAGAACTAACAACTCTCATTTAAGTAATAGTGATTTTATTGTTGGAGTACTCTATGGAGAGCCTTCAGAATTGAGTATGCACTACAAGGAAATTGATAAAGTACATCCAGTAATTATTGGTAGGGAATTCTGGCATAGAGTTACTGGCTTCCCCCATTTTTATGACCAGTTGGTTATAGCATTACATTTAAGTATATCGAATCTTGATACTAAGGATTTCTTTAAGAAAGGTTGTGATGATTTAGCGAATGAAATAAGAAAGTCTTCATTATTTCATTTTTAGGTTTCGATAGTAACTATTTAAAAATTTTACGATTGAATAACCTACTTCCATTCCTAAATTTACAGGAACTGCATTTCCAATTTGTTTATACTGCTGTGCCATTGAACCTTCAAATTTCCAGTCATCAGGAAACGTCTGTATTCTGGCATACTCTCGAACTGTAAATGGACGTGTTTCTTCTGGATGACATCTTTCTGTTTGTTTCTGTGCGGGACTACATGTTAATGTTAGGCAAGGTTCATCCCAACCAATCCTTCTTGCGATACCAGTTTTTCCTCCTCCTAAGTAGAAACTACCACCCATAAATTTCTTTTGAATTTTTAATGGAAGATCACGCCAATAACCTTTTTGAGGAACCAGATCCAGAACTTCTATTTTGCTTTGTGGATATTTAGCGCCTGGTGATTTAGGAACAGTGCTATCAAACAATTCACCTTTTTTTAAAGCGTCCTTTAAATTATAAATTTTCTTGTAGGGTTTTGGATACTCGTATTGTAAATCAATATCCTTTCTAATACCAACTAAGATTAATCTTTCTCGCTTTTGAGGTACTTTAAAATTAATAGCTTTCAATACTTGAACAGGAACAACGTTATAACCAATCTCATCCAGGATAGAAATCATCCCTTGCAAGGTCTTTCCATTTTCGTGACTCAATAATCCCCTAACATTTTCTCCAATGCAAATTGGCGGATTTACTTCTTTTACAACTCTTGCAAATTCGTAGAACAATGTTCCTCTGGCATCTGCTAAACCTAATTTTTTTCCAGCATAACTAAATGCTTGACACGGAAACCCACCAGTAACCACATCCACTTTATTAGAATACTCAGAAAAATCGAAGGATTTAATATCACCTTCTAGTACTTTCCAATTAGGGCGATTTTTGCGTAAAGTCTGACAAGCCCATTTATCAATTTCATTTAACGCAATACATTTAAGTCCGGCCTTTTCCATGCCAACAGCTAAGCCACCAGCTCCGGCAAATAATTCTAATACGGTATATTTATTTTCAGCAGTTACATAATTGGAAATATCTTTTTTAACATCTTTAGATAAAAAGTCAGCGAAAAGAAATTCCACTTGATCTTTTCTATAAACACGATAGTTACTCATGGGTTCCCGTACAGCGGTTAACTTTCCTTCCCTATCCCATCTTCGAAGGGTTTCTTTACTTTTCCCAATCCGTTTTGAAGCCTCATCAAGTGTCAAATATTCTTTCATAACCAAGTTATATAACCTTATACAATGGTTACAAATTTAAGAATGAAAATCAGACTGAAAAGAAAAACTAAAAAACTATTTCTAAAGAGTCATTTTTGTTAATCGATTCCAGAATGAAGTTATATTTAGCCTTTTTCTATAAAGGTGTTTTGGATCATCAATTAAATGTAAAGCATGATTAAGACCATTTTCATCTTGGTTAGTTTCGTATTCATTGAGCATTCTCTACTTGCCCAACAAACTTTTTACGACAGCCTCTCAACATCAGCACTCGCGCTGACAAAGCAAAACGTTACCTACGATCCAACCTATTTCAGCATTCCATATCCAAATGGAGATGTCCCCAGTGATAAAGGAGTTTGCACCGATGTCGTTATTCGGGCGTATCGGAAATTGGGAATCGATCTTCAGAAAGAAGTGCATGAAGATATGAAGGCCAACTTCAAACTATATCCAAAGAAATGGGGATTAACGAAGACGGATAAAAACATTGATCATAGACGTGTTCCCAATCTCATGACATTCTTTGCCCGACATGGTGAAGTGAGGACTATGAATCAAACACCAAGTAATTATCAACCCGGAGATATTGTTTGTTGGGATTTGGGTGGAGGTGTAACGCACATTGGACTTGTTGTCAATAAAAAATCAGAAGATAAAGTGAGATACCTAATCGTTCATAATATTGGCGGTGGACAAGTGCTTGCCGATTGCTTATTTCAATTTAAGATTATTGGCCACTATCGATATAAAAAGTAGAGGTCTTAAGAAGTTCTTGATCTACATCCAAATCGATTTTAATTCCCATGCTTTCAAATTTTTAATATTTTCTTTCATCGGAATTAGAATAGTATTCTCACCTCTTGGAAAAACCTGGCTTGTAATCGAAGCCTCGCCATCATTCACAAAAACTTCGATGATGGACTGATCAACAAAAATATGAAGCGATAACTTTTGATTGGTACTATCAACGGATACCTGATCATTGCTTGCAAAATCGGACTGAAAATCGACAACGCCTGATTGTGCCCGATTTACAAATACGATGTTGTCTCTTTTCGCAATAACTGTTTTCTCATCTCTGTTCGAAAATAATTCAAGTATTGTTCCGTCAGCACCACTCCATTCCAGTTCAATTTCAAGAGACCCTCCGGTAAATTTTTCCAAGTCTTTTATTTCTTCACCACGAAGGCTTTTTGCCTCAGTAATTGTTTTTTGAAGAAGAAAATATTCATCATTTTTTTTCTTTAGTGAAAGTTGTCGTGGTAAGGAGAAGCCACCGCGCCATGGCGTAGTAGGTACTTGATTCGCATACGTCCAGTTGTTTGTCCAGCCCATCATAACGGTGCGATCATTTACATTGTTGAATACAATACCTGCATAAAAATCTTTTCCATGATCAATGTATTTGGTTTTTGTTTGTGTTGATGTAAAGGTTGTTCCATCAAACTCGCCAACAAAATATTGCATGCCCACAAAAGTTGGCCCTGCAGGATGTCCGCCTGAAAGAGATAATACCCATTTTGATTTTTCGGATTCATTCTCAACAGGAAGTTGATACAAATCAGGACACTCCCAAATTCTTGTAGTGTCCCCAACTTTACCAAACTCACTCATCAAATCCCACTGCAATAAATTTTTAGATTGATAGAGTTGTACTTTAAATAAATCTGGAACAACTAACGCCATCACCCATTTTTGTTGCGGCTCATACCAAAACACTTTTGGGTCGCGAAAATCTTTTCGTTGAATATCAAGAATCGGGTTCTTATCATATCGCTTCCATGTTCTTCCTTTGTCATTACTATAGGCAAGACTTTGATGCTGTCTCACGCCTTGATTATCCTTATGCAGGTTTGATGTATAAATCGCAATGAGACAATCTTTACCTTCACACAAACCACTCGTATTGTTTTTATTGACCACAGCTGTGCCAGAGAAAATCATGGTGCTGTCATTTGTTTGTGGATCAAGATATTCTTCAAGGGCAATTGGAAGATGTTGCCAATGCACCATGTCTTTACTTACAGCATGTCCCCAACTCATGTGTCCCCACTTATCTCCATACGGATTGTATTGATAGAAGAGATGATATTCACCTTCGTAAAACACCAGGCCGTTAGGATCATTGACCCAATTTTTTTCGGATGTAAAATGAAACTTCGGTCTGTACTTTTCTGAATATTTAGCTTCACGCATGTTGTCACTTGTTTTTGGTTTGCAACCAAGCAGCAAAGTCAATAAGCAAAAGAGAATGTAATGAATCTTCATGGCGTAGGTGTTTCGACTGGTTATCAACTTCCTTTCGAACTTACGATTCTTCCATCAAAAATTCCCTATCTTCGTCCACTCAATTTTTTAGTCCACAACCCCATCAACTAAATTAAAAGACGTATGAAAAAGAAAATCTTTATCGGCCTTGGTGTAATTGGCGTTTTGCTTGTTGCTGTAGTCCTATATGGTGTATTGGTTGTTTCGAAGAAGAGTCCAATCAAAACAACAGAATTCAGTAACAATGGCCTTGATTTGAAAGTAGTGTATTGCCAACCGTATAAAAAAGGAAGACTAATTTTTGGTGAAGAGAAAGATGGTGCGTTGCAGCCCAATGGAAAGTATTGGCGACTGGGTGCGAATGCTGCTACTGAAATTACCTTTAGCAAGAATGTAAATTTTGGAGGCAAGGCAGTGAATGCCGGAACATACCGCATGTATGCAGTACCGGGAGCCAGCACATGGCAAATTGCATTGAACAGCGAGCTGGGTGTTTACTTCGCAGTCAACGAACCCAAATATGATTTGGATGTAGTGAAAGTAGAAGTTGCACCAGGAGTTGCTCCCGCTGAAACTGAACAACTCACGATCGACTTCGCAGCAGACTCAACAGCGACAAACATGAATATTGTTTGGGACAAAACACAAGTGACCGTTCCAATTACTATTCAATAATCTTTTTAATCTTTTGAATCCTTCGGAGTCGGTTATTGTTTATAATCTGACTTCGAAGGATTTCTTATTTAACACTATATGCAGATCTCAAATCTTTTAAAAAAGAAGCGTGTCATCATTCCGGTTGTCTTGCTTTCACTCTGGGCAGTGTATTATATCATCGGACTGATTCAATATCGCAACAATGTAATGGATGTGGAAGATTACGAACCGATCTCAACATTGATTGTGCCCAAACATGAATTGAAGCATTCCAAATTTCCATTCATCGATGTACACAATCATCAGTGGACGATGCCCATTCAGGATCTGGATAAGTTGATCAAAGAAATGGATTCGTTGAACATGGGGGTGATGGTAAACCTCAGTGGC
>JANODK010000119.1:0-60851 GCA_031412655.1 Chryseolinea sp.
ACCCGGTATGACGATCGTGTGTGGCGATAGTCACACGTCAACACACGGAGCATTTGGAAATATTGCTTTCGGTATTGGTACCAGCGAAGTGGAACAAGTGTTGGCGACACAATGTATTTTACAGTATCGTCCCAAGACCATGAAGATTGAAATCAATGGTAAACTTGGAAAAGGCGTATTGGCGAAAGACATCATCTTGTATGTAATCGCCAAAATTTCAGCGAGCGGTGCTACCGGATATTTTGTGGAGTATGCAGGTGAAGCCATCCGTAGTTTATCGATGGAAGCACGCATGACCATTTGCAATATGAGTATTGAAATGGGTGCGCGTGGCGGATTGATTGCACCTGATGAAACAACATTCGATTACATCAAGGGAAGAAAGTTTGCACCACAAGGAGAGAAGTATGATCGCCTTGTTGAGCAATGGACACAATTAAAAACAGATGAAGGCGCTGAATACGATTTAGTATTAAAGTATGATGCTGCAGACATTGGCCCGATGATTACGTACGGAACCAACCCAGGTATGGGCATGCGTGTAACCGATCGCATTCCAAGTCTGGCAGAATTAAAAGATATTTCAGAACAAACATCCTTCAGCAAATCACTTGACTACATGGGACTTGAGCCAGGCTCATCTTTATTGGGCAAGTCAGTTGATTATGTATTCATCGGAAGTTGCACGAATGCACGCATTGAAGACTTGCGTTTGGTGGCATCTCTTGTTGCCGGTAAAAAGAAAGCGGATGGTGTAGAGGTTTGGGTTGTGCCGGGATCAAAGCAAGTGGAAGATCAGGCACGCAAAGAAGGGCTCGACAAAATTTTTGAAGCGGCAGGTTTTCAACTTCGTCAGCCAGGATGCTCGGCATGTTTGGGTATGAATGAAGATAAAATCCCGGCAGGTAAATATTGCATCAGCACCTCGAACAGAAATTTTGAAGGAAGACAAGGACCAAAGTCAAGAACGTTTTTGGCTAGTCCATTGAGTGCTGCCGCAGCAGCGATTACTGGTAGAGTAACAGACGTCCGTGACCTGGTGTAACGAGCATGGTATTTTCATTACAAGACTACCTCGCAAAATTACCGCTTCCAGCAACGGAGAAATGGCCGCATGGTGTTTGGGATATTGAAGCTTTTAAAAATGGCAGCATGTCGGTGATTTTATATCATCCTCATTTGAAAGATTTCCAAACGACACATGAACAAGATGAGCTGTATATCGTGATGAGTGGGAGTGCTGAATTACTAATTGAAGACGTTGTGAATTCTTGCAAAACAGGTGATGTGTTGTTTGTTCCGGCAAGAAAAGATCATCGCTTTGAAAATTTTTCAGAAGATTTTATAACCTGGGCAATCTTCTGGGGCCCGAAGGGTGGAGAAAAATAATATTGACAGAGACATGGCAAAAGAAAAATTCATAACACTAAAAAGCACAGCAGTTCCACTGCCAATTGAAAATATTGATACCGATCAGATTATTCCTGCGCGTTTTTTGAAAGCAACAACACGCGAAGGTTTTGGTGAAAATCTTTTTCGTGACTGGCGCTATAACAGCGACAACACACCAAAAGATTTTGTGCTAAACAATACAACCTATTCAGGAAAAATTCTGGTAGCTGGAAAAAACTTTGGATGTGGTAGTAGCCGTGAGCACGCTGCTTGGTCAATCTATGATGCGGGGTTTCGTGTAGTGATCTCAAGTTTCTTTGCTGATATCTTTAAAGGTAATGCTTTGAACAATGCTTTGCTTCCGCTACAAGTATCCGATGAATTTTTGAAAAAGATATTTTCAGGGATTGAAAAGAATCCATCAACTATCATCACCGTAAATCTGGATGAACAGAAAGTAGTTTTGGAAGATGGTAGTTCAGAATCATTTGAAATCAATTCATACAAAAGAACCTGCATGATGAATGGGTATGACGACATCGATTACCTGTTGAGTTTGCGAGATGAGATTAAACACTTTGAACTGGCTCATTAAGAGTAGGCAGTAAGCAATTTACAATAGGCAAACTTTGAACTTTAAACTCGGAACCCTGAACTAAAGTAGAATGAAAAAGAAAATAGTAATACTGCCCGGAGACGGAATTGGAAAAGAAGTAACAGCATGCGGAAAAAAAGTGCTGGAACAGATTGCTGATTGTTTCGGACATAATTTTGTTTTCGATTACGCTACTATCGGACATGAAGCTATTGAAGCGACAGGTACTCCGCTGCCAGATGAGTCGTTGGTGAAGATGAGAAACTGCGATGCTATTTTATTTGGTGCAGTAGGGCATCCGAAATATGATAACGATCCTTCCGCAAAAGTTCGTCCGGAGCAAGGTTTGTTGAGGATGCGTAAAGAGTTAGGCTTGTATGCTAACCTTCGTCCGATAAAATTATTTGATGAATTACTTTCAGCCTCCAGCATTAAACCAGAAATCCTGAAGGGGGCTGATATTTTATTTTTCCGTGAGTTAACGGGCGATGTGTATTTTGGCGAACGTGGTCGTAAAGATGGTAATGATACTGCTTATGATACGATGATCTACTCACGTTACGAAGTTGAGCGCATCGCGCATAAAGCATTTAAAGCAGCACAGACAAGAAGTAAAAAATTAACATCGGTTGACAAAGCCAACGTATTGGAGAGCTCACGCTTGTGGAGAGAAGTTGTTCAGGAAGTTGCCAAGCAATATCCTGATGTAACAGTCGATCACATGTTTGTGGATTCTGCTGCGATGAAACTCATTCAAAGTCCAACCTATTTTGATGTAGTACTTACCGGAAATCTTTTTGGTGACATTCTTACCGATGAAGCATCACAAATTGCTGGTTCAATGGGTATGTTAGCGTCAGCCTCTATTGGAGATACCGTTGGTTTGTACGAACCCATCCACGGAAGTGCGCATGACATTACAGGTAAAGGAATTGCAAATCCTTTGGCGTCTATTCTTTCCGCGGCTTTACTTCTTGATATTTCTTTTGGATTAAAAGAAGAATCAGAAACCGTAATCAAAGCCATTCAACAAACATTAAAAGAAGGATACAGAACACGCGACATTGCTGATGCTACAACACCTCACGAAAAAATTCTGGGAACGGAAGTAATGGGTAATGTGGTGTGCAACCAGGCGCGCATACTGGTTAACTGCCAAGTGCCGGCATAGACTGATTATAGACTTTAGTATTGAGATATTAGACTTTAGACAAATACAGAAACATCAAACCTGGAACCTGGAACTTTGAACTGAAGCGTAACGATTAACAGATAACAACTAACCGATAATCCATGAGCAGAAAAATTGAAATCTTCGACACTACGCTTCGCGATGGCGAACAAGTGCCCGGCTGTCAATTATCAACCGATGAAAAGGTCATCATTGCACGTGAGCTCGAGCTTCTCGGTGTTGATGTAATCGAAGCTGGATTCCCAATATCCAGTCCTGGTGATTTCCTTTCTGTTGTCGAACTTTCGAAAGCAGTTAAGGTAGGCGTCTGCGCATTGACGCGCGCACGCAAAGAAGATATTGATGTTGCAGGCGAAGCCCTTCTCCGCGCGAAGCGTGGACGGATACATACTGGTATTGGTTCATCTGATATTCACATCAAACATAAATTTAATACCACTCGCGAGAAAGTATTGGAGCAAGCGGTATGGGCAGTTACCTATGCAAAGTCAAAAGGCGTTGAAGTAGAATTTTTTGCAGAAGATGCTGGTCGTGCTGACTTGGCATTTCTTGCACAAATGGTAGAAGCCGTTATTGGTGCTGGTGCTGATGTTGTGAACATCCCTGATACAACAGGATATTGCTTGCCACACTTATATGGTAAGCGTATTGAATATTTATTTGATCATGTAAAGAATATTGACAAAGCAACTATCTCCGTTCATTGTCATAATGATTTAGGATTGGCAACTGCGAATACCATTGCTGGTTTAATTTCTGGAGCTGGACAAGCTGAAGTAACCATCAATGGTATTGGCGAGCGTGCCGGAAATACTTCGCTTGAAGAAGTAGCCATGATTTTGAAAACGCACAAAGACTTAGGTTTGCATACCAACATTAAATCAGAAAAACTGTATGCGTTGAGCTCAATGGTTTCGGATATGATGCGCATGCCAGTACAACCTAATAAGGCAATTGTCGGTGCCAATGCATTTGCCCATTCATCCGGAATTCATCAGGATGGTTTCTTGAAGAATTCAGAGAACTATGAAATTATTAATCCAGCAGATGTAGGAGTTTCAACTTCATCAATTTTATTAACAGCTCGTAGCGGTCGTGCAGCATTGAAGCATCGTTTGGAATTGTTGGGCTATCAACCAAACAAATCAGAGTTGGATCAGCTTTATGAAAACTTCCTTACTGTTGCCGATGAAAAGAGAAGTGTGAACGATGAAGATTTGATTACCATTGTTGCCAACACACCTTTGTTGGTGACATCGAAATAGATAACCAAACCCAGAAACCTAAAAAAGCATCACCGCAAGGCGATGCTTTTTTGTTTCAGGATGTAATTGTGTTACTGGATATTTAACGAGTTGTGTTTACATTTTACTCATTTCTACCTAAATATATTTGGAAACCAATCTGAAAATATAGTGAGGAGCTTGAAGTTTTTGCACCGTCTGTGCCTTTATCGTTCACCGTATTCCATTTGTACCCAAGCATGGGTTCAATGGCAACATGATCGTTTAAGAAGATAGCATAGCCAGCGGATCCTGTCCAGCTGTATATATTATATGAATACTCTTCAGATCCGGACTTAGCTTTTCCATCGCCTATCCCGTAGCTTCCATGAAGGAATATTCCTGGTTTAAAGTAGTACCGAACAAAGGGCTGGAATTGCATTGAGGTGTTAGAGTAAGTATAATTGTCAGATTTATTTTTTTGTGCGTTAAAATTTATACCTGCCCCTACTGCAAGATTGTTTATAACAAAATATCCAAATTGCGGAGTCAGGGAGAGAGCGTTTCCTTTAAATTCCGAATTTGGTGTGTTCGTAAAACTGACTTGTCCCCCCACGAGCATTCTACCTTTATTGAACTGAGCATAGGTGCCTGCTGTGATGAGCAGCATTAAAAAAGCAATGATTGATTTTTTCATAAAACGTTAAGGTTTAGTTTTTAAGGATTTGTTTAAAATTTCGCCAGAGAAATATTCATCTCTCAATAGTTAAGAAAATAGCTAAAATTCGAATTATAATGCCTAATCGTAGATGCTAATGTAAGTAGTAAAGTTTAATACTTATTAGACTATTTTCTTCCCGTAGCAATTGGGGTAATAACACAGAATTATTAGCTTTCTCAAAGACGGGCTTACGGTCAGTTTGAAGAGCACGTTTTCAAGTGCATTTTTCTTGAAGTTCTGAGGTAAACGTTGTTTCTTCCTTCGGATTTTATAATTTCACTTCACAAAAACAACCCTTAATACAAGTCTATGATTTCCTGTCGCTCTTTCAGCAAATTCATTGCTGCTCTTTTTCTTTTTTTCTTTTGGGTTCAACCCATTGCAAGTGCACAGGAAATCGGTCTTCAACTGTATAGCTTACGCAATCAATTTGCCAAAGATGTACCCGGTACAATGGCGAAAGTGAAAGAGATGGGCATTAAGGAAATTGAGGGCGGTGATACTTATGGGCTGTCTTTTCAGGAATACATTAAACTATTAGCGCAGAATGGACTGTCCATGGTAAGCTTCGGTGCCGACTTTGACAGACTGGCCAACAACCCGCAATTTGTTGCTGATGAAGCACGCTCGTACGGAGCAAAATATGTGATGTGCCCTTGGATTCCGCACAATGGTAATGAGTTTACAATTGAGGATGTAAAAAAAGCAGTACTCGTTTTTAATGAGGCGGGTAAAACGTTAGCCAAGAGTGGTGTTTCACTTTGTTATCATCCACACGGATATGAATTCAGACCATATGAAAATGGAACGCTGTTCGATTACATGGTTGCCCATATGGATCCACGTTATGTCAATTTTGAAATGGATGTTTTTTGGGTGAAGCATCCTGGACAAGATCCTGTCGCATTACTTAAAAAATACCCGAACCGGTTTTTACTCATGCACCTTAAAGATCGTAAGTCGGGCACAGAAGGAAATCAAAATGGAAATGCGGATGATGAAACGAATGTTGTGTTGGGTACAGGTGATGTAGGCATTGCTGCTATTATGAAAGAAGCCAAAAAACTGGGTATCAAACATTTCTTCATTGAAGATGAGTCATCACGTTCTGAAACGCAAATTCCTCAAAGCCTGGTATACCTAAAGACCTTGACTCCTTAGATCAGTTTTTAAGTCATCATCTTCCGGAACTCGAATCAATTTGTGGTCCGTAGAAAATAGCATTCATCAGGATTTTGTTGGTTCCCAACCAGAAAGCGCGGAAGCTAACATTCTCTGTAAGGCCAATAACACGACCTTGACCTACAACGGACACTCCGGTCGCTGCACTTTCTTTTAGCTTCGTATAATTCGGTTTGGAAATGTAGCCACTTAACAAAGGAGAAGCTGTAAACACAATTGGATTTCCATAAGCACTTTTCGCTTTCTCCAGAAACAAATTATTGGATTTGAAGATTGGCATTTTTGAATTGTAATATCCAAACAACAACGGATGGGTAAGGTCTACATTCACTTCAAAGATAGCACCACTGGTTTCTTGGGCGCCTGTAAACTCATCAATGTCAGCATACGCGCGTGGCTTGGCTGCATCTTTTTTTCCTGCCTGTCCGGTAGGCAGATCTTCATCTTTTTTCATTTCAAATTTTCCAATACCCGCGGAGTTCAACCAATTCAATGCGTTCTCTAAACCAATTACAACACCACCATTTTGTGTCCACGTTTTTAATTTTTCTTTCCCAGCATCCGTAATATTCAATGATCCAGAAGTAGGTGGCAATATGATGGTATTGTATTTCAATAAGTTGGTGCGGTTGAAGACATCAACCGGAATGAGTGTTACCGGAATATTGAATCGCACATCCAGCAA
This sequence comes from Chryseolinea sp., assembly GCA_031412655.1. GTDB lineage: Bacteria > Bacteroidota > Bacteroidia > Cytophagales > Cyclobacteriaceae > Chryseolinea. Next base: position 6,991 of record JANODK010000119.1, read on the forward strand.
GTGCCATACTTCACCTACATCCGTTGGTGAAATTCCATCGCCCACGAGCATGGCAATTTCAGGTTTCTTTATAGGAAGAAAACTTGAACTACCTAAGCTGTGTCCTTTATAATCAAGACCAGTGTTAAAGGCATATACATCAATGCCGTCTTTTGCGATGATTTCATTCACGAGATATTCAATCTGCTCGGCACTTTTATCCTGTCCTGCAACTTGTAGTACAATGGCTCCTCGCTCAAACTTTCTTCCGTCCGTATGATAAAAAGGATCACTGGCTACTTTCAGTCTCAATCCGTGCCTCAGTAATCGATACATAGCACGCGGAGTGTAATATCCATACGATTCAAAAACATAGGCATATTCACTCACGCCACCAACACGTTTGCCAATAGGCATTTTTGCTTCTGTAATTTTTTCGAGTGATGCGGGTACTGATTTTAATTCTTCATAATCCATTCCGAAGGCAAGGGGCAATGTCCAACTCGATATGTCGTAGAAAATACTGTCTTTAAATGATGTACGCTTCTCCGTCATTCCCTTAATGAGTTTGTACTGTGCCTGGTTCATGGGTACGATGTAACACGATTCTGCATCGTATGATTTTCCATTTATCGTTTGTGATGATGTGGGTTTGTAAACATCAACTTTTTGTCTCACCATAATTTCAGCCAAATGAAACGAACGCGCTTTGTCCTGAGTTGACCCAAAGACAATAGCTTTCACTGGATCTTTGGCTGCATCCGCAATCGCATCTTTATAGAATTGTCGCTGATAGTTCAATAAATCCTCGCGCATTGCATTCACAGCTTTCAACGAACTGAGTGCAGTTGTAAATTGATTGCGAATAGTAAATGGAAAACGTACTACACCATTTATGCTTTCCTGTGCATGTCCGCGCGAGCTACCTTGTTCAAATAAAATTCCAATAGCGCCTTGTGCATCTGGAAACGTTGAGCCTTTTCCATAATAGAAATCATCAAAGCCTTCTTGTGTATAATAGAACGATCCGATTTCGTCTAATGCTTTTGCGTGAAACTCGCCAATGCGTTTGGTGATTTCTAAATTCTTTTCAGGCGTGAGCGGATGATTGCGTGCCGGTACACCGGGTTGAAAAAAGAAAGTGGAGTTGGTTCCCATTTCATGGTGGTCTGTCAATAAGTTCGGTTTCCATTTTTGAAAGCTTTTCACGCGTGCCTGCGATTCAGGATGTTGTGCTACAAGCCAATCGCGATTGAGGTCAAACCAGTAATGATTAAATCGTCCGCCCGGCCATGCTTCATTATGTTCTGTATCGTTTGGATCTGCTGAAATAGATTTACTCTTTCTTGAATTTACCCATGAACTGAATCGTTGTAATCCATCCGGATTGTAAGATGGATCAAACAAAATGATAGTGTGTCTTAAGTATTCTTCTATTTCTTTTCCTTGCGCAGCAGCAAGATGATAAGCCATTAACAATCCGGCATTCGCTCCGCTGGCTTCATTACCGTGAATACTAAAGCCGATATAAAAAACAGCGGGCATATTTTTCGTATCCAGACTTCCCGATTTTGTCGCATCAGTTAGTTGCACATGTTGTGTGCGAATGCTTTCAATATTCTGATGGTTTTGAGGAGACGTTATAGTAAGTAATATTAACGGTCGTGCTTCATGTGTATATCCTGTCACTTCTAGACTAATGCGGTCAGAAGCTTTATCTAAGGCATACATATAATTGACCAGCCGATCGTGCGTAATATGCCATTCGCCCACTTCATGTCCAATAATTGATTGGGGCGTAGGTATTTTTGGATCGTATTGTGTGCTTTCAGGAAGGTAATAGGACAGGTCGGGTTGACTGATGACAAGTGTTGCAAACGATAACAGGAAAGTGAGTGTGAGTAAAACTGACTTCATATTGATAGGTAGGTTATCTTAATAATTCGTTAATTAAAGTATTCTTTCTCAAAGCATTACATGAATTTTTATAAACGGCACATGAGGATGTGTTAACTCCATGTAAACAAAAGTCCAAAGATTTAAAGGTTCATTAAAGGTAAGTTGAAAGCGTTAGGGTAGTTTTGTTGTCTCTAAAATCATTAACCCTAATACAATACTTATGAGGAAATTTTTACTGTTTACGTTCTTTGTGTTAACAGCATCGATGGCTGGCTTTGCGCAAGGTGTAACTACAGCTAGCATGAGCGGCTTGGTAACAGATCAAAAAGGTGAGGCCGTACCCGGTGCCAATGTTGTAGCGGTGCACACGCCTTCGGGAACACAATATGGCACAGCTACTCGTGCAGATGGCTATTACCATTTACCTGCGATGCGAGTAGGAGGTCCTTATACGATTAAGGTAACTTTTGTTTCTTTTAAAGAACAAACGAGCGAAAATGTTTATCTGCAATTAGGTCAAAACCTTGTGCTGAATTACAAGTTGGTTGATGAGTCTACGCAACTTGATGAAGTTGTAGTGTCGGGCTCTCAAGATCCGGTGATGAACTCAGATAAGATTGGAGCATCTTCCAATTTTAACATAAACCAAATTCAAAGTATTCCTTCTATTGGTCGCGATTTTCGCGACATCACTCGCTTAACACCTCAGGCCGGTGGCAGTAATTTTAGTTTTGGAGGTAGAAGTAATTTGTATAACAACCTCTCTATTGATGGAGCAACAGTGAACAACGTGTTTGGCTTAAATCCTCTTCCAGGCGGGCAATCAAATGCTTCTCCTTTTAGTATGGATGCGATTCAGGAAATTACCGTTTCACTTTCTCCTTATGATGTTCGTCAGGGTAATTTTACAGGAGCAGGTGTAAGCGCGATTACACGAAGCGGTAACAACGAATTAAGCGGAAGTGCTTACTATTTTTTCCGCAGTGAAAATTTCGCAGGTAAGAAAGTAGATGGTAAAGAAGTGCCGGTGCCAAGTTTTGATTTCAAAAATTTCGGATTCCGTTTAGGCGGACCAATCATTAAGGATAAATTATTTTTCTTTGCAAACGTAGAGTTTGAAACTCGCACAGATCCGTTTTATACAAATCCTGTAAGAGCAAAACGATCAGATGATATTACTGGTAGAACGCAGGCAACGGAAGATGGTGATTCAGAAACAGGAATAGATTCACTTCGTGCGTTTTTGATCAGACCAGTTAACAAAGGTGGATTAGGCTATGACCCTGGAGTGTATAAAGATTTTGACCGTGCTACTGAAAGCCAACGCTATGTTGTGCGTTTGGATTACAACATTAACAGCCGTCATAAGCTAACCCTTCGCGGAAACATCACGAATGCTTTTCAAGATCAGGCACCGAGCACATCAGGCGGATTCGTAGGTGGCCCTCCTGGGGGACGCGGTAATACAAACAACGTGTTGTCCTTCTCATCTTCATATTACAGAATCAACAACAATCAATCTTCCGTAACGGCAGAGTTAAACTCTTCATTGGGTGAAGGAAAATTCTTCAACAACCTGGTGGTAGGCTTCAGTGCTTTCCGCGATAAACGTGAGAACGCAGGAGGATTAGCAATACCGAATTTTCCTTTAGTAGATATTTTAGGACCAAACGGAAACAACCTTACTACGTTTGGACCTGATCCGTTTACACCCAACAACCGACTTGATCAGGATGTCATTCAGTTAAATGACAACTTCACTATTTATTTAAAGAATCATACTGTTACAATCGGTACAGCCAATGAGTACTACAAATTCAACAACGTATTCACCCAGGTAATTAATGGCGTTTATCGCTATAACAGTATTGCCGATTTTATTGCTGATGCAGATCCTGCAACAACAGGAACTGCCAGACCCGCTCAATACACTACTCAATATGTATCAGTACAAGGCGGTCCTTCTGCTACTGCTGCAAAATGGGAAGCACTTCAAATGGGTTTCTTCGCACAAGATGAATACACAGGGATTACCAACTTGAAGATAACGGGTGGTGTTCGGGTAGATGTTCCAATCTACTTAACAGACCTGCCTGTCAATAATTATGTAAACGCTATTGATTTCAATGGCGAACAAATTCGCGTAGGCGGATGGCCTGAAGTTAAACCATTAATATCACCTCGCATCGGTTTTAATTGGGATGTAAAGGGAGATAGAACAACACAGGTAAGAGGAGGAACGGGTGTACTTACAGGTCGTATTCCTTTTGTGTGGCTGTCAAACACAGTAAGTAATAATGGTTTGTATTTTGGTCAGTTTAATTCTACGGCTGTTCCGTTTACCAACACAGGTGATGGACTGCCTTATGATTTCAACCAGACACCTTATGTATTACCTGCGGATGCGCCTTCAAGTGCATACTCTGATTTAGAAAATGGAACACCTCCATTGATTACTGATCCACTGGATCGTAACTATGGACGTTCGGCTATTGTTCCAGCAATCAACACGGTTTCGAAAGATTTCAAATTTCCACAAGTGTGGAGAAGTAATTTAGCAGTTGATCAACAACTTCCTTATGGAATAGTAGGTACGTTAGAATTTATCTACACGAAAGATATCAATGCGGTCTTTATTCGCGATGCAAACTTAGCACCGTCAACTGCAACACTTCAGGGAGATGGACGTCCACTCTACGGAGCTGTGCCACAAAATAATAGTATTGACAGAGCCATAGTTTCCAACGACAGGAGAGTGAATGGAGATGTATTTCAGGCATTGGTTTTGGAAAATACCAGCAAAGGATATCAGTGGAGCCTTACGGCACAATTAGCAAAAACTTTCAATCGAAATTTCCAGGTGTCGGCAGCCTATACGTATACCGATTCTCGCGAAGTAAATCCACAAGGTGGTTCAACAGCCGGAGGTATCTTCGCTTCTCAGGCAAACGTGTCAGGTCCAAACAATCCAGGTCTTTCTTACGCGAATACATTAACTCCACATCGCATCATTGCATTTGGATCGTATCGCAAAGAATACTTCAAACATTTTGCCACTACGTTAGGCTTTACCTATGAAGGTCGTTCAGGCGGAAATTTCTCATACACCTACAATGGAGATGTGAACAGCGATGGTACAAACGGTAATGATCTTATTTACATACCAAGGAGTAAAGACGAAATTGTATTGAGCACAGCAAATGCAAATGATGCACGTACCATCGATCAGATTTGGGCTGAACTGGATACATATATTGGACAAGATAAATATTTGAGTGAACGCAGAGGAAAATATGCGGAGCGCAGTGGTGCGATCGCGCCATGGGTAAACCGATTGAACTTTAGTTTACTTCAGGATTTCTATATAGATGTGAGAGGCAAACGCAACACCCTTCAGTTCTCGTTGAACTTGGAGAATGCATTGAATTTATTTAGCTCAAAGGCAGGCTTATTTCAGAACACATCACGTACACAGCTTATTCGCTTCTTGGGATATGAGCAACCTCACACAGCAGGTTCGTTGGGTTCACCTGTGGCAATCACGGGTCCTACATCAACATTGGGTAAGCCATGGGCTGCAACAACAGGAAGACCTGTTTATACTTTTGAAACCAATGCTGATGGAACGGCACTTTCTGAATCGTATATTCCAGACCAAACTGTTAATGGTCGTTGGCAAATACAAATGGGTTTCAGATACATTTTTTAGTCTAAACCTAAAGAGAGAGCAACGATTTAATATTTACAAACTTGAACAATAAGATATGAAACATATAAATAAACTAATTGCATTTGCCACGTTTGGTACAGCGATGTGCCTTACTGCGTGCGAAGACGTAGAGTTAGGTAATCCCAACATCAGTACAACGCCAAGTAACTTATCTGCGAATTTTATTATGGTAAACGCATCTCCAGATGCGCCATCCTTGGATTTGTTTATAAATAATCTGAAATATGGAACAAGCGTATCTGCAGGGCAGGCTCAATCTACATATGAAAAAATAGCGATAACATCGAACGGGGTATTGGCCAACACTTCGATTAAAGCAAAACCTACAACCGGAACAATTGGAGGTGTACTTGGTAGTAACAACTTGATTTTTAGGGCGGGCAATAACAATACAAATAATTTTCAGGCTTTCGACAGCGTCTATTACACCGTCATTGTTCTAGACTCAATTACGCGACCAAAACCAATTCGCAAACTGGACGAAAACGACTTTGGTGATACTACTTTTGTTGTGAAATCCACTGGTGCGCAGATTGGAGTTGTGGATTGGAGAGCATTAGCACCTACCGTTTCGGAGAGAAATAAAAAAGCAGATGCTATTGGAATTGTACCGCTTGGAGCAAGTGATCAAGGGGGCATTCGTTTCTTCGTTATAACAGACCAGGCTCCGCTGCCTTCTGCAATACGGTTTCCTAAACCGGCTGTCGGTAAATGCGCTGTTCGAATAGTTCATGCAGTGCCAAATAGCGGATCAATTACGGCTACAGTTGAAGGACAAACAATCGGAGGAACTCTTTCCTATCCATTGGCATTCCCAACATTATCTCCTTCCGTTGGGTCACGGTCTATTGTTTCAGGAACAAATCCATTTATTTCTGTAGGTTTCACTATCATCAATAGCGGAGTTTCGGATGTAGACGTTAAACAAGGTGGGGCAACAGTAGCGAGTGCTTTAGATTATGATTTTCAAAGTGGAGGCGTCTATACCATTATTATTTCCGGAAACTATAGGAGTAAGCCTAATCTTCCTTTAACAATCATCAAAAACAAATAAGACTATGAACTTAACGATAATACATAAGCTAAAATCTTATTCTGCTTTTCAATTCGCGCTGGTAATTTGTTTTGTTGCTATCAGTTGCTCAGATGATTTTAAATCACCTGCAATACCACAAGGTTCTACTATTGCAGCGATTGCATCTGGGAGTGATGATTTTGATATTTTAGTTGCAGCGCTTACCCAAACAGGTTTGGCTTCAACATTAAATAACAATAACTCTGGACAGTTTACAGTCTTTGCTCCTGTAGATGCAGCCTTCTTGACGTATCTGCAAGGAGTTTATTCAGATCCAACGCTTACCGAAGATGGCGCTATTACAAAACTTCAAAGCTTAACAAACGTATCAACACCACTAAGTATTGGTACGCTTGCTACTCGTTTGAATTATCATCTTATCAGTTCTGAAATTAAGTCTGCTCAGATTACAGGTGCACAAACGTTCACCACGATTAATGGTGCAAGGATATCAGTATCGCTAGTAGGTGCTGATGTGTTGATTAACGCAAACACGGGTGCTACTGGAGGCAAAGTAACAGCAGCAAATGTGGACGCTTCCAATGGTGTTATTCATGCCATTGATAAAGTGTTAAGTGCGCCTGCTACAAATACAACGGTTCTTACTCCGTTCGGTATGAGTGTTAGTTACTCGACAGCAACACCAACGATATCGGGTGGACTTGAAACCGGAGCGGATGCTACCGGTACTGACTTTGACGTTTTTGCATATGCACTTCGCAAGTCAAAAGTAGCATTCGTATTAGTGCCAAATAAAGCACCACTCCCGGACTTTACTATTTTTGCTCCAACCGACAATGCATTCCTTGCATTTTTAAGTGCTGCAACAGAGGCTGATGCCATTGCCACAGTAAAAGCAATGACTGAAACGGAAGCCGCTGATTTAGTGAAGTATCATATTTTGTCTGGAAGATATTTGTCCACAGATCTCTCTGCTGGACGTGTGATGAATACCTTACTAACAGGTGAGTCATTTACAATTGCACTAAGTGCAGATCCAACCCCTATTGTAAGTCTTGTTGACGCAAATGCAGCAACTGATCCGGTTATTACGGCAGTTAATAATGTCCATAATAACGGTGCAGTTCATACTATCGATGCGGTATTGCAATCGAATTAATTTGATTTACTCTCTATTTAAAAAGAGCTCTGTACAGAGCTCTTTTTTTTTATCCTCAGATTTCCTACTTTGACTTACCTATGTTGGCTTACTTGCGCTACATCCTTACAATCAGTATTGTTCTATTGCTATGTCTTTCGTGCAACAATGAACAGAAAGAGGAACTCTATACAAAACCTCAGGTAAAAATTGATCTGGAGGCTATTGTGAAGCGAGGGTATATTACTGCCCTTGTCGATAATAATTCAGTGAGTTATTTTATTTACAAGGGTCGACCGATGGGGTACGAGTATGAATTGCTTCAATTGTTGGCCAAGAATTTAAAAGTTGACCTGAAAATTAAAATTACTTCAGGTGTGGATCATGCCATCTCTCAGATCAATAAAGGGGAAGGCGACATTCTGGCTTTTCCGCTCTCCATCAATAAATCACGAAAAGAACTGGTTGCTTTTACGCGACCTCATTTTAATTCATACCATGTTTTGGTACAACGAAAACCAAAGAATTGGCAAAAGGAATCGCGTGAACAAATTGAAGACAGTCTTATTCGCAACCCGGTTGAACTTTCCGGGAAAGATGTACATGTACTGAAGGGCACCAGCTTTGAATTGCGATTAAAACATCTAACAGAAGAACTGGGAGTCGACATTAACATAAAAGCCGACACACTCACTGAAAGTACAGAAGCCCTAATCGATAAAGTAGCGCAAGGAGAAATTGATTACACTGTTGCAACTCACACATTGGCGCAGGTTAATTCAACCTACTATCCCAATCTTGATGTCTCAACGGTGCTCAGCGTTCCACAGCAAATCGCATGGGCAGTTCGAAAGAATTCACCACAACTTCTGGATGCCATCAACGTGTGGCTGATCAGAATAAAAAAAGAATCTACGTTTATGGTAGTGTATAACCGCTACTTTAAAAGTCCTCGAACATCTTTAATTCACCATGAGAGTGATTACTCATCAGTTAAAGGAAATAAGATTTCACCTTATGATAATTTGATAAAGGCAGGTGCTGAGAAATTAGGTTGGGATTGGCGTTTACTTGCGGCCGTGATTTATCAAGAGTCTAAATTCAGTCATGGAGGTGTGTCGTGGGCAGGTGCTCAAGGGCTGATGCAATTAATGCCGGAGACAGCGAAGCGATTCGGAGCCGTAAATCCTAAAGATCCGGCACAAAATATTCGGGCGGGTGTTAACTTTTTAGCGTACCTCGATAAATATTGGAGTAAAAATATAATAGATGATGATGAACGTTTGAAATTTATTCTGGCCTCTTACAATGTTGGCTTATCTCACATTATCGATGCACGAAAGCTAACGCAGAAGTATGGAAAGAACCCTACGCTCTGGCACGACCATGTTGAGTATTATCTGTCGAAGAAATCAAACCCGGCATATTACCTTGATCCGATTGCACCCGCAGGATATTGCAAATGCGAAGAGCCTATAAATTATGTTAACGATGTGCTGGCAAGGTTTGAAGAGTATAAACTGCACATAAAAAAATAGTTTAGGGTTTCAAGTTCCAAGTTCAAGGTTCTCGTATTTAATCTTGAACTTGGAACCTTGAACTTTAAACTTGTAATTGATTTACAATCTCTTCAAAGTTCAACGTCTCCCAATTCGATTGAATATCCTGTTTCTTCATCACCTCATCCATTATCTTTTTTTGTTTTTGTCCGATGACGTAAGCTTCTGAATAACGAATATCTTCTCGGAATGTAACCATGGTATATAATGGTATCCATTTCTGTGGATAGAGCTTGTGAAGTTTCGCTTCTATCTTTTTTCGCAATAAGAACTCTGCATCGGCTACGAGGTCGCGCATCTCGATAAAATTATCCAATGCCAGCTGAGCAATGGCATCAGCATCAGGTTTGCGTAACAATTGAAATAGAGGAAGAACTGTATCCCAATCATCGTTGTGTTGATCCAGTAATTGATTGAGAATTCGGCAATCTTCAAAACCTGCATTCATACCTTGTCCGAAGAAAGGAACTATTGCGTGAGCAGCATCACCGAGTACCACTGTTTTATTTTTTATCCAGGGGAAACAATGCATCGTAACCAGGGAACCCGTTGGATTATCTCTGAAGTCTTCGGCAAGTGTTGGCATTATGCCTATAGCATCAGGAAATGTTTTTTGAAAAAAGGATTGTATTTCGCTTTCTGTTTTTAACCGATCGAAAGAAGCTTCACCTTCGAACGGAAGGAAGAGTGTACACGTAAAAGATCCATCCGGATTGGGGAGTGCAATCATCATAAAACTTTCGCGTGGCCAAATATGCAATGCATTCTTTTCGATCAGGTGAGTTCTTAAATCAGAGGAAGGAATACGAAGTTCTTTATAGCCGTGTTCAATGTATTGTTGAGAATAATCAAAGCGATCTGTAATTTGTAATGCTCCACGCACAGCCGAAAACGCGCCATCAGTTCCAATGATCAGATCGAACTGTTTATGTACGGTACCTCCATAATGTTGAAATTCAATTTCGTTTTTGTCGATATCAACATGTAAGCATCGGTGCTCAAAGAAAAACTCAACACCATTTTTATCTGCCTCTTCCATCAGCACCATGTTCAATCCGGTTCGTGAAATTGAATTAATGTATTGCCCTTGTTCACCGTAAGGTTGATAAGAAAGATTTCCTTTCACATCATGCATCACCCGGCCGCTCATCGGAATAGCAGCTTGTTTCATTCGTTCAGCAAGTCCTACTTCTTCCAGGGCACGAAGCCCGCGATTGCTTAATGCCATGTTGATTGATCTACCCATGCCAAGAACGTGGTTCCGAATGTCCATCCTCCGCTCAAATACAGAAACAGAATATCCTCGTTTTTTTAAGTAGAGTGAAAGAAGGCATCCCACCAATCCACCACCAACAATTGCGATTCGTTCATTTTTACTTTGCATAGCTTATTTTGATTTCCGAATGTAGCGAAGTTCTTTCGGTTGAAATATGATGAATGTCAGCAATGGATTTGACTTATAGTGGTTGCTTGAAAATTTGTGCAAAAACAAACACATCTTCAAATGAATTATACAAAGGTACGGGTGCAATGCGAATTACATCCGGTTCGCGCCAATCGGCTATCACCCCGGCTTTCGTGATGCGATCGAAAACCTTTCGTCCATTCTTTTTCATTAAGATAGAAAGCTGACATCCACGTTCATCGGGATTTTGTGGCGTGATGATCGTGAATAGCTTTTTAGAGAAATCCATTTCGTTCAACAAAAATTCAAGGTAGTCCGTAAGCAAAACACTTTTTGTACGAAGATTTTTTATTCCGGCTTGCTTAAAAATTTCCAGTGATGCAAGATGTGCTGCACTTTGAAAGATCGGTACGTTCGACAATTGCCAACCATCAGCTCCGGCTATCGGCTTGAAGCCTTTCTTCATTTGAAAGCGCTCTCCTTCATTGTGTCCCCACCAGCCAGCAAAGCGTGGCAATGCAAAATCTTCTGCATGGCGTTCATGAATGAAGACACCTGAAATTCCACCAGGACCGGAATTTAAATATTTATAACCGCACCATACAGCAAAGTCAACGTTGTGTTTGTGTAATGTGAGCGGAACATTACCAGCGGCATGAGCCAAATCAAATCCTGCGACAGCACCAACCTTATGTGCAGCCTCTGTTATTTTCTTGATGTTAAAAAATTGCCCGGTGTAATATTGAACGCCACCAAAAATAACAAGTGCTAATTCCTCCCCATGTTCCTTTATGGCAAGAAGAATATCTTCGGTGCGCAATGTATGTTCACCTTTACGTGGCTTTAATTCAATCAGCCCCTTGCCAGGTTTTATTCCCTGCCCGTTCGGCAGGCGGGCATGAAATTTTAATTGCGATTCAAATGCATATTGATCAGACGAAAAAGCTCCGGCTTCGGTCAGAATTTTAAATCTCTTTTTTGTTGGGCGATAAAATGAAACCATCATCAAATGTAAATTGACGGTGAGTTGATTCATGGCCACTACTTCACTTGGTTTGGCACCAACAATTTCAGCTAACACTTTCTTGGTAAATTTGTGATAGTATAACCACGGTCTCCTTCCATGAATGTGCCCTTCCACGCCAAGTTTTGCCCAGTCGTCCAGTTCATCTTTAATAAATTTTGCAGTGGACTTTGGTTGAAGCCCTAATGAGTTGCCAGTGAAATAAATGGATGGCTTACCGTTTACTTTGGGAATTAGAAATTGATTTCTGTATTTTTTTAACGGATCGATTTGATCAAGTTTCCTGGCGAATTGAATTGAATTTTCAAATTTCACTTTATGAGGTGTTTATAAGCTGAAACATTCGTGCATTCGTGGCATTGAATTATTTGCCACGAATGCACGAATAAATACAACATTGAACATTAAGTAAATCGTGGATCAGATTCCATTACCGTTCCACACTTCTTGCAGGTGCGAAATTCTTTCGATCCGTAATATTCGCGAAACCGCGGAAGGAAATCCGTTTCAATGTTATCAAGATGAAATTTATATTCGTGCAATTTAGTATTGCAGTTATCGCAGAACCAAATCAAACCATCCATCATATTCGGATCTTCGCGTTTGCATTCGATCACCAAACCCACCGATCCTTCAGGTCGCTCCGGACGATGAGGTGTATTGGATGGAAGCAAAAACATTTCTCCTTCTTTAATCGGAATATCAACCGCTTTTCCATCCTCCTGAATCCTGACGTTTATATTTCCTTCCAGTTGATAAAACAATTCTTCAGTTTCATTGAAATGATAATCTTTGCGGGCGTTGGGTCCACCAACGATCATCACAATGTAATCACCGGCATCGGCATATAAATTTTTGTTGCCTACGGGTGGCTTTAACAAACCACGGTTATCATTAATCCACTGTTTCAGGTTAAAAGGTTTACGAATGGCCATACATTAATGTGTTAATAATTCAATGTGCTAATGTGCAAATTACGCGTTAGAATTGGAAACCAATAAGTACGTTTTAAATTGCATCATGAATTTAAGTTTAACAGGTAAAAAGGCGGTGGTGTGCGGCAGTACACAAGGTATTGGCAAAGCATCGGCTATTGAATTGGCTTTATTGGGTGCGAGTGTCACTTTAATTGCACGCGATGAGCAAAAACTTCAGGAAGTGGTAAAAGAGCTTTCCACTTCTTCGGGACAACAACACGATTACCTTGTTGCTGATTTTACTTTTCCGGAGGATGTAAAACAAAAAGTCGAGACTTATGGAAGGCAAGTTGATGTTCACATTTTAATTAATAATACAGGTGGACCTCCGGCAGGACAAGCCATTGATTCGAAGCCAGAAGATTTTGTAAAAGCATTTTCAAATCACTTACTCTGCAATCATATTTTGGTCCAGGCTTTTGTGGAGGGAATGAAGCGTGCGAAGTTTGGAAGGATTATCAATATTATTTCTACATCTGTTAAAGTTCCTCTTCGGGGATTGGGTGTATCGAATACAATTCGAGGAGCGGTAGCCAATTGGTCAAAAACACTTTCACTTGAGTTAGCACCGTTTGGTATTACGGTGAATAATGTATTGCCAGGTGCTACGATGACAGGCAGATTAGAATCGATTATTAAAACCAATGCCGATAAATACTCCAAAACATTTGAAGAAGCAAAAAAAGAAATGGTAAAAGAAATTCCGGCTGGAAGAATTGCTGAAGCAAGTGAAGTGGCAGCAGCTGTTGCATTTCTGGCTTCACCTGCAGCGAGCTACATTAATGGAATTAATGTTCCGGTAGATGGAGGAAGAACGGGAAGTTTATAAATCGCATCATGCAGGAAATTCAAAACTATATTAACGGAGAATTAGTTGCGCCACAATCGGGTCAATACCTCGACAATTACAATCCTGCCGAGGGAAAAGTGTACAGTCTTATTCCAGATTCAGATGCAGGTGATGTACAAAAAGCAGTAGATGCAGCAACAAATGCATTTCCAGCTTGGTCCACAATGCAGGTTGAAAAGCGCTCTGCCATTCTTCAGAATCTGGCCAACCTCATTGATCGTGATTTAGATAAGCTCGCTTGGGCAGAAAGTATTGACTCTGGGAAAACGGTAAAACTTGCTTCAACTTTAGATATTCCGAGATCGTCATCCAATATTCGATTTTTTGCAACGGGTGCTATGCACTTTTCAAGTGAGGCGCACATTACAGGAAATGAAGCAGTCAATTATACTCTTCGGAATCCAATTGGTGTTGTAGGATGTATTTCTCCATGGAATCTTCCGCTCTATTTATTTACATGGAAAATTTCTCCTGCGCTGGCAGCTGGTTGTACCGTGGTGGCCAAACCATCGGAGCTCACGCCCATGACGGCCTTTTTGTTTTCTCACCTGTGTATTGAAGCGGGTTTACCCAACGGTGTTTTGAATATTGTACATGGCCTCGGATCAAAAACAGGACAAGCGATTATCGAACATCCTGGTATTCCAGCAATTTCATTTACCGGGGGAACCGTAACAGGAAAAAAAATTGCCGCTACAGCAGCTCCAATGTTTAAAAAACTTTCGCTAGAGTTGGGTGGAAAAAACCCGAACATCATTTTTTCAGATTGCGATTTTGAGCAAGCACTTTCAACTTCTATCAGTTCTTCGTTTACTAATCAAGGCGAAATTTGTTTGTGCGGTTCTCGCATTTTGGTTGAGCGTAGTATTTATGAAAAATTTGTTGCTGAGTTTGTAAAACGTACTCAAGCATTGGTAGTAGGAGATCCCATGCATGAAAAGACAAATGTAGGCGCATTGGTTTCAGAAGCACACATGAATAAAGTGCTTTCTTACATCGAACTTGCTAAGCAAGAAGGAGGGAAAATTTTAACTGGGGGTAAGCAAATAAAAATAGAAGGAATGTGTCAACAGGGATATTTTGTGGAACCAACAGTCATCACTGGTTTGGATCAACAATGCCGCACCAACCAGGAAGAAATTTTTGGACCGGTTGTTACCATCATGCCATTTGATACAGAAGAGGAAGTGATTGCCTATGCGAACTGCAACAGCTATGGATTATCAGCAACCATCTGGACGGAAAATTTGAAACGCGCTCATCGTGTATCAGCAAAAGTAAAAAGCGGAATCATTTGGGTGAACTGTTGGCTCTTTAGAGATTTGAGAACGCCTTTTGGAGGCATGAAGCAATCGGGTGTTGGAAGAGAAGGTGGATGGGAAGCGATTAAGTTTTTTACTGAGGCGAAGAATGTTTGTATTAAACTCTAACATCATTTTTTATCAAGTCGTTTTGATTGATCTTGCCGATTATCCCAGAACGAAACGACTACAATGGCATCGCGATGGACTTCATAAAAGATTAAGAATTCCTTTTTTACAATAACACGTGTAAACTCATTTTCTGAAAGCCTTCCGAGGTGTTTATTTTTAGGAAGAAGACCAATTAATTTTTCAACGGACGAAAGAAGTTTAATGCTATAAGTTGTCGACTTGTTTCGTTGATTGTAGAAATCAAGAATAGTATAAAGTTCTTCTTCTGCTCGTTGAGACCAAATTATTTTTCTTTGAGCCATTTTTTAAGACTAGACACAACGGTTTTATGCGATTTATAATTACCTTCTTTAATTTGAGATCGGCTAATGCGAATACTTTTCTTTTGTTCTGATGTTAAGCTGAACAAGTCTTTTTCCTCCTCCATTTGAATAAGCTTTTTGTCGACTAATTCAACAAGTAAGTCTTTCGCTTTTGAGTTTAATATTTTGACTTGGTATGTTTCCATTGTTTATTTTCTTCCAGCTAAATTAAGGAATTTAGATTGCTCTTTTGCCCTTTGATCTGTAATATTATTCCGTTCTTCAAAAACCTTCTTTTCAAAATGTATTACACGGCAGATAAATGTAATGTGCTATCCTTGGCAACGATTATATTTACAATCTAAAGGTAGAAAGCAGAATGAATTTCTTCGATATCAACAACATCTTCTTCAACGTTTTAGGATACTCCATGAGTTACCTGGAATTTTTCAGTGTCATGGCGGGATTGGTAGCAGTTTGGCTTTCTGCTAAGGCCAACATCTGGAGTTGGCCATTGGGTATCATTAATGTCTCACTTTCCTTTTTCTTCTATTATCAGATCCAGCTATATCCTGATATGTTCCTCCAGGTTTTCTTTTTTGTTACCAATTTGATTGGCTGGTGGCGATGGGCAAATCCGAAACCGGAGGAAAAAGATAATAAGCTTGAACTGAAAGTAAGTTTCATGAAATTGAAGCAATTTATTTTCCTGTTTGTTGGAGGTGTTGTCGGAACATTCTTAATAGGTAAGCTGGCAAGTAATCTTCATGAATGGCTCCCCTTTCTCTTTAACTTACCAAGTTCCTATCCGTATGCCGATTCCTTTATTTTGGTGATGAGCATCATTACAACTTTTTTAATGATCAGAAAACGAATTGAATGCTGGATTATCTGGATTGTGATTGATATTGTAGCCACAATTTTATACTTTATTAAGGGTGCAAAATTCTTTAGTGTAGAATATTTAGTGTTCACACTTTTGGCAGCGTTTGGTTTATGGAACTGGATTCGTGAATACAAATCGTACAATGTTCAGCATGAAAACCATTCTTAAATCGTTCTGGCCCGGCATTGCTTGTTTTCTCTTTTCAAGTGTTGCTTTTTTTCTTCCCGGCTCTGCACTGCCGGAAGACGATTGGCTTGGTAAAATTCAGATGGACAAAATAGTTCATGTTGCACTTTTTACGATTATGGTTATAGTTTGGTGCATTCCTGTTTTTCACAGACCTGCTCTGGCTTTACGATTACCTAAATTATTAATTCTGATTCCCTTTGTTTTTTTTGGATATAGTATCATCGTTGAATTTGTTCAGGATTTCTTTATCCTGGGTCGTTCATTCGATTTGATGGATATTCTGGCCGATGCACTTGGATGCCTTATCGGATTTCTTTTTGTAAAACAGTATCAGCGTTTTTTGACGGATGTAAAATGAAGAGAGGTCTCGTTATCGGTAAGTTCATGCCCATTCACCATGGTCACATCGCCTTAATAAACTTTGCCGCTTCGCAATGCGATGAATTAATTGTATCGATGAGTTTTACAAACAACGATGTGATTGACGGAGATTTACGCTTCTCCTGGATAAAAGAAATATTTAGGAATCAACAGGCAATTCATATTTATAAAATCGAAGATGATTTTGATGACGACACATTGCCGCTGGACCAACGCACAAAACGTTGGGCTCAACGCATGCGAGAAGTCTATCCATCAATTGATCTTCTTGTTTCTTCTGAACAATACGGAGAACCATTCGCCAAAAATTTAGGTGCTGAACATGTAATGTTTGATTGTGAAAGAAAAAACGTTCCGGTTTCGGCATCTCTGATCAGAGAAAAACCTTTTGCATATTGGGATTTCATTCCGCCAATTGTTAGACCCAATTTTGTAAAGAAGATTTGTTTCTACGGACCAGAGAGCACGGGTAAATCAACCATGGCGAAGAGAATGGCCGAGCTATATCAAACCGAGTTTGTTCCTGAAGTGGCACGCGAAATCATTACCTCTAATGATTTCACAGTGGATGATATTGTTAAAATTGGACAGGCACAAACACAACGGATTATTGATAAGACTAAAACGGCAAACAAACTTCTTTTTTGTGATACGGATTTAATTACAACTCAAATCTACTCAAAGATTTATTTGAATGAAGTCCCCGCTGTTCTTTATGCATTGGCAACACAAGTTCAGTACGATTTGTATTTTTTATTTGATATCGATGTGCCTTGGGTTGAGGATGGATTGCGGGATTTAGGAACAAAGCGTAAAGAGATGATGTCGTTATTCAGAAACGAGCTGGAGAAAAGAAACATACAGTATGCTTTCGTTTCTGGTAATTATGAGGATCGGGAACAATTTATAAGAGACAAGCTTGGAGCATTAATTACAAAATTCAATTAGCACAATTTATAATCTTTTGTTTGAGCAATTGCTTGTCGGTATTTGAATGCGTGATTAATAAAGCTTTTTCATAGCTTCGTTTGGCTTCTTCTTTGCGTCCAACTTCAGAGTAAAAATCACCCAACGCAGAATGGTACAAATGATTCTGATCAAGTCCTTTAATTTTTCTCAATGCTTCCAAGCCAGCTTGAAATGAATCCATGTATCCAAGCACGATCGCTTTATTCATCTCAATAATCGGACTGGGTTTGATTTCTAACAAAGCAGTGTACAGACCATAAATTATTTTCCAGTTTGTGTTTTCAAATGACAATGCTTCTGCGTGACACGAAGCTATCATGGCTTCAAGGTGATATTCACTGACCTTGTCTCCTTCGGCCGATAACTCCAAATAGTATTTTCCTTTAGCGATTATGTCTCTATTCCATTGGGATCTATCCTGATCTTTTAATAAAATGATATTGCCATCAGTGTTCAGTCTGGAATCTCCGCGCGAAGCTTGAAAGCACATCAATGCCAGTAACGCGCGTGTCTTTGGTAAATCGGTTAATGTATTTCGCGTAAGAAGCAAACACAATCGAATGGCTTCTTCGCAGAGTTCGGTCCGAATTAATTGATCAGGATGTGATGAATTGTATCCTTCATTAAATAATAAGTAGATGGTGTGAAGAACGGCATCCAATCGACCAGGTAATGTAACAGGTGCTGGCGCCTCCAGACTTAATTTTTCTTCCCGTATTTTTTCGCGTGCCCGATACAATCGTTTTGTGATGGTTTCTTCGACTGTCAAAAAGCTTTGAGCAATTTCAGAAATGCTAAGCCCGCAAAGTGTTTTTAACGTTAGGGCAATTTGGGATTCGTATGGAATAGAAGGATGACAGCACGCGAAGATCATGCGCAGCTGACTGTCTTCAATTTCATTTTCAAGAAAGAGTTGATTAACTGTCGGAGAGAGTGTCCATTCGGATTGTAATGCAAGACTAATTTCGGCATGAATGCTTTCATGAAGTTTTTGTTGGCGCAGCCAGTCAATCGCTTTACGCTTTGCAACAGTGTATAACCAGGCCGAAGGATTTTCAGGAATACCTTTAAGCTTCCAAACGCTCATTGCTTTTAACAACGTATCCTGAACAATATCCTGTGCAAGATCAAGTCGCTGAAACCCCAATAAGCGAGTCAACACAGCGGCCATCTTTCCCGCCTCATGACGAAAGAGATGGCCGACTTGTTGATTTACCTGTTGTTCATGCATCCATAAAGTTATGGAATTTCACCTTATTCAGGATTTCCTTCTTCTTTAGGATTTTCTTCGCCTGAGTATTCCACATCGTAGTAAGTAGCATCCTTAACAATCAAATTGTTTTCAAAGGTTAACACAGTAATAATCGGTAGTTGGAACAAATCGCCACTGGCCAACTTGCCGGTTGAAATAAACTCAACAATTACCCTGTTGCCTGAAGGATACATTGCCACTACTTCATCGTTAATGTCTGGAAAGACACGTTGAAGTAGGGCATACTTCTCTGCTGTCTGTGATCGCGATTGCTTCAGATACTTCTTACCAAAAGCAGGATCTAAAAACAGTGCCGAGTCGGTGTAGCAATTCGCCATCGCCTGCCAATGATGTTGGTTAAATGCATCGAACATTTTTTGAGCAAGCATTACGTTTGTGCTGTCTTGAATTGCGACCACAGTATTGTTGTCTTTGTTTTCAGGAGCATTGCACGATAGCATCACTACAGCCAACATGATAAACGTGATTTTAATTTGCATAGATTACATATCAAATTTTACTACTTCACGTACTTCAACAATTCCACCGAGCTCATAATCCGGACAGTCTTTGGCAAGCGCAACAGCTTCATCAAGATTTTTTGCATGTACAACAAAGTACCCGCCTACTAACTCTTTGCTCTCTGTAAAGGGTCCATCGGTTACGGTCTTTTTTACTCCTGAAATCGTTTTTCCGCCAGGCAACAGCGCCTCACCGGATACATAGCGTTGCTCTTTGGTGAGTTTCTCTACCCACGCAAACCACTTTTGCATGTTTGCTTGCTGTGCTTCGGGTGAAAGCTTGCTTGGATCGCCTCCGAGAAAAATGAACATGTACTTTTCCATACTGTAAATGATTTTTGGTTAAACATAATTTACAACTTGACGAATCAATCGCACGGATATGGACAAAAGATTATTATTTTTTTTCAGAATGAATTAAAAAACAAAACCCCGTCAGTATTGACGAGGGTTTCTAAATCATATTAATGGTATTGCACTAAACCGTTTTTCCTGCACGATAGCCCTTTTTGGCGAAATACCATATAAATAAATAGCATGGAACCATGAGCAGGTAAGCGTTTTGTGAATTCCACATCAACGAAACTTTTCCGTAGATCAACGGCAAGATTGCTCCACCGGCAATGGCCATAACCAAAATTGCAGAACCGATCTTTGTGAATTTACCCAGGCCGTCAATTGCTAAAGGAAAGATGGCAGGCCACATTAATGAATTAGCAAGACCAAGAGCGGCAATGAATCCTACAGATACGTATCCATTCGTTACAACAGCAAGTACTGTAAAGACTGCCCCAAGAACTGCACAGATTGCTAATGCCTTTGATTGAGAAATGTATTTTGGAATAGCGATGATTCCAATAATATATCCCACTAACATAAAAGCCAGTGTACCTTGAGTAAAGTATCGTGCTGTAGACAATTCAATTCCAAGCGACTTACCATAACTGATGATGGTATCTCCGGCCATTACTTCAACACCTACATATAAGAATAAAGCAAGAACACCTAATACGAGATGGGGGAATTGAAAAACACTTGTCTTATTTGAGCTTGAAGAAGGGGCTCCACTTTCATCTTCACCATTATCGTTAATGTCGGGAAGTCCAGAGAATAGGATGGCGATGGCGAGCACAACCAATACACCAGCGATGATAACGTATGGAACAATAACACGGCTTGCCAGTTCATTTAATGTCGCCTCCTTGGTGGCAGCGTCCATTGTCTTGAGACTTTCTACAAGAACATCAGCATCACTCAATGCTATGTAACCGAATATAAGACCTGCTAAGATGCCGGCAATTTTATTGCAGATTCCCATAATACTTATGCGCATTGCCGCACTTTCAATGGGACCGATGATGGATACATAAGGATTGGATGCGGTCTGTAATAATGCCAGACCTGTTCCAATGATAAATAATCCGACAAGGAATAAATCAAAATTTCGAGCATTGGCGGCCGGAACAAAAATGATCGCTCCAATAGCCATAACAAATAGTCCAAGTGCCATTCCCTTCTTATATCCAGTCATTCGCAATACATACGAAGATGGAATAGCCATAACAAAGTAGGCTATGAAAAAAGCTGTGGCCACCAAGTACGATTGCAAATCCGTTTCAAGCTGGCAGGCTATTTTAAGGTAAGGAATCAATGTTCCATTAACCCAGGTAACAAACCCGAAAATGAAAAACAATGCTCCGATGATGATCATGGGAACGAGGTATGATTTCTGTTTACTGCTCATGAGCTTTGATATAGGTTTGGTCCAGGTTATATATCTTTTTGTGAAGTTTATTCCACTCGGTCTACTATCTAAAAGTAAAACCATATTTTTGAAGACTTGATATAAGGCTTCAGAATTAGATTTCGACCTACTAAATCAAGCTCCAAAACTGGTTCTGGAACTTGTAAAATCCTCGAAAAATAAGAATGTTTGCGCAAACACCAACTATAAATCAAAAATAGAATTAACCCAAAACAGATGAGCACAGCAAAAAACCCTCAAAAACTCACGTTACTCGTTTTAGCCGCAGGAATTGGCAGCCGCTACGGTGGTATTAAGCAGATTGATGGCTTCGGCCCTAGCGGTGAAACCATTATGGATTATTCCCTTTTCGATGCTGTTCGGGCTGGCTTCACTAAAGTAGTGTTCATTGTGCGCGAAGAAATTTTGGAAACAGTAAAGGAAATGTTCTTGCCGTGCCTGCAAGGAAAAGTTGAAGTTGAATTTGTCATTCAATCACTCGATAAACTGATACCGACTGAGTATAAAAATCCCGAACGTGTAAAACCATGGGGAACAGGACATGCAATGCTTTGTGCAAAAGATGTAATCAAAGAACCCTTTGCTGTTATCAATGCTGATGACTTTTATGGTCGCTATGCATTTGAATCGGTTGCTAATTTTTTCAAAGACGAAACCAAGGGAGCACATGCTATGGTGGGTTATACTTTGAAAAATGTTTTGTCGGAGTACGGAAGTGTATCACGCGGTTGTGGCGATCGTGATGCAAATAACAATCTCATTTCAGTTGTAGAACGCACTACCATCGTAAAAGAGAACGGAAAAATTATTTCGAAAGAAAAAGACGGTGATTTGGTGATGGATCCTGAGACTCCAACCTCTATGAACTTCTGGGGTTTTCATCCAAGCATTTTCGGTTATACCGAAGAAAAATTTATTGACTTCTTAAAAAACAACTCTACAAACATAAAAGCAGAATTCTTCATTCCGCTATTCATTAACCAACTGATACAAGAAGGTAAGGGAAGTGTGAAAGTAATTTCTGGAGGTAACGTTTGGTTTGGTGTTACCTATAAGGAAGATAAAGAAATGGTGTCTGCAAAAATTATGGAGTTGGTAAACAAGGGAGATTATCCAATTAAGTTGTGGTAGTCATCATTTTGTGAATGCTCAGCAACATACCCAATTGATAAAAACTAAAGCCCAGTCATTGGGCTTTAGTTTTTGTGGTATTTCAAAAGCAGAATTTTTAGAAGAAGAAGCGCCCAAACTTGAAGCGTGGTTGAAGCGTGGCTACCAAGGTAAAATGAGTTACCTCGAAAATCATTTTGACAAACGACTTGATCCAACCTTGCTCGTACCCGGAGCAAAATCCGTTATCAGTTTAGTGTACAATTATTATCCTCAAAAAGATTTAGTAAAAGAAGGTAATTTTAAAATAGCGAAGTATGCATACGGAGAAGATTATCATTATGTAGTAAAGGAGAAACTGAAAATATTTTTTCAGGAAATTCAGGATGAAGTAGGAGAGATAGAAGGCCGCGTGTTTGTTGACTCTGCCCCTGTGATGGAACGAGCCTGGGCAAGTAAAAGCGGTGTAGGCTGGGCTGGGAAGAATAGTTTGTTGCTCAATCGTGAATTGGGAAGTTTCTTTTTTCTAGCCGAAATTATTCTGGATCTTGAATTGGAGTATGATGGTCCTGCAAAGGATTACTGTGGAACCTGCACCGCCTGCATGGATGCTTGTCCAACAGATGCAATACCACAGCCTTATGTTGTGGATGGAAGTAAATGTATTTCTTACTTTACCATAGAGCTCAAAGAAGAAATTCCTGCTGAGGTAAAAGGTAAATTTGAAAACTGGATTTTCGGTTGCGACATCTGTCAGGATGTTTGCCCGTGGAATAAATTTTCAAAATCAACAAATGAATCGCGCTTTTCTCCACATAATGATTTAGAAAAGATGACCAATCAAGACTGGGTTGAGATTACCAATGAAGTTTTTGAAAAGCTTTTTAAACGATCAGCAGTGAAACGCACCAAATTGGAAGGACTAAAACGAAACATTCAATTTTTAAAATCTTAACACATGAAAGCATTATTCTATTTCACCGCTTTAATTCTAACGCTCACCCTGACATCTTCCACTACAGTAAAAGATGACAAGAAACCCAAGCCTAAATTTCAACGCGTTGTGGCATTTAAGTTCAAAGCGGAAGCGTCATCTGATGTCCGGAAAAAACACATGATCGGATTTGAAGTTTTTGTGAAGGAAGTAAAACAAGTTCTTTCTTACCGGGCAGGAAAAACGGTAAAAGGAGAGAGTAAAACCGAACCAGAGTTTGACGTAATGCATTACGTTACCTTTGAAAAGGAATCTGATATTATTGCCTATGACATCCACCCCGCTCACAAGAAATTTGTGGAGGAAAATAAAGAGAGCTGGGAGAAGGTGGTGGTTATAAATGGGGCAATCGAGTAGATTTTATCTGGATCAGGATCTTCAATCCGGTCGTATGAACAATGAGTACGGTCAGTTAACTCTTTAAGTTGGGGTTAAAAGGGTATTTTTGTACAGAGCTCCTATTCATCAACAAACAAATTGAATTATCAGGGAAGCTGTAAATACTGCTATCTTTGAGGAAATATGGCCATTGATATTCTAATTACCATTGCCCTGGTTATCCTAAATGGGTTTTTTGTAGCGGCAGAGTTTGCCATCGTTAAAGTAAGGTCTTCGCAGATTGCCATTCAAACAGGCACTGCATCCAAACGGGCAGCTAAAATCATCATCGACAACCTGGACGGCTTTTTGGCCGCTACGCAATTGGGCATTACGCTTGCCAGCCTTGGATTGGGTTGGGTTGGTGAAGATGTTGTATCTAAAATCATTCTTAACACCATTCATGGACTCGGCTTTGAACTGACAGAAGAACTGGCACATCGCATCGCTTTGCCTATTGCCTTTGCCGTGCTTACGGTTGCGCATATTGTATTTGGGGAATTGGCACCAAAATCCCTCGCCATTCGATATCCCGCCAGGACTACTTTGTTTTTGTCCATTCCATTACGGATTTTCTATTTCATCTTCAGACCCTTTATCCGTTTGTTAAATGGGTTTGCAAATCTAATCTTAAAGATTTTTGGGATTAAGCCCATAAGCGAACGCGAAATCCATTCAGAAGAAGAGTTAAGATTAATTATTGCTGAAAGTGAAGAAGGTGGTGCAATTGAAAGCAGCGAGCGCGAGTTGATTCAAAATGTTTTTGACTTTGATGATCGTGTAGTAAAGCAGGTAATGGTGCCGCGGTTGAAAATTTCTCCGATCAATGTAAACATCTCATTAGAGGATGCCGCAACGCTCGTTTTTCGTGAAGGTTATTCACGTTATCCGGTCTACGATAAAAGCCTGGATGAAATTATTGGCATACTCTATGCAAAAGATATCCTTCAAAACTTTGTAGAGAAGACCGGTAAAACGCTGGCGGAAGTAATGCGCAAAGCCTATTACATTACTGAAAATAAAAGGATTGATCATTTGCTGCGCGAGTTTCAAAAGAAGAAAGTGCAGATGGCCATTGTGATCAGCGAGTATGGCGGAACAATCGGTATTGTTACACTGGAAGATATCCTTGAAGAGTTGGTAGGTGAAATTCAGGATGAGCATGATCATGAAACACAAATCGTTACGCAGATAGGTAATGGATATGAGGTGTTAGCAACATCACCATTGCGGGATATCAATAAAATTATTGAACCACCTTTTCTGGAATCAGAAGAATACGAAACGTTGGCAGGGCTACTCTTAACTCAAAAGCCATTCGATTTGAAAGAAGGTGAAGAAATTGTGGCGGAAGGATACCGGATTAAGATTTTGAAGATGAACCGGACTCTGCCTGAGTTGGTGGAGTTGAAAGCGTTGGAGCTGGAGAAGAAATAATATTTTATTAACCGTCTTTCTAATGGGCAGATGAGTTGCGTTTTGCAAAGTTTTATTCTTTTGCGATAGCCAAAATTACGTATCAGGTTAAGGCACAATTTTTTATAGCAAAAAATAAATCTATGATTTTATTTTGAATCGAATTTGTTAATACATTTAAAATGTTAGACAGTTAGATGATAGGAGGACGTTGAGTGGTAGTTTTTTGTGAGTTATGAATCTCTAGGGTCATGTATACGGCCAGTGTTATCGTTGCATTTTCCCAACTAAAAAACTGAACTATATTTTTAAAAATAAAAGATTGACTTCATGAAATTGAAAATTCAACTGTTAGCGTTTGTTTGTTTATTATTCGTTGCCTTCCCTTCTTTTTGCCAACAAGAGAATGATTTTAAAGGTACGATCGTCTATGCTGAGTTATTGGGTTTTAGTGCTGGAGGATACACTATCAATGTAGAAAAGGCTCTTTTTCACTTAGGCCCCAGGATAGGTTTTGTGCATGTTGGTGCAGGTGGTTTTCCCTTTCCTGATAGAGACTACTGGCGCTATGCGATACCAGCCGGTGTTTCACTGGTGAAAGGAAAAGGGAACAACCATACAGAATTTGGCTTCTCACTCGCATACGCGGAGGGTGTTGTTGAACATAAAGTAATGGCTGGATCTACTCAAGAGATAAATTATAGCAAAGCGATCTACTTCATTCCTAATTTTGGGTACCGTTTCCAAAAACCACAACGCGGATTTTTTCTTCGAGTTACATACAATCCTATGTTTACATTGAAAGAGTTTACCGATAATGCAGATATTAAAATGCATAGTAGATATCCGATCAACTTTGGAGTGAGTTTAGGTTATTCTTTTAGCAAGAGCCAAAAGGATACCCAATGAGTAATTGCTACTCCATCATGTACTTTTAATTTGAAAAACTCAAAGCGAATCAACTTATTTGTTAATCGTTGTCTTACTTAAACTAGCCGCCAACTTCACCGCCTCATACGCATTAATAATTCCTCCCGAAATGCTCAATTGATTGAAAGATACCATTTCGGTAGTTCCAGGCTTTGTTACTTTCAAGCCATCAAACTTGCGTGTGGATTGATTGAGTATTGATTTCAATTGCTCTGCCGTTAGATCTGGAAAATATTCCAACAACATCGCTGCAACACCAACGGTGGCGGGGCAGGCCATGCTGGTACCTTGCAAATCTTCATAGGTATTGTTTGGTGTGGTAGAATAAATCTGTACGCCAGGCGCAAACAAGTCAACTGATTTTTTTCCGTAGTTCGAGAACGAGCCTACAAAATCTTCATTACTTCCCCAAGCCGATGCTCCGATTTCAAGCCATGCTTTGGCCTGCTTTCCATCTTTGAAAGTACGCGATGGAAAATTGGTGTCTTTATCTAAATCATCACCATCATTACCAGCAGCATGAATCAGCAAAACACCTTTGGCTTCTGCATACTTCACAGCTTTATCCACCACTTCTTTATTGGGCGAGAATGATTTTCCAAAACTCATATTAATAATCTGCGCTCCATTATCGGTAGCATAGAGGATGGCATTGGCAATGTCTTTATCCCGCTCATCCCCATTCGGCACTGCACGCACCGACATGATGCGAACATTATCGGCAATACCTTTTATGCCAATGCTGTTGTTTCGGTTTGCACCAATAATACCTGCCACGTGAGTTCCATGTTGTGCATCAGGACCTTCCACATCGTTATTGCCATATCCTTTTTCATAAAGGTTAGCTGGATTATCACCGACTATTGTTCGCGAATTAAAATCGAGACTATATCCATATACAACCGCTACCTTATAATGGTCGACCGCTTCTTTTAATTGAATGAGATAGGATTTTATCTCTTCCAGGAAGACACCCACTTCCACATCGTCACCAACGCTCTCCAATACTTTTAACAATGTTTGCTTTGAATAAACAACGTCTTGTTCGGTTGAGGTTATCGCGGTTAAGGATGATTTCGTTACAGGCTTTCCATTTAAATTCAAACTGATAATGCTATCGCATGAACCGATCACTTTTAGCGCGTTACTATACATATTGTATTGCTGATCATACTG
The DNA here is from genome assembly GCA_031412655.1 of Chryseolinea sp. Lineage (GTDB taxonomy): Bacteria > Bacteroidota > Bacteroidia > Cytophagales > Cyclobacteriaceae > Chryseolinea. The sequence continues at coordinate 34,290 of JANODK010000119.1, forward strand.
GTCGAATTTTTCTTTGTTCGCTTTATAATCGCGCTCGTATTTGAACTTTACTTTTTTCCAGTACTCGTATTCGGCTTTATTCTTCTTGCTGATCTTTTTGTTTTCGGCATTTTCATATTTGGGTTTTAATCGGGCATACTCGCGTGTTACCTCATAGGTGTCCTCCGCTACATTTCCGTTTTTTCCGCCAATAAAATTCCATCCGTGAACATCATCTACGTATCCATTCTTATCGTCATCAATACCATTGTTTGGAATTTCATCGGCATTTACCCAGATAATATCTTTTAGATCCTCATGCTCTATGTCTATTCCAGAATCAATCACAGCCACTAAAACGGTACGTGAAGGCTTGCCTTTTAATACTGTGTTGTATGCCCGGTCAGCACTAACACCCTGAACGTGATCGGTTTCAGGATCGCGCAGAAACCAATCTTTGGGTACTGCTGTGGTATCTTCCTCCTGGGCAAAGGATGGCAAAGCGTAAGAAAAGCCCACGAGGAAAGGAATCAAAAGGACAATCCAGCGCGAGGCTTGATTTTTAGCGATCATGATAAAATTTTTAGGTTCGGTATTTTTCCGAAAGATAATGTGGCAGAAATTAAATTCTGGCTTTTTGGGATGGATGGTTAAACGGGAATCTTTAGAAGATTCATAAACCTTACTTCGGTGACACAACAGTTCATTCTTAAAAAACTAGTCCTCTGGTTTGTATCATCTTTGTAACACAAACCACTACGACTATGATCTTTATCTTTACTTCCTTTCTCGCGTTCTTCGGAATGTTTTTTTGGCAGGCCGATAAGCTGCAAGAGGCAGGTAACGATCAGTGACTGAAGCGGGATGAAACGCCATCCCACCGAATCACAAATCGCCCTAAAAGCCTTTAATTTTCGCTTATCAGCAACTCTTGGGTAGCTATTCTAATAGCTGTAAAAAATAAGTAACTTTACTACTTATCCCAAAAAACTATGTTCATGTCAAGGCTAAATTACACGTTGGGCATTCTTGTTCTTGTATTGACTATTCAACAAAGTGTTGCCCAGGCTCCCCGCATCGTAATCAATCCGATGGGGCATTCAGCCAAAATCCATAATCTTCTTTTTACACCTGACGGTAAGAAAATCGTCTCCATTTCAGAAGACAAGACCATCCGCTTGTGGAATGCTGAGAATGGTGAGATGGACAAAAAATTTGAATCGCAAATTGGTGACGGCCCGGAAGGCATGTTGTATGCTTCTGCCATATCTCCCAATGGAAAATTATTGGCCGTTGCTGGTTATAAAGTAAATTCTGAAAAAGACAATTACATCATCATTATCGATGTTGAAAAAGGTGTTCAGGTAAGTACTGCGATAGGCCATACCGATGTTATTCTAAGTTTAAGCTTCAATGGTGCAGGAACGTACCTCGCAAGTGGAGGCGCGGATAATGCCGTTAAGATTTGGAAGGTGGACAATGAGCCGATCTTAAAGATGGTTGCGACCATACCTATTCCCTCTCAGGTTTCATGTGTATCGTTTAATTCAAAAACACAAGAGTTGGCGGTGTCTCATGAAAGCAAAGACATTTTAGTTTTTAATCTCGCTACGCTCGACAAAGGCATTACCAAATTCCAGCCTCGCGTTTTAAAAAAGCATAAAGAAAATATTGATAAAGTATCCTACTCACCCGATGGTGATTACATGGCCAGCAGCAGTTTGGATAACGCTCTTATTTTATGGCATGCTGATGGAAGTGTTGTGAAAGAATTTGACAAGCTAACGGATCCTATTAATGCAATTGCTTTTTCAACGGATTCAAAAATATTGGTAGGTCTGGACGTAACAGGCAAAGGCATGAGCTGGAAAGTACCTGAAGGTGCAAAGTTTACAGATTATGCAGCACACGATAACACGGTGTTTAGCGCGGCTTTTTCACCATCAGCAAGCGGGAATTATTTGGTTGCTTCAGCAGGAGGTACGAATAACGAAATACTCTTATGGAACCCAATCAATGGATTAACGATTAGAAGAATAAAAGGTAAAGGAAGTGCTATTCAGGATTTAGGTTTTGGTGAGGGCCTTGATCTTTTTATTTGCAAAGACGTTACAAAGAATGGCAAGCCTCAGTTTAAATCGAGTTTCGATTTTGCTTCACTAACCGTTAACAGAAATCCTTCAGCCTATGGCCCTTCAGCGAAAGATTTTAATAAAGAACTCGTTCAAACCAGTGAGAATTCAATTGAACTTCCAAAAGGAAAATTAATTGAGACAGACCCTAATCAAGACGGACGTATACTCGACTTTCAGGGCATGGCCGATGGAAATATTGTTGTGGCCAGCGATTTCTCTTTGAAAATGTATGATAAGAATGGATACCTTAATAAGGAGTTCATTGGGCATTACGGTGCTGTTCGTGCTGTCGCGATTAGTAATGACGGAAAATACATGGCCTCGGGTGGTGAAGACCAATCCATTATTCTCTGGAAACTTTCTGAAACGGGCTATGCTCCGAGCATTCGAAAAGCATACGAAGGGCAAGGGGATGACTGGACTAAATTTTTTGAATCCTTGCCGATGGATTCCCTCACCAAAGAACCTTCAAAAGCAGCCTGGACTACGGTTATTAATTTCCTGAAATCAAATGGTGATAAAACCTACAAGAACCTGGAGGAAACGCTCCATTCATTGGGTGAAACCGTTATTCCATTTGCGACATTATTTGTTACTGAAGACAATGAATGGGTATGCTGGACACCCCGTGGATATTTCTCGTGCTCTTCATCAGGCAGTCAGTATTTTGGATGGCATGTAAACAGAGGCATCAAGCAACTGGCTGATTTTTATGCAGCAGAACAATACTTCGAGATTTTGTACAGGCCGAAGCAAATGGAGAAGAGTATCATTCAAGGCAAACGTGTTGAAGATATCCTGCGTGAATCCGGTGAACGCATTTTTGATTTGAGTAAAACGCAAAGACCTTCCGCTGCCTATTTTGATGTTACTGCCACTACGCGATCAACGGATTTACTTCACTACGATAAAGGTAAATTCTATACTCAGGCTAAAACGATCCCGCTTACCGTGGAGGTATTTGATGGAGGTGGAGGTATCAAAGAAATTAACATCTATCAAAATGATAAACTCATCATTACCGACAATGAAAATTTGAAGACAAAAGGTGAAGATGATAAGATTGTACGAACATACGCTGTGGAAATGGCGAATGAAAGCAATGAATTCAAAGTGAAAGTGGTGAACTTCCAAAAAGTGGAATCACGGGCCGATGTATTGGAGATTGAATATCAAGGTGAAATTATTGCGACCTCTACACTTCATATTTTGACCGTTGGTATCAATCAATATCAAAACTCATCCTATAACTTAAACTATGCACGATCGGATGCACAGGCGTTTTTAGAAAAAGTTCAGGAGAAAGGCAAGTCGATCTTTAAGCGCGTTAATCCTATCGGTATTTATGATCAGGATGCAACTAAGGAAAATATCATGAAAGGCTTTAAAGCAATAGCCGCTACAGCAAAACCGGAAGACTTGTTTATTTTCTACTATGCGGGTCATGGAACCATTGATGAAGACAATGCCGATCAGTTCTATTTCGTGCCTACCGATGTAACCAAGCTTTATGGCGATCCAAAACAACTTCAGACAAAAGCCATCTCGATGAATGAAGTAAGAGAGATGTTCACGCAAGTGAAGTCACAAAAACTTTTGATGTTACTGGATGCTTGTCACTCAGGAGCTGCGTTAAAGAATTTTAATGTGCGTGGTGCGGCTACAGATGAGAAAGCCATTGTTCAGCTTGCTCGCAGCACAGGGATTGTAGCGATCGCATCCAGCGGTTCAAAACAATTTGCAACTGAGTTCGAGGAATTAAAGCACGGAGTATTTACATACGCATTGCTTGAAGCTATGGATGGTAAAGGCGACAATGGCGATAAGAAGTTAACCGTAAACGAACTTAAGTTCTATATGGAAGACCGTGTGCCAGAACTTACTAAACAGTATGGTGGCACAGCTCAATATCCAACAGGATACATTACTGGTAATGACTTCCCGATTACCGTAATTGAAAAGCAATAGGCATCTTTTGAAATACACAGGAAAAAAAAAGCCTCTCGATGTCGGGAGGCTTTTTTTATTTGATGATTGATAAACTAAACACATTAATTAGCTTGGTGGAATGATCAAGGTAAAATGCGATAGTTATTCAAATGGTTGTTCTTGATCTTGTTTTTAAAGACCTGACTTTAAGTTTTTGAGATGATAGCGGTAGAATGTGTTTAACTATTGCCAGGTCGCGTACACCCCAGAATGTACCAACGTAAATCCATCAACGATAAGTGAGTACTGACAGTTGATGGATCCATATCCATTCCCACTATTAAAATTAACAGGAATGGATCTTTGTTCCCATGTTTTACTAGTGGTGGCGAAATTGTAGACACCATATGAACTATTCCCCGGGTAAAATGTCACGTCAGGATCAGCCGGAAGGCTAAATGCGGACGTATTGGTTACCTGAAGTTCGAAGCCAATATGTGCATTGGGAAGGGAATTCGGCAGGTTAATTAAAATGGAATAGGATTCACTCGAATTCAATTCTTTATTTAGAGGGAGAGTCAATATGTTTAAAGTGTTCCCAACTGTTGTGGGGAAAACATTGTTAAAAGAAGTGTAGTCAGTATAAGTTGAATTTTCTTTGAACTGGTCGATTAGAGACACAAAGTCTGGAAATTCGATGGGTCCATATTTATATTCAAGGTTTTGCAGAATTTGATCTGTATTGAGCAGTGAAGCAGCTGTAAGCAAGCGATTCTGAATTAATGCGGAATCAATTTTACCATCACTAAAGTCGATTCTGAAGTTTGTTATTGTGGCCAATCTATCAACATACTCGTCTTGAACTCTTTCAAAAATAGTAGCTGAAGCAAGTAAGATCGCGCCACCTAAGTTATTCTGACTTAGGTCGAGAGATTCTGAAGATCCTACATTTAAGGTTTGCCATTCAAAAACCGTCAGGAACTCCTCAAAAGCCTGTGTTTTGGCCTCATCAAATGATAAATTTTTCTCTTGAACTAAATACTCTACTCTTTCACTTTCAAGATGGGTAATGATGTTGACGTTAATTGTCTCGCTCTTCCTGATATCCGCTAAGGAATACAGAGTAAGTTCATCGTTAGTTGTACCACCCCAAATTTCACTAGAATACCTGCCTCTCACTTTTATCTGAACATAAGGAGACTCTAAAATCACTCCGGGTAATTCAAAATATCCCTTGTCATCTAAAATTGTAGAGAAGAATACTCGCCCCGTTGGGAATAGTTTATCATTCAATTCAGCAACAGTTACGTCAGTGCCCACAATGAACGGTCCTTTTTGGGCATGACCTTCAATAGTGTATAGCGTGCCATTTCCGTTGGGACTAGAGACCTGTTCGATTATCGTTTTTTCACAGGAAATAAGAGAGAATAGGAGCGGTAGTGCTAAACAAATGAAAATGATTTTAGAAGCCTTCATAGCAACGTTGAGTTTGTGGTAAATTTAAGTGGAACAACGGGACTGTCAAATGCTCATCCTCAATTAAAATTTACCTCAAGGAGTTATAGTACTTCATCAGGAGGCATTTGTTGAATTATCGGCTTGGATATACTGGCCATCGCTCACGGATCCAGTTGGAAATTTACTGCAGAAAGAAATGAATACAATAAAAAAGCCCCGAAGAAATCGGGGCTTTTAAGGTTTGAAGTGATTCAAATGTATTATGCAGCAATTCCATCTGCCAATAAAATCACTTTGTTTTTTAATACTTCTACAACACCACCTGTTATCGCAAGGTTTTGAACACCTTCTTTACCCCTGTACTCCACATTACCTTCTTTCAATAAACTGATAAGCGGAGCGTGGTGATCTAAAACCTGAAATGAACCATCAGAACCCGGGAAGGTTGCTGAACTCACTTCGCCTTCAAATACTTTTTTCTCAGGTGTTAATATTTCTAAATGCATATAGATAATTTGAAGATTAATCGATGTGCAAATTTGAAAATGCAATCATCTTCAAATTTGCACATCGATACATTGATAATTAACCCTTCGCTTCTGCCATCATCTTCTCGCCTTTCTCAATGGCTTGTGCCATGTTACCAACAAGGTTGAAGGCCATTTCAGGAAGGTGATCATACTGACCATCCATGATCGCGTTGAAGTCTTTGATAGTATCTTTAATATCAACCAAAACACCTTTCAAACCAGTGAAGGCTTCTGCTACATGGAAGGGTTGTGACAAGAAACGTTGTACACGTCTTGCGCGGTGAACCACCTGCTTATCTTCGTCAGACAATTCATCCATACCCAGAATCGCGATGATGTCTTGTAATTCTTTGTAGCGCTGAAGAATGCTCTTCACACGTTGAGCGCAGTTGTAATGCTCTTCACCCACGATATCGGCACGAAGGATACGAGATGTAGAATCCAATGGATCTACCGCAGGGTAGATACCAAGCTCAGAAATCTTACGACTCAATACAGTTGTAGCATCCAAGTGAGCGAATGTTGTAGCAGGAGCAGGGTCAGTTAAGTCATCGGCAGGAACGTAAACGGCCTGTACCGATGTGATCGAACCATTCTTAGTGGAAGTAATACGCTCTTGCATTAAACCCATTTCAGTTGCCAATGTAGGCTGGTATCCTACGGCTGAAGGCATACGACCAAGAAGGGCCGATACTTCAGAACCTGCCTGCGTGAAACGGAAGATGTTATCAACGAAGAAAAGAATATCTTTTCCTTTTCCTTGTCCATCACCATCACGGAAATATTCGGCAACCGTCAAACCAGAAAGCGCCACACGAGCACGTGCTCCAGGAGGCTCATTCATCTGTCCGAACACTAAGGTTGCTTTTGAATCTTTTAATTTCTCCTGATCTACTTTAGAAAGATCCCATCCACCTTCGTGGAGGGAATGCATGAACTCTTCACCATAATCAACAATACCTGCTTCAATCATTTCGCGAAGCAAATCGTTACCCTCACGGGTTCTTTCACCTACACCGGCAAATACAGAAAGACCAGCATACGCTTTTGCGATGTTGTTGATCAATTCCTGGATCAATACGGTTTTACCAACACCGGCACCACCGAACAATCCGATTTTACCTCCTTTTGCATAAGGCTCAATCAAGTCGATAACTTTAATACCAGTAAAAAGAATTTCAGTTGAAGTAGAAAGATCTTCAAATTTTGGAGCAGAACGGTGGATTGGAAGTGATCCAGTACCTTTTGGTTGAGGGATACCATCGATAGCATCACCTACTACGTTGAACAAACGGCCTTTAATATCTTCACCAATGGTCATTTGGATTGGAGATCCCGTGTCAGTCACCTTCATTCCGCGAACCAACCCTTCAGTACCTTCCATTGAGATGGTACGAACGCGGTCTTCGCCTAAGTGTTGCTGGCATTCAAGCACTACTTTGGTGCCATCGCCTTTTGTTACAATCAAGGAATCAAGGATGTTCGGAAGTTTAGAACCTTCGCCATCGAAGGCTACGTCCACTACCGGACCAATTACCTGGGTGATCTTGCCAATATTTGCCATTTTATCTGTTTTGTTGAGATTTCTGTCCTAAAAATGCGAGCGCAAAAGTAGGCAGTTAAGCACGAAGTACAAAGGGTGAACTGTGAATTATTAGGGATTTTGATGAGTAAGCGGTAGGCAGCGGACAATAGGTAAAAGAAGTAGGCAGTAGGCAAATTACAATAGGCAAAGGTGCTTGGAAATTTTGAAGATTTGGGGAGTTTGATAGAGAAGAATAATCTTGCTTAACTCTGCCTATCTACACTTATTTCTATGGTAGATATTGACAATCGTATATAAAATCTTTGCCTATTGACCGTTGCTTACTGCCTACTTAATTTATTAAGCTGCATTCAACGCGATTCTGAAAGTAGTCCCCTGATTTTCTTCAGAAGCCTTGACAAAAATCTTTCCATTATGATAGGTATCCACAATTCGCTGCGCAAGCGTAAGTCCAAGACCCCAGCCTCGCTTTTTAGTGGTGAATCCGGGACGGAACACCATTTGAATTTTAGATCGGGGAATTCCCTTCCCGGTATCGGAAATATCAATGAATACCTTGCCCTCATTGCCTCTTAAAATTTTGATGGCAATGGTGCCGCTATTACCCATGGCATCCACTGCATTTTTGCAGAGGTTTTCAATTACCCATTCGAATAATGGAGCATGAACATTTGCACTGATGTTATCCGACAATGTAAATACCTCCATTTTTATTTTAGATGACACGCGTGGCCTCAGATAATTCACCACATTGTTGATTAGGAACACTACATTTTCTTTTTTCAAAACAGGTACAGAACCAATACTGGAGAAACGCTCTGTCACCATGCGTAGTTTCTGGATATCTTTTTCTAATTCTTCTACAATGCCTTTCTCTTTCAATTCAGGATAATCCCGAATTACTTCTGCCCATGCCATCAATGAGGAAATAGGTGTACCCAACTGATGTGCTGTTTCCTTTGCGAGACCTACCCACACTTGATTTTGTTCCGCGGCTCTGGAATAACTAAAAGCCAAATAAGAAATGAACGCGAAAATGGCGATAACAGAAAGTTGAACGAAAGGATACGCGATAAGCTGTGTAAGCAAAAAAGAATTTTTATAGTAGATGTATTGTGTTCCAAAAGTTTCGCCTGTTTGTGGATCGCGCAGTGTAACGCGAATGGGATCATACGATTTACCCATCATTGACATTTCATTAGCGAGAAAAGTTTCTTTTCGTTTCTCGGTCCATTTTTCTTTTACATCGATATTCCGGATGGATAATATTTTTCGCTTTTCGTCAATCTGGATAATGGGAATGGAATTGTTTTGGAAAAGAATTTCCTGTGCAATGAAATTCACGTCACCCGATGTACCTTCATCATTTGCAAAGAACTCGATGGCCTTGGCATACAGTTGTACCTGCTGACGCTCGCGCTCTTTGAGTTGATCAACCAATACATTGGTGTAGTAAATCGATCCAATACTGATCAGCACAGAAATACCCAACACCACCCATTTCAGATTGGTGTTGTTCTGATAAAAATCAAGCGTTGGTGCAGTATTCTTAGGTGTCATTGACAAAAAGAAAGGTACGATTTACGCGATACAATTTACGATTTCTTAGCATTCGTAAAGTGCATCCGTTAAATCGTACCTCGTTCCTTTTAAGTCGTACCTGCTATCAGTTTTTCATCATAAACCACTTGGCCATCACCTTGTAATTGATTTTTGTACCGTGCATCAAAATACCAACACGGTAAATTCTTCCGGCTGCCCAGGTTGTTAAAATGAAACCACCAATTAAAGAGACCATTGACAAAGCTAATTGCCAGGCCGGCACTCCAAAACCAATGCGCCCCATCATAGCAATAGGAGATGTGAAGGGTATGATGGAAAGCCAGACACTAACCGTACCGTGCGGATCCTGTAAGGTGAACGTGAACAATCCAAAATAAGAAATCAATAGTGGAATGGTAATGGGGAACATAAACTGTTGTGCTTCTGCAGGACTATCAACCGCTGAACCAACAGCAGCGAAAAGTGCTCCGTAAAGAAGGTAGCCACCCAGGAAGAAGAATAAGAAAACAGAAATGATATACGTAAATGGAATCTGACTGAGAGCATTCAGAATTTCAACGGATTGAGCTTGCTGAACTTGTGGATTCTGCTGACCCATTTGCTCTACCATTTGTTGCTGAGGCATTTCTAATCCAAAAAGTCCAAGCACTACTGATGATACCGTTGTAATCAATATAATCCAGATAAGAAACTGCAATAATCCAACCGAAGCAAGTCCGATGATTTTACCCATCATCAATTGAAATGGTTTAACAGAGGATACAATTACCTCCACTACCTTACTGGTTTTCTCTTCAATAATGCCTTGCATAATCTGCGCGCCATAAATAAAGATGAACATGTACATCATTATTCCCCCGGCCATACCCACACCGAACAAAATGTTTGAGTCTGATTTCTTCTCATCTCCCGTTTCAGAGAGGTTTACATTTTGTATGTTAACATTGGTTTTCAAACTGTCTAAGATCTTTTTGTCGATATTAAACTTCTGCATCTTTAGATCTTTGATTCGATCTTCCAGCATGCCTTCCAAGTCACCTACCTCTGTCGGACTTGGATTTACTTTTGTGTAGAGTGCCACACCTCCAGGTGATGACAAATCGAACGCGGGAACATAAAGAAGTCCGTAGCTATCGTCTTTTTGAAATGCTTTTTTTGCATCGTCAATTTTACCATCAAACTTTTTGAAAATGAACTTGGAAGTATCTGGTATGAAGAAGCCACTTTCGTCTACATAATGAATAACATTTTTAGTCGCGTTCTTTTTTTGCTCCATGGCCACATAAACCAATACCGCCATGATGGCAGGGAAAATCAGCGGCAACAAAATGGTGGCAATTAAAAATGATTTTTTCTGCACACGGTTCAAAACCTCGCGCTGAATGATTAACCATATCTTATTCATCTGAACCTCCTTTCACCAGTGTGATAAATATTTCGCTCATCGTTGGAATTTTTTCTATGAAACTATGTACTTCTGTTACCTCAGTTAAATCGCGTATCAATTGATTCGGTTTTAACAATCCTTTGATTCGAATGGTTGATTTAAAATAATTGTCTTCTACGTTCTTCTGATCCATTAGATCATACTTGTCGGGTGAAAGTGAAAATGTTCCTTGATGCTCCACCGAAAATGTATGCGTACGATACATTTCCTTCACCTGCTTTTTCGATCCCTCTAAAATCTTTTGTGATTTATTGATCAAGGCTATATGATCACACAAATCTTCAACCGTTTCCATGCGGTGTGTTGAAAAAATAATGGTGCATCCTTTTTCTTTCAACTCTAAGATTTCTTGCGTAATCAATTGAGCGTTTACGGGATCGAAACCTGAAAAGGGTTCATCCAAAATAATAAGCTTGGGTTCATGCATCACCGTGCTAATGAACTGCACTTTCTGCGCCATACCTTTGCTGAGATCTTCTACTTTCTTGTTCCACCAGTCGGTGATCTCAAATTTTTTCATCCAGGCTTTGCTCAACTCAACAGCCCTTGCTTTGCTCAGGCCTTTTAATTGTGCAAAGTAGATGAGCTGTTCGCCTACTTTTAATTTTTTGTAAAGCCCTCGTTCTTCCGGCAAATATCCAATCGTTCCAACATGCTTTTCGTTGAGTTTCTCTCCGAAGATTGAAATCTCACCACTGTCGGCATTGATGATTTGGTTAATGATGCGGATGAGGGTGGTTTTGCCAGCACCATTCGGTCCCAGCAGACCAAAGATGGTTTGCTGCGGAATAGAGAGGCTTACCTGATCGAGCGCCACATGATTGGTATAGCGCTTGGTAACGTTGTTTGCGACTAATGCTTCCACTTAAGATTTAGGTTGATGGACTATAAGTATATAATGATTATAATAAATTACATAAAAAAGATATGTTAATAATGTATTATTTTAACAGGTGGCAGTCTCTACTGTGTGTGGTAAAGTTAATGGGATATGATTTGAAGTCGAGTATTGCGTCCACCTTTGGTGGCGTGGGCGTTTTAAAGTGTGGATTGGTGCCACACTTATGCAATGAAAAGGTATTCTATTGGAGATAATTCTGTGAAGCCCAATGCAGGTATGGGCTTGCACTTGATGCTGAATAAAAGTGATCGGTTAAATATTCGGGTCAATCAGGGTTTTGGCAAGAAAGATCAGAAAGGATTTTATTTGGATATTGCTGAAGCTTATTAATGATTGGCCATTAAATAAATCCACCATCATTAAAATTTATGTTGCTCCTTGGCTTTTATCCAATTCTTTTTCAAAACCGGACGCAGATAGTTAGTTTCTCCATTTGAAGGTTCTCCGGAAAAGTGACAATATGTCTCTGGGTGATCTTGCTTCTTGAGTTTTACCCATTCTGCAAATGACTCGGAAGTAAAAGGTCTCTTAGGGTTAAATTTTATTTTTTGCCCAGACCGAATGCAGTATCCCGGAATTGTGGATTTTCTCAAGTCTACAAAATCACCGTTTTGTTTAAAAGACGAATCAAATTTATTGGTTATAGTTTCTGAACCAGTGTAATCGCTTCTTAAACCTAGCCATCCACTTTTATACTTAGGCTCTCTTTTGAAATACAATTCACTGTTATCAATTACGCCTATAAAGTGATTAAAGGCACTTTCGTCTAGTGAATCTCCAGCGACTTTACCGACAAAATTTTCAATAAGCGAATCTTTTTTTGTTAAAATCCCGAATTCAATGTTGTTGTTCATTGAGAAATCATACAAATTCATTGAAGTGAGAATTGCAGAGTTTTCGTTTGCGTAATATTTAGCGTGAAGTCGTTTTTCGTAACGAATCTCAATGTTTGGAAAAGTTTTCAGGAAATTAATATCCTCTAAAGAGAAGCTCTTATTCTTATCGTCATGATTTTTTCCAAATACAACTATAATTTCAATCGATTCGTTATCAATTTTTAATCTTAGCTTATCCTTAATTCTTTCATGCAATTTTATAAATGGCGAGATAATTATTAACTCTTTCTCAGCTCTCTCAATGATCTTTTCTAGTTCAGAGTTTAGTTCGTTTCCTTCAATAAACCTTGCCATATTATAAACTTTTGAGAACGCATTATAATTTTAATAACTACAACCTTGAAACCTTCCCTCTTAACAAAAAATCAGCTAACACCAAGGCAGCCATTGCTTCTACAATAGGCACTGCACGCGGCACAACGCATGGGTCATGTCTACCTTTGCCGCTTACCGTGGCTTCATTACCATGCTTATCAACGCTGGGTTGATCTTGCATAATAGTAGCAACAGGTTTGAAGGCTACATTAAAATAAATATCCTCACCATTTGAAATGCCGCCTTGAATTCCTCCTGAGTGATTTGTTTTGGTTCGGATGCGTCCGCCTTCATTATAAAATTCATCGTTGTGTTGTGAGCCAAGTTGTTTCACGCCTTCAAAGCCACTTCCATATTCAAAACCTTTTACAGCATTAATGCTCAACATGGCTTTACCTAGTTCAGCATGAAGTTTATCAAAGACGGGTTCACCTAAACCCACAGGTGTATTTTTTATAACACACGTTACAATACCTCCAATCGTATCACGCGCAAGACGGACTTCGTCAATGCGTTCAATCATTTTGTCGGCAATAGCCTGATCCGGACAACGAACAATGTTGTCTTCTGTTTTGCTAAGATCAAGTTGTGTGTAATGCGGTGTTGTAATTTCTCCAACTTGTGATACGTATGCAGCGATATCAACACCTTCATGCTTTAGCAAAAGTTTTGCAATAGCACCCGCTGCCACACGGGCAGCCGTTTCACGCGCAGAACTTCTTCCGCCTCCTCGATAATCACGATTACCATATTTTGCATCGTAAGTGTAATCCGCATGTGATGGACGAAACGTTTCAGCAATGTGACTGTAATCTTTACTGCGCTGATCCTGATTTTCGATTACCAACGCAATTGGTGTTCCGGTTGATTTACCTTCAAAAACGCCACTGAGAATTTTAAAGGTATCATCTTCCTTACGCTGGGTTGTTATTTTAGATTGACCCGGTTTCCTTCGGTCGAGTTCTGACTGAATGTAAACTTCATCAATCGCTAATCCTGCCGGACAGCCGTCAATAATTACTCCAATGGCCAGGCCATGCGATTCACCAAAGGTGGAGATTTTAAAAAGTGTTCCGTATATGTTGCTCATGCGAGCACGAAGATAGAAGAAGCACAGGAATTAATTTCAACCATTTCTAAAAACTCGATGACTCTTTTTGGAAGCAAACAGATGCGTTTTGTAAAGATTGATATGAATTAAAAGTGTAATGTCAATAAGTATTGAACAGGCTTCCCGTTTTTCGTACATGGAGGTTAATGCACAAATATGAATTCCAAATGATAATTGCTGGCGGGACAAATTACGGTCATCCCTACGGGATTTTTTCTTTCATCTTATTATCTGCTACCATAAGGACGTCCTTCCAGGACTATGAAAGCCCCAGGAGGGGCGGACTTATGGTAGATGAAATTCAAGAAAATAAAAGAAGCTCCGTAGGAGCGACCGTATTTTACATCATTTAAAGATTAATTGTACCCCAACGGTATGCGCTCGAAGAGATCTTTGGTGTTTACTTTTTGAAAATCAAATACCCTGCACCCATCAGCATCACGGCAATAAACCCATTGAAGGCCCACATTTGCCAGCTTGTATCACGCACAGAAAGCAAGGTATTATCAGACACACCAATCTTATCGTAGAAGCTTCCCAGATCGTTTGACTGGATGACCTCGTTCTTTTTACTTTCACCCGTTACATATACTGTTAACTGCGATTTTAAAGTGTCATACTTTTTCTGTTTCGGATTGAAGTAAACCCACTGAACATAGTCACCTAAATTAAACTGTCCTGGTTCTTTTGGAATCATAAAATAACTAAACGATTTTCTTCCGGTTACGCGATTGTTATCGCGATTAATATCCTGACGAACATTGGGCTCATACCATTCAAAGGCACCATCTTGTTTTACATTCGGTTTCTCGACAGATGAAATATTTCCTTCACCAATAACATGAAATTCATAGGCTGCACTTTGTCCGGTTTCTAAATCAGTGGTGCGCATGCGTTCATCTAATCGATAATCCCCAACGGCAACAAGATCACGCAGAGGATGTGGAGGTAATTGTTTTACTCTTACTGTTTTTGCTTTTGTGTAGAATGTTTTGAAGTCTTCTTTTCTATTCTGTCCAAAGAAGGATGGATTTTTTGCCACTTTATATTTGATCATCTCCAATCCAAGACTTGGAAAATGAATTGGCTCTGCGTTGAATGGAAAATAAACAGCTTGGTAAATTTTATATTGATCGTATACCTTACCGTTTATCGTAACGCGTTCAGCATTGATGTTTTCAATATTGAAATTTTCTTCCCAGGAATTCGCTGGTTTTAATTTCTTTAAGATGTCCGTTAACTGTTTATTCAGATCATAGAATTGAAAGGGTGCCTGATTTTGTTCTGAAAGAAAAAATGAAAAGGTGGCTTCAAAACCTTCGCCTACATATACTTCATTTTTATTGGTAGTCAGCGCGAGAAAGGCATCTTCTTTCAGATCAATAAATTCGGGCTCCCCACGATTCGCAGTACCGGAGGGATCGCGATCGAAGAAACCACTAAACGGATCACGCTGCTGTTGCACAGGTGGTCCGACTTTTACTTTTTTGCCAGCAACCGTGAAGGATTTGTCATTCACCTTCATGTTGAAAGTAGGAATAGTATAAGTACCCTGCTTACTGGGCAGGTAAGTCATAATTACACTTTGCGATGAGGAAATATTTCCGTTAACAATATTGGTTGTCGATTGACTGGATGTTCCGCGCTTTACAAATCCAGTGATATCAGGAAAATTATCGTAGCTCTTGAGACGTTCGTTTTGCACGGTTACCGTAATTGTCCACGCCTGGTTCTCGCCAATTTCATTTGGGCCCAAAACGATTTGAATATTTTGTGCCATTACGGCCGAAGTAGCGCAGCAAAGCAGAAAAAAAATCGAAAAAGAGCGTTTCAAAAAAAAGAATGTCATGTTTATTATCCTCCAGATAAAAATTCCGTTACAAAAATAGCCTAATCCTAAAACAGTCTAAAAGAACCACTTCAACCGTTTGAATAAAAGACGATAAAAAGCGTCTTAAAAGAGAAGTTCAGCCTCGTTTTTGAAGGATGAACGAAAGTTGACGATTGTTCTTTTGGTTTTTGTTACAATTCTTTAACTTAACACTTGTTAGGAAACTAAATTTTTTAAACTCTACCAGTTTTTGCCATGTTGAATTATGTAAAATTAGTGCTCACAAAGGTGAGTTTCAGTGCAGCGCTCTTTGAAAAAGAGCTCCGGAAAGCAATCAAATTGCTGATTGCTGAAGAAGTAAGCGACCTCAGGCAATGGTGCTACACCAAGTTTGGGAATCAACACGAAGCCATTTTGCAGAGATGCTTCGTAGCAGTTTAGAATTGAATTCATGAACACAAAAAATAAAAGCCTTCTGGATTCCAGGAGGCTTTTATTTTTTTGTAGAAAGAAAGCTTCAAATTATATGTTTCTTGGAAATTAAAGATTAAGAATTCGTTTGAAAAACGAAACTGCCCAGCGGAACATGCGCTTCTCAAATTCCCATACGAATTTGAAATGTCCAAAGAGAAATCCATAGGCCAACAGGATGATGTTGTAGATTGGCAAAATAAGAATATAGTACAGTATGGAGGCGAGGATCGATTTACCTTGCTCACCTGCCACCAACTCTAGAAGAGGTTTTTTTATAAACAAAACGGTAAATCCTGTACACGCAAAAATAATAAGTACAACGATTACCTGCATGATACTGTGCAGATGCCAGCGCTGTTTTAGTCGTTCAAGCCAGTGTGGTGTTGACATTAAATTAATTCAAGGTCAAGTTCAGGAATGATTTCCAAAGTCCATAATCAGGAAGAGGGGCTTGCACCATCATGTTTTCTTTTTTTACCGGATGAATGAATTCTAATTTTCTGGCGTGGAGGTAAATACTTCCGTCATCATTAGCAGAATCATCTCCATATTTCACATCACCTTTTATGACACATCCCATGCTGGCCAACTGCACGCGAATTTGATGCGGTCTTCCGGTTACAGGTTTTACTTCCAACAACCAATGTCCGCTTTGTGTTCCGATAATTTTATAATGAAGTTCTGATCGCAATGCTCCAACGGTTTCTTTTTTAAATGCAGTGGTTTTGTTTTTGCTTTCGTCTTTCAAGAGCCAATGCAACAAAGTGCCTTCGGTATGTAATGGCTTGTTCGTAACAATAGCCCAATATGTTTTTTTGGTTTCACGTTCACGAAACAACGCATTCATCCGCTCAAGTGATTTAGAAGTACGCGCTAGCACAACAACACCACTTACAGGTCGATCGAGTCGATGCACCACACCCAGGAAAACAGCACCAGGCTTATCATGTTTTTCTTTAATGTAGGCTTTACACAGTTCAGCTAATGGCACATCGCCCGTTGCATCGCCTTGTACCAAAACACCGGCTGATTTATTCACCACCAGTAAGTGATTGTCCTCGTAAAGTACAGTGAAGAGAGTTTTGGCCATGAGTTGAATTGAAATCAAACATCTTAAATTTTGGTATCTTTAAAAAGGATTGTGAAAATCAATCCAGGGAGCCCGGATAAATACAATTTTTACTTGGTACCAATTACGATGTGATAATCATCAAAAGTGTATTTTTGCTCCTTAATCTCATCAATTTAGAGCTGAATGGAAGAGCGTATTAATAGTCTTTTAAAAGAAGTAACAGAATTCACAGCAAGTGATAAGCAGGCTGTCGAGAATTTCAGGCTTAAATACATTAGCAAGAAGGGAGCGATTACCGAATTGTTTGAAGAAATGAAAACAATGCCGGTAGAGGTGAAGAAGAATGTTGGAAAAATTCTAAACCAATTAAAACAAACTGCTGAAGCAAAACTGGTGGAGATGAATCAGCAGGTTGAAACGTCTGCTGTAAGCAAGGTAGACATCGATCTTTCGTTGCCGCCTGTCTCAAATAAAATAGGAAACCTTCACCCACTATCTCTTACCAAACATCGCATTATTGAAATCTTCGAACGCCTTGGATTTAATGTAGCCAATGGCCCGGAAGTAGAAGACGATTGGCATAATTTCTCTGCTTTGAATTTCCCAGAGAATCATCCGGCTCGCGAAATGCAGGATACATTCTTTGTGGAAAAGAAAAGTGAGACAAATAAAGAGGAGATGCTATTGCGCACGCATACATCTAACGTACAGATTAGAATGATGGAAACACAGAAACCTCCCATGCGTGCCATCATGCCGGGACGTGTGTATCGCAACGAAGCTATATCCGCACGAGCACATTGTTTCTTTCATCAGGTAGAAGGTTTGTATGTAGACAAGAATGTAAGCTTTGCTGATTTGAAACAAACCATTCTTCACTTTGCAAAAGAGATGTATGGCAAAGACGCAACAATTCGTTTGCGCCCTTCATACTTTCCCTTCACTGAGCCAAGTGCAGAGATTGACGTTTCTTGTTTTATCTGCGGCAGCAAAGGTTGTAACATTTGTAAATATTCTGGTTGGGTTGAAATTGCAGGTGCCGGTATGGTTCACCCAAATGTATTGCGCAATTGTGGAATTGATCCCGAAGAATATACAGGCTTTGCTTTTGGTATGGGCATTGAACGCATCACCATGTTGCGTTATCAAATAAATGATTTGCGTTTATTCTCGGAGAACGATGTACGTTTCCTTCGTCAGTTTCAAAGCACAGTGTAAATGAAAATAGAAGCCCTTCAAACCGTTGGTGTTATTGGTACTGGAACGATGGGCCAGGGCATTGCACAAGTGTGCGCTCAATCGGGTTATGAAGTTTTGCTCTATGATGCGCAACCCGAACAAATTAAAGGCGCTTTATTATCAATCGAAAAAAATACAGCTGCCTTAGTTGAGAAGGGAAGGTTAAGTGAAGAGCAACGAAAAAATATACTTCTTAAGATTCGTGCCGTTGAAGATTTTCGTCAACTGCAAGTTGATTTGGTGATTGAAGCCATTGTTGAAAAGCTTGAGGTAAAGCAAAAAATATTTTTGGAACTGGAACGAATTAATTCCAGTGACTGCATTTTTGCCAGCAATACTTCTTCCATATCCATTACGGAAATCGCATCAGTGCTCAAGCATCAGGAAAGATTTGCAGGACTTCATTTTTTTAATCCGGCACCAGTAATGAAACTGGTGGAGATTATTTCTTGTGCCAAAACAAATGAAGAAACAATCAGCACGCTTCAAAATTTTTCTGAAAAACTTTTAAAGATCACCGTACTAGCAAACGATTCACCCGGATTTATTGTGAATCGTGTTGCAAGATTATTTTACGTTGAGTCACTAAAGGCCTTGGAAGAAAAAACAGCAGATTTTAAAACGATCGATACCTTGATGAAGAACGTGGGTTTTAAAATGGGACCGTTCGAGTTAATGGATTTAATTGGAGTCGATACAAATTTTTCAGTGACAACTTCCATGTACGAAGCATTTCATCATGAGCCTCGCTTCAGGCCCAGTAAAATACAACAGCAGAAAGTAAATGCCGGTCATCTTGGTCGCAAGTCAGGAAAAGGTTTCTATGAATACTAGGCTTTGCAGCTGAGCGTTAATAATTAATATTCAATTGATTTGATAGTGATGGAGAAAATGGACGGTGTGGTGAAGAGAATTACATTTAGCTTCCTGCTATTCTCATTGACTTTCTTTAGCAGTTGTGAACCCGATCTTTCGGATGATCCAATACCCTATGTTCAGTTTACTGACATTATTATTAATCTTGCTACTTACCCGTCACTCCAGTTTGACGGAGGTTATCAATACCTTAATGGTGGAGTTCGTGGCATTATTCTGTATCGAAAAAATGTATCGACTTACATTGCCTATGAGCGCAATAGTTCCTTCCATCCAAATGAAGCGTGTGCAACGGTGGATGTAGACATCTCGGATCAATTCATTATTGATACGTGTAGTAATTCCACTTTTAGTTTAAGTACAGGCCAACCCACTAGTGGCCCGGCCATTACTCCACTTCGGAGATATGTAGTTCAGCTAAGCTCTTTCAATCTGACAATCACAGATGATATAGCAAATTGACAAAAAGTCTATAATCAACAGTCCATAGTCGATAGCTTAGAAACTAGAAACATTGAACCTGGAACTTTGAACTTTAGACTCGGAACTCTTAACCTTAAACGATTGGAACATTAACATGTCGCTCCGCATGATACGATGAGCGCACAAGCGGACCAGACTCAACATATTTTAGTCCGCGTTTCAATCCTTCCTCTTTGTAAAGTTCGAATGTGTCAGGATGAATAAATTCTGCAACTTCCAAATGCATTTTAGTAGGCTGCAAGTATTGGCCAAGCGTTAAGATGAGCAAACCATTTTCGGCAAGATCATCCATTGCTTTGTACAGTTCTTCTTTTGTTTCGCCTAGGCCTAGCATGATACCTGACTTGGTGCGCATACCCGCTTCGCGAATTCTTTTTATCTGCTCTAAGCTGCGTTCGTATTTCGCCTGTGGACGAACCATGCGGTAAAGTCTTCCAACGGTTTCCATGTTGTGACTTACCACTTCTTGTTTGCCTTCAATCATGCGATAGAGCGCATCCCAATTTCCCTTTGTATCAGGTATGAGTGTTTCTATAGTCGTCTCCGGACTAATTTTTTTTGTTTCCACTACAGTGTTGTACCAAACTTCTGCACCACGGTCTTTTAATTCATCACGATTTACAGACGTGATTACGGCATGCTTAACCCCCATCAATTTGATCGCTTCTGCTACACGCTTCGGTTCATCAAGATCGTATTCAGTTGGGCGTCCTGTAGCAACAGCACAGAACGTGCATGAACGCGTGCATACATTTCCAAGAATCATGAAGGTGGCTGTACCTGCTCCCCAGCACTCACCCATGTTCGGGCAATTCCCACTTTCACAAATGGTGTGAAGTTTATACTCATCAACCAGTTTGCGAACGCGGGCGTAATCCGGGCCAACAGGTAATTTTACCCGAAGCCAGTTTGGCTTGCGTTTTCTTGTTTCTTCTTGCGATATGACGGGCAGTTCGATCATGATTGTTGTTTATTGATGATTGCTCGATTCGGAAGACGAACAACTATCAACTAAAAACTAATTACTTACCAATAAGTTCCTTGTATTGTGCTGCTGTTAGAAGTTCAGCAACAGAACCCTTCACTTCTACTTTAATCATCCATCCATCACCATACGGATCAGAATTTACTTTTTCAGGGCTGCCATCTAAGATGGGATTTACTTCAAGCACTTTGCCATTAATGGGCATATAGAGATCAGAAACTGTTTTAACAGCTTCTACAGTTCCAAAAATTCCGTGCTCTGCTATTTCCTGTCCTACTGAACTAATGTCCACATAAACGATATCACCCAACTCGCCTTGCGCGAATTCGGTTATACCAACAAGGGCAGTATTTCCTTCAATTTTAACCCACTCGTGGTCTTTTGTGTACTTTAATCCTTCAGGAATATTCATAGTCTAGGTTTTAAATCCGCTCAAAAATACGGTCTAGGCCGGCAAGTTCAAAACTCGAAACGGAAGACTCCAGACTAAAAAGGGAACTTATTTATTGTGCTAGGCTAAAGCGAACCTGAGCACCAAAGCGAGTTGTGGTTCTTCTGTAGCTACTTGAAACAACCGGATCGTTTATAGTGCGATCGTAATAGAGCTGAATACTTAGCTTTTGACTTACGGTATAATTTAGATTGGGTTTGATTTGATAATTAACATTTCCATTCGTGATAATGTTGAGCTCATCAACTTTGCGTTGAATTGTCTTTTGATCAGAAACGGTAACGTTAAGCCTAAAGGTAAGATCGTTCTTCAACACAATGGTGCGACCTTGCGATTTGAACGGAAGTTTCATTCCCGTTTTAGTGAAGCCCATTTCTAACGATATGTCTTTACTTGTTTGTTCAGTGATTTGTGCATTCGATATATTCAACGCGAGATCACGTTTGGTTTTGTACTGGAAGTTAGCGGTTATGCGACTCTTCGTGCGAACACTTATACCAATAAGCGGAGAGAACTGCTCCGAGATAAGAACCTGACTAATTACATACATTGGTATTAGTTTACCATCTACAGTCTTACCAAAGTAACTGCTGTTGTAATCTTCTACGGAGTGGTCAATGCTAAGATTATCTTGAGAGGCTTGGTCGTTAAATTCCAGCGAGTTGGAATAATTCAAAACAGAATAAGAAGATTGATAAGCATGACTTACGGTCACCGACTGAAATATATCTTTAAAACCTTTTAATTTATTTAAGCCGGTGTAATCTAACCGCCAGTTGGGGAGTGGTGTTTTTTGGAAAGGAGTAAGGCTGATAGTATTAACATTCTTGCCACTATATGCAGCGATAAAGGCTGGTATTAAAACATCTTGCGAGGTAGTGTCGTACGATTCACCACTACCAATATTTGCTTTCCTAAATCGTTCTTTTATTTCGATTAGATTTTCTTCAAACGTTTTGAACACACTCGATTCTGTTTCATCGTTGCTTTTTGCGAATGCTGTTTTAATAGTAAGATATGAAATACGATAGCTTCCACTTCTATTTGGATTTAATGATTCATACCGGGCTGAGTCAAGGTTATAACGATATATTTCCTGATAAGAACTACTTGATTCTTTCTTTACATCAACTTGAATTTTTAAATCAGCAGTAGGTTCAATATTGGCGCGGAGATTAAAATTATCAGTTCGCATTTGACTGAACGGTGTAGTAATGCTCGGATTCTTAGTGATGTATCCCGCATCCGCTAAAGAAGTACGAATATTTGGATTTTGATCTCCTAACACAAAACCCCATCCTGGTGATTTCCAGTTCTCATCCATTCCAAAAAACTTTGGCGTGCCTGAATAACCGGGAAGGAGTGTGCCTTCTGATCGTTCGTATGAACCATTAATTGATCGAACCGACATAATCAACTTGGCAATTCCCTTAATGAAAGGAGGTGTTGTCCGTATTGTATCGGGTGGCGGCTTAACGGTTGGGTTGGTTGACTTGCGTGTGGGCACAGGCTTTGGTGGCGTATTAATTTCTTTCAAGAACTTTACTTTGTTATAAAGCTTTAATAGATCAACACGCCCGGTCAGGTTTTGTGATTTTTTGTTGTCGATAATATTTTTAAAGTCAAGATCATCAGGTATGTCATTCGGCTCCTCATCTATATCAGGTTTATTTAATGGACCTGCTTTCCAGTTGTAGTTTACCTGGTAACGATAATCTGCCCCTAGCCAGTCCGTTACAGGGATTTTATCAAGAGGCAATGTGTAGTTGAGGGTTATGTTCTGTTCAAAGTTTTTCATACGCCCGAACTTCTTCAGGTTATTGATCACCACATCTTTTTTCTCTTGCGTATCGATATCACCATCGGGTTCGTCAATGATGGCGTAGGCACGGGAAGCATATTCAAGTGAAAGTGCTTTGGTGAGATTCCATCGCAAGTTGTATTGACGGTTGAATGTAAAATATTTCAGATAGGCAGGTGTTGATGGTACACCACCTTCGTTTCGGTAGATATTTTTTCCAAACGATCGATCCAAATCATACCGAACGGAGAGATTGTTTGGCAGAAAGCTAACATTAAAATCTTTGATGAGTTTCAGCCACGGAGAACTAAGTGCTTTTGAATTTTTAAAGGGTTCAATACCGGTTGCTTTGGGAGAAAAATTATAGGCAATCGATGCCTTTTGATCTTCTTGCTTTGATTCCACAGTTGTAAAGTTGGTACGCAGTCGATCACTGTAGGAATAGCTTAACGAAAAATTTTCAATATCATAAATGTGCGTTTTGGCATTCGGTTTTGTTTTTACTTTCCGCACGTTCACAAAATTTAAACTTCGCCTCGATTCGACATCTTGTATCAATTTTAAATAGGCAGACTCTTGCTCACTGCTGCTAAATGATTTCTTAAGCGCATCCAACTTCATATCAGGGTTGGCTGGATCATAACCCGGATCTTTTGTTGTGTTTTGGTAGCTTAAAAACATCGGTAGTTTAATACCTGTGTTTCCGGGAATAAGTTTGTCCAGGTTTATCATGGTAGAAACATCATAAGCCGTAGTTTCTTCTCGTGTGCGTTCAAAGATTTTAGAACTCACACCACCAAAGCCAAAGGTGCTATGACGAACCGTACCCGTCACGGTCGCAAAGTCAGCAAGTTTTGCACTTAACGTGGCATTAACGGCCCAACCTGGTGTGCGATTAAAATCGGTAAGGCGCAGTTCATTCGCCCATATACAAACAGAATGAGGACGCTTGTCACTACTGCGTGGATTCTTTACACCAATCATCATCAGTTGAACACTGCTTAAATCGGGTCTTCCAAAAATTCGAATGAGATGACGACCAACTTGTTTAGGACCACTGACTGGGAAACTTTCAGAAAGCGAAAATCCTCCGCGGTCTCGCTCTGCTTTTAGCGCATATAATTCATCCAGATCCAAATCGATTTCATTGGCTTCAGGCCAGATTTCGCGTTCAATTTCGGTGTTGGCAGGTTTTGTTATTTTGAGCGGAATTTCAATTTCATAATAATTCTGATCAAAGTCAGTACCCAATCGCAAAAAGACGTGCATCTCATCATCATTCGATGCGCTGTTCGCATGGAAAAACATTTTAACACGACCATAGTTGAATAAATCGGCTCCAACATTTTTATAGATTGCCCGACCATCACCATCGTTCAAATCTTCTATGCATACCTGCACAGATTGCTCGTTTAATTCACGAGGAACAGTAGAGGTGTTGTCACGATCGCGCACAACACCGGGAGGGATACGGTACGGTGATTTTTCTTTTGTGGCACCTGGATTAGTGGTAGGAACAGAGCTGTTTTCTTCCAGGTTCACCACTGAAACTACAAAATTATCTGAGTTTGGTTCCTGGGTTACATCAAGACCCTCCGCCAATAGTTTACCTGGATATCTTCTCCATCTGCTTCCCACCAATCTGAAATTGGCGAAGCGAAGCACAACAGGATCTTTAAAACCTGTAAGCAGCATGCGGACATACTTTATGGATTTGAATCCATCGATGTTACCAATTTTTTCTTCAAACTGGCGCACTGGTATTCTAAATTGATACCATGTAACTTGTTCTTTAGCAACATTATCATTAGTGGTTATTTGGTCGGTGATGTATTCTTTGCCGATGGCTAATTTCGCTGGGTCAAGGTCTATGTCATATTGATAATATTCTTCCAACTCGCTTAGGGTATTGTCCGCATTCAAATCTTCATTGTCGGGTATGGTGCTACCCGATGGCGTTACCTCATCACTTCCACTGATGATAGGAGAATTGCCATCGTGTCCATTGATTTCTTTGTAGCGCTCTAATAAGTAAGCTTTATCTTCATCGTAACTTCCGTCTAAGAAATATTTGAAGTTATCTCCGGAAGGATCGGATGTTATCTTTTCAGGCACAGTAGGCAAATTATTTCTGAGAATTTTTAAATATGGTTCCTCAAAAAAATCAGACTCGACTGCATCGGGTATACCATCATATCCAACATCCTGATTGGCGCGGCTTTCTGGCTTGTCGTCAAATGAGCTGGTAAGGTATTGTTGCTTCGTTACATAGCCCCAGGGAGTTTTGTTGGCTTCTGATAAATTCCCATTAGGTGGTAATCCATTTTCAAAGCCGTGCTGTCCATCGCGTGTTACATCTTCCGAAATACTGCCCAATTGAAAAATCAATTTACCTGCTGTTGCATGGGCAGGTGCAGTGCCGGTACCATCATCGATCAATCCATTATCTGTTGTGATGAATGGGTCAAGTAGCCAGAACTCAACATACTCAATATTGGCCTTGTCAAAATCTACCTCTGTGCGGATGGCGCTGGTTATACCAGCCCAGTTATCTTTCCGAGAAGAGGCAGGCAGAAAGCCATCACTACCAAGATTCGTATTGTAATTATAGGGGCCGCGCTCTTTTGGATAGTATGCAACATCAAAAACTTGTTCATAGAAATTTCCCTGGTAAGGATTTCTTGCTGGAAAAATTTCTTGTGGGTTAACCGCACGTACATAGTGATTTTGAAGAACGCTTTCAGTAAAGTAGTCAGGCTTGTATCGCCCGGAGGCACGATAAAATTGATTATCAACAGTGTACCACGCAATTTTTGCACGTTTAAAATCTGCGCGAATATCGTTTGGTTGACCATTGCTATCATCAAAGTCTGTTGCTTTTGGCGTGGCAGCAAGTTTCCAGGCGTTGGCATTTATTAATGAATAGGGTGTTGCAGAATTTTCGAAGTCGTCTAAGTAAGCAGTGCCCTCTCCGTCTATTTTGTTGGAGGTGCCAGGAAGTAACTGAGCAAACTCGCCCGTTACATTTATCGTAGAAGCTTCTTTGGTTTGAATGATGGGTAAAGCGTCAATTATTTTGGTAAGCAGGCGGCTCTTTTTATTTACATTAAAATCAAAGCCATACTCCCAATTGCGTGCTGGCTCTGTTCCAATCTGGTTGCGACTAATCACTGGTCGTTCATTGTAATAGAGTAATGTTGAACCAAAACTCACATCGTCTGAAGGCCGGTAGTCAATGCGGGTGCCGAGCAAACTTCTGGTTTGAAATGAGAATGGATCTGCCGATTCATATTTTACTTCAATGTTTTTTCCTGAGTTGAGAATGGATTCGTTAAGAATGGTAATTTTTCCAAACGTATAATCTACCGAATAATCCGTATTCTCATTCAAGGGAATTCCACCGGCATATACTTTCACGGAACCTTGTGAAACACCTAAGCCTGGAATCATAATTTCTTTTGATGAGCCCGCATTGTATAGACCTTTGATGTAAAATTTATTTTTGGTGGCATACAATTCCGCATCTGCCTTTGTGGTGTG